>JBOHSJ010000195.1:0-7298 GCA_050733035.1 Gemmatimonadales bacterium | reverse complement strand
ACGGCGCCGAGCGTGGCCGGCGCCGCATTCGGGATGCGCAGCTTGGCGGCCGCCGACCAGTCATTGCGCTCCAGCGCCACGCGCGCGGCCAGCGCCAGGCGGTTATAGCTCGTGATGAACGAGCCTTGCGCGTCGACCTGGTTCAAGCTGTCGGCAAGCGCCGCGATGCGGCGGGCGGCGGCATCGCGGCCCAGCTGGAGATACCCGTACACCATGTAATCGAGGGCGTGAAACTCGTGATAGTAGACGCCTGCCAATCCTTGTGCCTTGGCGTATGCCACACCGGCGTCGTACGAGCGCTGGTTCGACGCGATATCGTCTTCCCACAGGCCCAGTCGAATGAAGATGTGCGACGGCATGTGCTGGGCGTGGGGCGCGGACGGGGCTATTGCCGCGTAGCGGCGAGCCGCGTCCAGACCGAGGGACGCGAGCCGCGGCGAATCGTTGGCGTGGATGATGTAGTGCGCGAGACCGGGATGCTGCGGGAAGCGCACGAACAGCGGATTCAGGATCGCCGCCGCTGCCTTCTGCCGCGCGAACGTCGTGTCGGTCGCGGGCGCGGTCGCGACGAGCGACAACGCGTAGTAAATCGCGACCTCGACGTCGCCGGGATTGTCACGATACACGCGCGCCATCGTGTCGGAGTAGGCGCGCAGCCGTTGGACGTTCGAAACCGAGCCGTGATCACGATACAGGGTGGCGACGGCCGAGATGAAGCCGCGCTCGCGCGGCGTCTTGGCGCCCATCGCCGCCGCTCGCTCGGCCGCCTGCCCCGCGACCGCGAGCGCCTGCCCCGACGGCCCCCCGCCGAACGGATTTCCCCAGGCGTTCATCGCGCTGCCCCAATACGCCATCGCGCAGGTACTGTCGGCGGCGGCGACGTCTCGGAACGCGCCAGCTCCTTCCTCCCACCAGAACGAGTGCAGTAATCCCATGCCGTGCTCGAAGCGTTTCCCCGCTTCCGCGTTGCAGCTGACGGGGAAAGTCACGCGGCCGAGCTGCTCGCCAGAACCGTGGTCGTGGGCCTGGGCGGAGACTAGAGACGGCGCGGCCGCCAAGATCGCGGCAAGGCAAGTAATCGATTTCATAGACGGTAACCTAACTCCAGGAGCAGGGAGCGGTGAGCAGGGAGCAGCACCTCCGCATCGCTATAGGTTTAGCTGCTACTCGACGAGATCCTCGCTTGCCTACATGGATTGTTGCGACGTTTTCGCTGAGGATAGACCACAGTCCTCTGCTCCCTGCTCCCTGCTCCCTGCTCCCTGCTCCGAGAACTAGCGCCTTCCGGTCCAGTCCGCCACGTTTTAGGTACTCATTCTGAGGCCTGCCCATGCCTTCGTACTCCCTGCTTGTGAACGGCCGGCGCCGCACGGTTGAGGCAGCCGCCAATACTCCTCTGCTCTGGGTCCTGCGCGACCATCTCGGGCTCACGGGCACGAAATTCGGCTGCGGCATCGCGCAATGCGGCGCGTGTACGGTGCATCTCGACGGCGAGCCGGTGCGCGCCTGTGTGCTGCCGGTTGCCGCGGTCGGGACGAAGCGAATCACCACGATCGAAGGCCTGAGCGCGACCACGACGCATCGCGTGCAGAAGGCGTGGATCGCCGAGGACGTACCGCAGTGCGGGTACTGCCAGTCGGGCCAGGTCATGGCGGCCGCGGCGCTGCTGCGCAGCAAGCCGCAGCCCACTGATGCCGAGATCGATGTCGCGATGACGAACATTTGCCGCTGCGGCACCTACCAGCGCATTCGGGCCGCGATCCATCGCGCGGCCAAGGAGGCCTGATGGATCGCCGGCACTTCCTGGAAGTAACGGGGTCTGTGGGACTGCTCATCGCTTTCCGCGTTCCCGATCGCCACGGCGTGGTCCCGTTCGCTCCCAACGCATGGCTACAGGTGGACACCGACGGCACGGTCACCGTGACGATCGACAAGTCCGAGATGGGCGAAGGAAATCACACGGCGCTCGCGATGATCGTCGCGGAAGAGCTCGACGCCGATTGGTCGAGAGTCAAAGTCGGTCCGCTGCCGATCAACCCAGCCGGATGGTCTCGGCGCATGTCCACCGGCGGCAGCACGAGCGTGCGGACGTCGTACGACATCCTGCGCAACGCAGGCGCGAGCGCCCGCATGATGCTGGTCGGCGCCGCGGCGCAAACCTGGGGCGTCCCACCCGCCGACTGCAGAACGCAGAACGGTGTGGTCACCCATGCGAGCCACCGCATGACGTACGGCGAGCTCGCCCAGAAAGCCGCATCCATTCCCGTTCCGGAGAACCCACCCCTCAAAGACCCGAAGGACTTCCGCATCCTCGGCACGCCCGTCCGACGCCTCGACACACCGTCCAAGGTCAACGGCTCCGCACAGTTCGGGATCGACGTCCGCATGCCGGGAATGCTCGTCGCCAGCATCGAGCGCGCGCCGGTGTTCGGCGGAAAGGTGAAAAGCTTCGACGCGACTGCGGCGAAGGCGGTCCCCGGCGTGCGGCACGTGGTGCAGCTCGACAGCACGCCCTGGACAGGCACGAACGGCGCATGGGGCGTCGGCACTGAGAGCGGCGTCGCCGTCGTGGCCGATTCATACTGGCAAGCGGTCCAGGGACGCCAGGCGCTCAGGATCACTTGGGACGAAGGCCCCAACGCCGCGCTCGGTGACATCCCAGGGAAACTCGCGGCGCGAGCTGGGGAAGTGGGAGTAACTGCCAAAACCGTCGGAGATGCAGCAGCCGCGCTGGCTGGAGCAGCGAAGAAGATCGAGAGCGTCTACACCGTTCCCTTCCTGCATCACGCGACGATGGAGCCGATGAATTGCACGGCGCATGTGCGCGCCGGTGCCTGTGACGTCTGGGCGCCGACGCAGAATCAGACGCGCGCGCAGGAAGTCGCCGCCGAGGTGGCGGGAGTGCCGAAGGAAGCGGTCAAGATTCACACGACGCTGCTCGGCGGCGGGTTTGGGCGGCGGCTCGAATCCGATTTCGTGGCGGAAGCGGTCGCGATATCGAAAGCGGTGAACGCGCCGGTCAAGGTGATCTGGTCGCGCGAAGACGATACCAAACACGGTTTCTATCGTCCGGCGACGTACAACAAACTGGCCGCGGGATTCGATGCACAGAACAAGCCGGTCGCATGGACGCACCACATTGTCGCGCCGCCGATTCTCACCAAGTTCGGGCCGCTGCAGAACGGCATTGACGGCACGCTGATCGATGGCGCCGCGGACGTCCCGTACGCGTTCCCGAACATTTTTGTGGATCAGCTCGCGGTGGATATGGCCATGCCACTCGGCTTCTGGCGCTCGGTGGGCGCGTCGCAGAACGCCTTCGTGGTCGAGTGCTTCATGGACGAAGTCGCGGCCGCCGCGGGCCGCGATCCCTACGAGCTGCGGCGCGAGCTGCTGCAAGCGAAGCCACGCCATCTCCGCGTCCTGGAGCTCGCGGCGACGAAAGCCGGCTGGGGTACGCCCCTCCCGGCCGGGCGTGGACGCGGCATCGCGATCGCCGAATGGGAGCCAACGACGTGCGCCGAGGTCGCGGAAGTGTCGGTGGCGCCGGATGGCACGGTGCGCGTGCATCGCGTCGTGTGCGCGGTGGACTGCGGGCCGGTGGTCAATCCCGATACGATCGCCGCGCAGATGCAGGGCGGCGTGGTGTTCGGGCTGTCCGCGGCGCTTTACGGGGAGATCACGATCGAGAAGGGCCGAGTGCAACAGAGCAACTTCAACGACTACCCGATGCTCCAGATGCCGGAGATGCCGGTGGTCGAGGTGCACATCGTGCCGAGCACGGACCCCATCGGAGGCATCGGGGAGCCGTCCGTTCCGCCGATCGCGCCGGCCGTGTGCAACGCGATTTTCGCCGCGACCGGCAAAAGGATTCGCAGCTTGCCAATTGGCAAAGTGACGACGTAAGAGACGTAGAAGGAAAAGAAGCAGACTGGATTAGTTATCCGTGCGCTAAAGCGCCGGCTCGGCCAAGGCGCGAGCCCTAAAGGGCTGATCGCGTCCTTCAGGACGCGCGAATTGGCCGAGCCGGCCCTTTAGGGCACGGATTCCGGAACGGCGGTCCGGGTTGCGTTAGAAAAGCAACGCGGGCCCTTCCTGTCGCATCTGAACAGAGATACGCTCGCCGTCATCACCGCTCAACTGGAGGTTGCTGCAATGAAGCGCTCGCTGTTGGCTATCGGTGCCGTTCTCCTCGCCGCTTGCCAGACCGGTGCCGCGCAGGGCCGCAAGCCTGCAAACGCTCCCGCCCCCGCCCCCGCTCAGGCCGCGCGCGACAGCACGCCGCCCAGCTCGTTCAAGAAGTTCGCGGACGTGGTGCGCGGCGCGACGCATCGGACCGGGCTGTTCGACACGTATGAAAAAGGCGAGAACCTGTACCTGGTGATTCCCAAGGATCGCATCGGTCAGGATTTCCTGCTGGTCTACGAGATCTCGCAAGGCATCGGCGCCGCGGGCCTGTTCGGCGGCACGATGCTCGACATTTTCGAGGGGCATCAGGTGGCGCTGGAGCGCCACGGCGACCGCGTATTCCTGGTCGAGCGGCCGGCGCGCTTCACCGCGCGCGACAACGCCCCGGCGCAGCAGGCGGTCGCGCTGACGTTCGGATCGTCGGTGCTCGATCAGGCGAAGATCGAGTCGATCCGCGACGATTCCGCGCTCGTGATCAACACCTACGACTGGTGGGTCTCCGACCTGTCCGGCGTCGGCCTGCGCGTCCGCTTCGCGGTCTCCACGACGCCGGGGCGCCCCGGGGTAGCCGCGTTCGAAAAGCCGCGCAGCTATCTCGAATCGGTCAAAGCATTCCCGCAGAACCTGAACATCCGCGCCAAGCTGACGTTCAGGCCGCAGGAGCCAGCCCAGTTCAACTCGGTGCCCGACGGCCGGTACGTCCCGGTGGGGATTCACTACAGCCTCGTCGCGCTGCCGGCTGATCCGATGACGCCGCGCGTCGGCGACGATCGGGTCGGCAACTTCTGGACTGTGCACAAGGATTTCTCGCAGGAAGACACCACGACCTTCGTCCGGTTCGTGAATCGCTGGCGGTTGGAGCGCGGTGAGCAAGTGGGTGATCTGTGGAAGCCCAAGAAGCCCATCGTGTACTACATCGATCCCAACGTGCCGGAAGCCTACCGCACCTTCATGAAGGAAGGCGTCGGGATGTGGAGTGCGGCGTTCGAGGCGGCCGGCTGGAGGGACGCGATCCGCGCCGAGCTGCTGCCCGACGGCGCCGATCCCGAAGACATTCGCTACCCGACGCTGCGCTGGAACGTTTCCGACCAGCCCGGCTACGGCGCGATTGGTCCGTCGGTCGTTGACCCGCGCACGGGTGAAGTGCTCGATGCCGACATTCTCTTCGAGGCGAGCATGTTCAGCGGCTTCCGCACCGCGTGGCGCAACCTGGTAGCGCCATCCACCGTCGCGGAAGCGTTCAACCGGACGCTGAATTTCACTGAGGGCTCCGGCGAGATCGCCGGCTTCGCCGATGCGATGATCTCGCAAGGCGCGCTGCTCGGCGTGCTGCTCGCCGAGCGCGGCGAAATCAAGCCGGGCGATCCGGTGCCGATGGAGTACGTCGGCCAGGTCGTTCGGTGGGTGACCGCGCACGAGGTCGGCCACACGCTCGGCCTGCAGCACAACTTCCGTTCCTCGGCGTCGACGCCGTTTGCCAAGCTGCACGACCGCGCCTGGGCGGAGCAGAACGGCGTGTTCAGCTCCGTGATGGAGTATCCCACGCCGAACGTCGCGCCGCGTGGCACGGCGAACGGCTACTACTACACGCCGGTCGTCGGCTCGTATGACCGCTGGGCGATTTCATTCGCCTACACGCCCGACGACGCGCGCGCCCGCGCGCTGGCCCGCGAAGTCGCCGATCCGCGCCATTTGTACGGCACGAACGCGGAAGCCGGCGGACCGGGCGCGATCGATCCGTCCATCAACGTCTTCGACTTGAGCGACGATCCGCTCGCGTGGGGCAAGCAGCGCACCGACATGATTCGCTCGCTGTGGCAGACGCTGCCGCAGAACGTGCTGACG
The DNA here is from genome assembly GCA_050733035.1 of Gemmatimonadales bacterium. Classification (GTDB taxonomy): domain Bacteria; phylum Gemmatimonadota; class Gemmatimonadetes; order Gemmatimonadales; family GWC2-71-9; genus 20CM-2-65-7. The sequence continues at coordinate 1,265 of JBOHSJ010000195.1, read as the reverse complement.
GACGACAAGCGCTACTTCGAGCTGACCGCGGCGTACATGAACCTGTTCGGGCTGTACGCCCAGGCCGTGGCGCCCATGGTGAAGTACGTGGGCGGCCAGTACATCAATCGCGATCACGCGGGCGATCCGAACGCGCGCCAGCCGTTCGTCGCCGTCCCGCGTGCCAAGCAGCACGAGGCGCTCGCGTTCCTGGTGGATCGCGTGTTCGCGGAGCGCGCCTTCGCGTTGCCGCAGAGCGTCCTGGCGCAGTTCGGCTCGAATCGCTGGCTGCACTGGGGCACGACGCTCACCTGGAACGGGCGCATCGACTTCCCCTACCACGAGCAGGTGGTGGGATTCCAGACCGCGGTGTTGAGCCAGGTGCTGCACCCGTTCCGCCTCGCCGCCATTCGGGACGCCGAAACCAAGTTTGGCGTGACGAATGTGGTGACGATTCCGGAGGTCATGGACGAGCTGACGCGGGCGACGTGGAGCGAGGTCTGGACGGGACCGGGCCGCAACGTGAGCGCGACACGCCGTGACCTGCAGCGCGCGTACATCGACCAGCTCTCGACGATTCTGGTGACGCCGGGTGATCGGACGCCGGCGGACGCCCGGGCGGTGGCCCGTTCACGATTGGTGGAGTTGAACCGGCGGTTGGCCGCTCGCCTCGCCACACCGGCGCGCTTCGACGCGTACACGGTGGCGCACCTCCAGGAGGCGCGCGCCCGGATCGGCAAGGCCCTCGACGCCAGCCTGGAGGCTGAGCGCGTGACGCCGCGGACGAACTAGCGGAGTGCGGCGAGTAGCCCCGCGTGGTCGGACGGCCAGAGGCGAGAGGCCGGTCCGGCCACGCGGTCCGCTGGAACGTCACCGAAGCGGTCCACCTGACCGAACAGCGTGCCGTCATCCCGCGCGAAGCCGCGCGTGAAGATGTAGTCAATCCGCTGATTGAAATCCGCGACAGCGTCGGAGAGGTCGGCGTCGTGGCAGCAGGTGAGCCCCCGCGCGCCAGGATGCAGCCCCGACCAGCTATCCGTGAATCCCGAGCCCGTCAGCACGTTGTACATCGGCGAGCCGGGCTGGTCATTCAGGTCGCCGATGAGCACGACGCGCTCGTCCGCGGCCAGCGTCGCCACCATCTCGCCCACCTGCGCGGCGCGGATCTGCTCCAGGAGCCCCGGCGGCGCACCGGCGAGGTTGGCCTCGGTGTGCGCGCTGGCGAATGTGTACGACTGGCCGGCAATCGTCGTGCGCGCCCAGACCCAGCCGCGAATGAGCGAGAT
>JBOHSJ010000194.1:0-1867 GCA_050733035.1 Gemmatimonadales bacterium | reverse complement strand
CCGGCGACAGACGAGAGGGCGTAGATGTTCGCCGCGCGACCCGTATCGATGAACTCCCGGCGATCGCCGTGGCCGTAATGGTGCGACACTTCCACGTGGCCGCTGGTACCGAGCTGCATGGTGATCTTGGCGAACACGTCTTGAGCCGGCAGGTGTCCGTCGGACGGTCCGAGCGAGCCTGGGTCCAGCTGGAAACTGTCCAGGAGCTGCCGGAACCGCTCGGCACTTGCGAAGGAAATCCCGGTCTTGCGCAGGTCGGCGCCGCCCGAGTCTGCCGCGATCAGGAATCCGGCGTCGGGCACGACACGCTGCTGTAGATCGGCGTTCAGAAAGAAGTGCATCCGGTTGCGGGCGATCGGGCCGGACAGCGTGCCACCGAACTGCCACGTCGTGAAATCGGACCGGTTTCCGGCCGCGTTCTTCGCCATGACCCTACCGCTCTGGAGGAAGCCGAATGCCGAGCCATGGAAATCGTTCGTTCCCGATTTCGTCACCGCATTCAAGAGGCCGCCCGCGAAGCCCCCGAGCCGGACATCGAACGGCGCGGCGAGCACTTGAAACTCGCTGACCGTCTCCAGCGAGATCGCGTGCGGCAACACTTCCGGGAGCGCACCACTCGGACTCGCGCCGCCGGGGGTTCGCCCCAAGTACAGGTCCGCGTTCACGCCGCCATCGACCTGGAAGCTGTTGAACCCCTGATTCTGTCCGCCGATCGAGATCCCCCCGAGCGGCCGCAGCGCGGCGAGGGGACTGAGCGCCGCCGCAACGCTCAAGTCTCGCGTCGCGTTCGGGAGCGCGCCGAGCTCCGTCGCGGAGACGGCGTGCGCCGGCCCGGTGCGTCCGGAATTCACCAACGGATCCACGCTCGCGCTGACGGTCAGTGCATCGAGCTCGACCGCCGCTGGCTCGAGCACAAAATCTGCGCGGTCGCGTTGGCCGAGCGCGAGGACGATCCCGGTTCGGCGAATCGGCCGAAACCCAAGGGCGATCGCCTCGAGGACGTAGGGCCCGCCGACCTGGACGTTTTCCATGAAGTAGCGTCCCGCCGCGTCGGTCACCACCTGCCAATGCGTGCCGCTGGGCGCGTGCGTCGCCGTCACGCGTGCGCCGGCGATCGGCGCGCTGTCGGTTTGGAGCACGCGACCCTGCAAAGCGGCGGAGGTGATTCCCTGCGCGCACAGCGGCGTGGCCAGACTCAACGCGAGCAGTCCGATCATCCCTTTGGCCGCAGTAGCTGCTGGAACCGCGGGTCGTCCCGCAAGGCGGCGAAGCTCGGCTCCATGTGTGCACTGAGAAAGTGAACCTGGAAGAAGAATCCGGCGTCGAGGGCCCGCGCAAGGAGGTCCAGGGCTCGATCGTGCTCACCCGACAACGCGGCGATGCACGCGCGCCAGTAGGTGGCCTGGCCGCGTCCCAGGGGCCGCTCGAGGGAGCTTAGCACCCGGTCAAAACGCGCGGCCTCGGCGCGGTCGCCGCGCTGAACGGCCAGCACGCCGAGCAGCCCCGCGTACTGCTGCGAATCGGGATGCGCGAGGACGAGTTGCTCTGCGATGGCGCGTGCGGAGTCCGCGTACCCAGCCGCGTAGTAGGTCTTGGCGCGCTCGAAACGCATCGCTGCCGTCGTTTGCTCCGCGGCTGGCCGACGCGCATGCCAGGCGAGCGTGCGGGCCAACGCGCGGCGAGCGGCTGCGCTGTCGCCGTGAGCGGCGAGGTCCAACGCGGTCTCGAGCATCACCGGGGCCGGCAGCCGGATCGGGTCGGGCGGGAATTCGTCTATTTCAGCGAGCCGCTCGTTCACTTCTCGCGCGCGCCCGAGCGCCGCCAGCGCGACCAGCTCCATGCGCAGGGTGGCCAGATTCCTCGGAAA
>JBOHSJ010000193.1:0-1976 GCA_050733035.1 Gemmatimonadales bacterium | reverse complement strand
TTGTTCGTCATCCGTCACCTGGTGGACGACGTGGCGTTCAACGAGAAAGGCAACGGCATTTGCCTGACGCTGCGAGCGGGGTGACACGGCTCGAGCGCCTCCTGCCGGTGCTCGCGGCGCTTTCGGGAACTACCCTGCGGTTGTGGCGCGCGAAGACTCCGGGCGGCCGGCTGTTGCCCGTAGGAGGAGGGTTAGGGGAGGGGAGGGAAGAGCCGCATTGGACGCCGGCCCCGAACGGCGACGGGGGGGGCCGCCTCGAAACACCCGATGGTCCTGCCTGGTTTCAGCCCATCCCGACGGTCGCCGACACGTGGCTCGAGATAAAAGGGAGCGGCGAGCACGCGGCCGTCGAGCTGGCCGAAGTGATCGGCGCCGTCATGGAGGCGGAGGAAGAAACCGGTCAGGTCGCCGCCGAGCTGTCGGGGCGCTACGAAGAAATCGATCTGATCTACACGATCAGCGAAATCCTCGGCCATACGATTCGGCTGGATGAGGCCGCGAACCGGATTCTGCGCGAAGTCTCCGCCGTCGTGCGCGCGCGCCGCGCCACGCTGATGGTGCACGATCCGCGGGCGCACGTGCTGCGGATCGTGGCGGCGCGCGGCGTGGAGCTGGCGGAGTCCGATCCCATCGAAGTGGATGATCCAAGGTCCGTCGCGGCGCGCGTCTTCCGCGAGATGCGGATCATCAGTTATGACCCCCACGACCAGCGCGCGCAGAAGCCGCCCAACCCCATCGAGCGGCAGTACCGGGGCCTCGCGTTTCTGTCGGTACCGGTCGTGTACGCGTCGCCGGGTCGCGTCCCCACGCCGATCGGCGTCATCAACCTGACCGACCGCACGGGCGAAGACGCGTTCACCGCGGGCGACCGCAAGCTGGTCGCCGCCATCGCGAACCAGATCGGTGCCGCGATCGAGAACGCGCGGCTGGTCGAGCGCGACCTCGGCCAGCAGCGCGTGCGCCGCGAACTGGAGCTCGCGCACGACCTGCAGCTCAAGCTGCTGCCGTCGCCGGCGGTCGTGGCGTCCAAGGGCGACGTCGCGGCGCGTTGCCGTCCGGCCGAGTCGGTGGGGGGAGACTTTTACAATCTGTTGAGTCTGCATGGCGAGCGCATCGGCGTGATGATCGGCGACGTATCGAGCCACGGATTCGGCGCCGCGCTCATCATGGCGCTGGCGATGGCGGCGTCCGGTATCCACGCAGAGACCGCGGAGTCGCCGCACGAAGCGTTGCGCCGGCTCGAGAGCTCGCTCGCCGAGGAGCTGGCGGAGACGGAGATGTTCCTGACGCTCTGCTATGCCGTGGCGGATCCCGCCAAAGGGATACTCACTTACGCCAATGCGGGCCACCCGCACGCATTTCTCGTCTCCACGGAGACCGGAGCGGCCATGCGCCTGGAAGCGACCCGGCCACCGCTCGGCCTGGGCGATGGTGGGCAGGAGCGCGCCGTGCCGTTCGAGCGCGGCAAGCAGGTGCTGTGTCTCTTCACCGACGGCCTGGCCGATGCTCGGGGTCCGAGCGGGGAACGGTTCGGCGAGCAGCGTGTGCTCAGCCACGTCATCAATCTGCGGAGTCGCCCCGCGCAGCATATTCTCGAGGCCGTCTTCACCGACATCGCCGCCTTCACGGGTGGCGCTCCCGCCAACGACGACCGTACGCTCGTTCTGCTCAAGGTTTGAGTCCGCGCCGGCTGGGCCAGCATTTCCTCAGTGAACCAGCGATTCTCGCCCGCATTGCGGATGCACTCGATCCGCGGCCCGGTGAGTTGGTACTTGAGATTGGACCGGGGCGTGGAACCCTCACACAGGAATTGCTCGCTCGTGGATTGAGAGTGGTTGCGATCGAAAAGGATCGCGGGTTGGCCGCCGCGCTCAGTGCTCGTGACAACCTGACGGTCGTCGCCGGCGACGCACTCGAGCTCGACTGGCATAGCTACGGCGCCGCGAAGGTGATTGGAAACATCCCGTACTACATCA
>JBOHSJ010000192.1:0-8449 GCA_050733035.1 Gemmatimonadales bacterium | reverse complement strand
GTCCCATCCCCGACGCCGATCTCCCCGCGCTCTACAACGCCGCGGACCTGTATGTCGGCGCCTCACGGCGCCACGAGCTGCTCGTCGAAGGTTTCGGGATCTCGTTGGTCGAGGCGTCGGCGTGCGGGCTGGCGGTGGTCGGGGGGCGCTCGGGCGGCGTGCCCGATGCGGTGCGGGAAGGGGAGACGGGCATTCTCGTGGATCCTGACGACCCGGCGGCGGTGGCGGCCGGTGTCACAGAGCTGCTCTCGGATCCTGAGCGCCGGCAACGACTGGGCGCGGCAGGGCGCCGCGCCGTGGAGACCTATTACAACTGGGATCGGGTAGTGCAGGAGTTGATGGAAATCGATCGGCGATACAGATCCGCCCCTACACCAACATTACCCTGACCGGAGCAGCTCCTTCGCCTGCCCGGCCGGCCGCGCAATGATGGCGTAGGTGGGGCAGTGCCGGATATAGCCGCCGTCCATCGGCGACCACTCCTGATCGGGCTGCGTCACCACCGCCTTACGGTCCGAGTCGAGCACGAACATTCCCTGCGGCCCGTGCACCAGGCAGGCGCCGCAGCCGATGCAGCGCTCGCGCTCGACGCGCACCATCACGCGCCGCTTGGGGAAGATTCCGACGTCGCCCGGCTCCGGCCAGTCGTCACGCTCGAGCGCCGTGCTCGTCGCGCGATAGCCTTCCTCGACTTCCTCGCGCAGGTGATCGAACGAAAACATCGTGACGTGCTCGACGCGCGGCTGGATATAGTAGACCGGCGGCGTGGTCCAGGTCTTCACGCGCTGCTCGAGCAGCGTTTGCATCAGGATTTCGGTCGCGCGCGCGAACACGCCCGCGAAACCCTCGTCCTGTGCGTCGGCGGTGAGCACGCTCGACGCCGAGACGTCCACCGCCACGATCAGCTCGGGGCCGAGGGCGCGCGACGCGACGAACGGGACATTGGCCACCACGGCGCCGTCCACGTAAAAGCGGCCGCCGATCTCGTGGGGCGGGAAGTAGCCGGGCAGGGCGCACGAGGCGAACACCGCGTCGGCCACGCGGATGTCGTCGAGCCCCGGCAGGCCCCAAAACACCTGCATCCCAGAGTTCAGGTCCACCGTGTTCACGACGACGGGCGGATCGAGCTGCTGGAAGGTGAGGTCGCCGACCGTGCGGCGAATCAGGTCCTCGAGGGGCTCGCGCCGGAACAGCGCGGGCGAGCGCATGCGCTTGAACGCCATGTCGGCGTGCGCGACCGCGAACACGTCCTTGCGGCGCAGGCTGAGGGCGATCTCGCGCAGCTTGGCGATGCCCATGCCTCCGGCCCACGCCGCGCCGACGAGCGCGCCGACGCTCGAGCCGATGATGCGGGTGGGCCGGTGGCCGCGCTCCAGGAGGGCCTGGAGCACGCCCACGTGGGCGAGCCCTTTCATCCCGCCGCCGCCCAGCACGAGGGTGAACGGTGTGTCGCGCTTCACATCACTATCCGCTTGCCCGGGGGGTGAAGTCCCGAGTAACGTAGTCGAGACCCCCATGGCGGCGCCACTCTTTTGGACCCGACTCGCTCGTGACCCCTGGGCTCGCTTCGGCCTGGGATTAGTCGGGACACTCGCGGTACTGGCGTTGCTCGCTCCATGGCTCGCTCCCGGTGATCCGTTCCGCGGCGATCTCTCTGCAAGTTTGCGTCCACCTTCCGGCGCTTTCCTCCTCGGCAGCGACGCGCAAGGACGTGATGTATTGTCGCGCGTCCTCTACGGCGCCCGCCTGTCCCTTGCCGTCGGGTTGATCAGCCAGAGCATCGCGCTGTCGCTCGGCGTGACGTTAGGACTCGTGTCGGGTTACTACGGCCGCTGGATGGACGGCGCGATCATGCGCGTCGCCGACGTGACGCTCGCCTTTCCATCGCTGCTGCTGCTGATCGCCATCGCCGCCGCCGTGAAGCCGTCGCTGCCGGTGGTTTTCGTGGTCATCGGGATCGTGGGCTGGGCCGGCATGGCGCGCATCGTCCGCGGCCAGGTGCTGCTGGCGCGCGGGCTCGAGTATGTGCAGGCGGCGCGCGCGCTCGGCGCGTCGGACGCCCGGATCATCGCGCGCCACGTACTGCCCAACGTGATCGCGCCCGTGATTGTTGCGGCGACGCTCGGCATCGGCGGCGCGATCATGGCCGAAGCGGCGCTGTCATTCATCGGGCTCGGCGCGCAGCCGCCCACGCCCTCGTGGGGCGCGATGGTGGCCGAGGGGCGCGATCTGCTGCGCGTCGCGCCGTGGGTCTCGATCGCGCCCGGGGTCGCGATCGGCGTGGCCGTCCTGGGACTGAATCTGTTGGGCGACGGCCTGCGCGACGCGCTCGACGTCAGAGGCCTCAGCCGCGCCGCATGACCGAAATCGCCTACCACCCCACACACGTGCGTGCGCTGCGCGAGACGTTCAAGGCGCTGCGCACGTCGGAGTTCCCGTGGACGGCGGACACGGTCTACTTGAACAACGCATCTATCGGACCGATCCCGGAGCGCACGCGCCGGGCGCTGGACGAGTTCACCGCGAAACGCACCGCGCCACATCTCCTGCCCGATCGCGAGCTGTTTGCCGGGCTTGCCGCCGCGCGACTAGGGCTAGCTCAGCTGATCAACGCGGACCCTTCGGCCATCGCCCTCGCCACCAACACCGGTTTCGGATTGCACCTCGCCGCCCGCGCGCTGCCGCTCAAGCCCGGGGACATCGTGTTGCTGTCCGACAAAGAGTTCCCGGCGAACGTCTATCCGTGGCTGCTGCTGCGCGACCAGGGCATCATGGTCGAGATGGCGCGTTGCACACCGCAAGGATGGCCGGACGAAGACTACTTGCTCGAGCGGCTGCGCGATCCGCGCGTACGCGTGCTCGCCGTCTCGTTCGTACAGTTCTCCAACGGCTATCGCGCCGACCTGAAGAAGCTTGGCACCGCCTGCCGCGCCAACGGCACGTATCTGGTGGTCGACGGGATCCAGGGTATCGGCAACTCGGTGCTCGATGTGCAGGACACGCCGGTGGACATCCTCGCGTGTGGCGGACAGAAGTGGCTGCTGTCGCCGTGGGGATCGGGCTTTGTGTACGTGCGCAAGGAGCTGGTCGCGACGCTCGAGCCGACTGTGACGGGCTGGATGGCGTTCGAAGGCACGGACGATTTCTCGCGGCTCACCGAGTACAACCCGACATTCCGGTCCGACGCGCGGCGCTTCGAGATGATCACGCTGCCGTATCAGGACTTCGTCGGCATGACGACGTCGCTGGGGCTATTGCTGGAGATCGGCGTGCGGGACATCGCCGAGGTCACGCGGGCGACCCACGCGCCGATTCTGAAATGGGCGGCGCAAAACGACGTGCGGATCACGTCCCCCACGGAGAACGGCCATCGCTCCGCGATTCTGTGCATCGCGCCACCGAAGCCGGCCGAAGCCTATCATGGAATGAAGCGCGCGCGCGTCGTGTGCAGCCTGCGCGAGGGCTCGATCCGGCTCTCGCCGCACTGCTACAACACGGTGGAGGAGATGGAGAAGGTGATTGAGGTGCTGGATGACCTGAGGGGCTAGGGGCTGGGGATTCGGGGCTAGGGTTACTGCAAACCCTAACCGCCAACCCCTAGCCCCGAGTCCCTATGCCGGTCCACCCACCACGCCACCACCACGAACAGCCACCCGAAGATGATGCCGCCAATCGCCAGCGCCCGCATGTCCGTCGGCGTGGGGGTGAACAGCGTGCTGTAGTACGACCCCGCCAGCAGCACGATCAGACCCCAGAATCCCCAGCGACCGATCCCATCACGGGCACGGGTGCTGCGGAGGTAGATCACAATCCCCGCGACGAGCATGACGGTCTCGATGATCACCGTCGCCACGGGCCAGTTCCACAGGCCGAGGCCGACTTCGGGGCCGCCGGGATAGAGCGGCTCATCGGGCCGGTGGGTGACGAAGTCCAGGACCCAGTGGCTCACGACGAGCAGCGCGAGCACCAGCGCGGCGCGCTTGTCGCCGCCGCGGCGCCGGTACAACCAGCCGAACACCGCGCCCCACACGATCAGCGTGAAGAGGCTGTGCGAAATCGGATAATCGTCGAGCCAGAGCGTGAGAAACGGATTCGGCCCCGGCACGACGTGCGCATGCTCCCAGCCGAGCAGCAGGAAGATCGGCCACAACAGGTCGGCGAGCGTCGGCGCGACGAACAGCGTGCCAAGGGACGTTTTGGGCGCCAGCCGTTTCGCCGCGAGCCCGAGCGCGTAGTGGCCGATGAACATCAGGCTATCTCCTCATCAGTCGCTTGAGAATCTGGATCTGACCGGCATGATACAGGTCGTGCGAGGCGATTCCATAAATCTCGGCCTTGACCCGCCATTTCGAGCGCCAGCCGCGGCGATTGAGATCCTTGACGCGGAGCCCCGCGATGGCGCGCCGCAGCAGGCCGTGCTGCTCGTCGAGCAGCGCGCGATCGCGCTTCCAGGCCGCGGCGTCGGGACGGGCGGGAAGCGCGGGAAAGTTCGCGCCATCCCGCGGGAACGCGATGTCGGGATCGCGCAGCAACCGGCGACGAACCATGCACTTCCAGTACGCGGTGTGCAGGACCAGGTCCCAGATGCAGTGCCGGCGCGGGCCCGGTCGCCACAACGCCTCACGGACGGTGAGTCCGCGCAGCGTGCCGCGCAGGGGCGTGCCATGCCACGAGGGTGCCGTGAACGCCTGATCGAAGAACTCGAGCAGCAATTCCTTCATGCGCGTCTCAGCAAAGCGTATTCCTTCTTTCCCTTGCGCAACAGCAGATTGCGGCCGCCGATCCAATCCTGCGGTGCAATTGTCCTGGCGACGTCTTTGATGCGCTGCTGATTCACGTAGATCCCACCCTGCTCGATGCTGCGGCGGGCTTCGCTCTTCGATTTGGCGAGACCGGCACGCGCCACGAGATCCACCAGCGCCAGGTCATCCGACGCCCCTTCGACCATAACCGTCGGGATCTCCCCGGCCAGAATCTCGAACACCTGCGGGTGGACCTCTGCCTGCTCCTCTCCAAACAGAATCGCCGAGGCCGCCTGAACGTTGTTGAGCACGTCGGCGCCGTGAACTCGCGTCGTGACATCGGCGGCGAGTGCGCGCTGAGCCGGACGGGCCGCCGGCTCGCGTTGCTGGCGCGCCGCCAAGTCGTCGATCTCGGAACGCGCCTTCAGCGTGAACAGCTTCAAGTACTTCTCGACGTCGCGGTCGTCCACGTTGATCCAGAACTGGTAGAACTTGTACGGCGTGGTCAGGCTGGCGTCGAGGTAGATCGCGCCCTCCTCCGTTTTGCCGAACTTCCGGCCCGACGCCATCGTCACGAGTGGGGCGACCAGGCCGTGCGCCTCCTTGCGCTCGATGCGGCGAATGAGATCCACGCCCGCCGTGATGTTGCCCCACTGATCGCTCCCGCCCACCTGGACCGAGCACTGGCGCTCGCGGAACAGATGCAGGAAGTCGTACGCCTGGAGCAGCATGTAGCTGAATTCGGTGAACGACAGTCCCGACTCCAGCCGCGCCTGCACCGATTCCTTCTGCAGCATGATGTTCACGGTGAAGTGCTTGCCGACATCGCGCAGAAAGTCGATCAGCCCCTGCGAGCCAAGCCACTTCGCGTTGTCGAGCAACAGCGCGGCGGTTGGACCGGCCCCGAATTCGAGAAAGCGCGCCATCTGGTCGCGCTGCCGCTGCAGGTTCTCGCGAATCTGTTCCTTGGAGAGGAGCGGCCGCTCGCCGGCTTTACCGGAAGGATCGCCGATCAAACCGGTGCCGCCGCCCATCAATACGATCGGCCGATGTCCGGCGCGTTGCAGATTGGCGAGCAGCATCAGCGGCATGAGATTGCCGAGCTGGAGCGACGGCGCCGTCGGATCGAAGCCGCAGTACGCCGTCACCGGGCCCTTGGCGAAGTGCTCCGCCAGGCCGCGGGTCGCCTGCTGCACAAACCCGCGCCATTCCAGTTCCTTCAGCACGTCGGTCATGGCGGCGAATCTATCGCTTTGCTAGGTTGTTACACAGATGGCCGCACCGACCTTCACGCCCGCTGCTCCCAAGCGCCCCTGGTTCCTCCGTTGGTGGTACGATCGGACCCAGCGGCGTCGCGTGATTATCGCGACCGTACTCGCACTGTTGTATGCGAGCGGCCTGGCCTACGGCTCGTGGACGCGCGTCTGCGCTGGCGACCGTTGTCCCAGCATCCTGCGCATCGATCAACGGAACCGCCCGCAGTCGCAGACGTCCAAGGTGTACGCGGCGGACGGCCGCCTGATCAGCGAGTACGGTATCGAGCGCCGCACCGTGGTGCGGTTGAGCGACATCCCCCCCCACGTGCGCCAGGCCTTTCTGGCGACCGAAGACAAACGCTTCTACCGTCATAACGGCATCGACTTCATCCGGCTGCCCGGCGCCATCCTCAACCGATTCCGCGGCTTTTCGACGATCACGCAGCAGCTGGCCCGCAACGTCTTTCCGGACAAGATCAGCCGGGAGCGCTCGCCGTCGCGCAAGCTGAGAGAAGCGCGGGTCGCGATCGAGCTGGAGCGCAATTTCCCTAAGGACACGATTCTCGAGCTGTACCTCAACCAAATCAGCCTCGGGCCCAACGTCGCCGGGGTCGAGGCGGCCTCGCAGGTGTTCTTCGGAAAATCGGTGCGCGATCTCAACGTCGCGGAAGCCGCGACGCTCGCGGCCCAGCCCAAAGCCCCCGGTACGTACAACCCGCGCACGCATCCCGATAACGCCGTGCGGCGCCGCAACGTCGTGTTGAACCTGATGCGCGATCAGGGCTTCCTCACGCCGGAGGACGCCGAGTTCTGGAAAGCGTATCCGCTCGTCCTGACGACGCGTCGCACGAGCTACGGCGACGTGGCGCCCTATTTCGTCGAGTGGCTGCGGACGGCATTCCTCGAGCCGCGCTATGGCCGCGATCTCTACGACAAAGGCCTGCGCATCTACACGACGATCGATCTCGACATGCAGGAGGCCGCCGAGCAGGCGCTGCAGTCGCAGCTCGACGAGATCGAGTCCGGTGTGTACTCCAACGGCAAGTTCGAGGGCTCGTCCTACCGCGAGTACATCGAGCAGGGCCGCGCGACCAGCGACGATCAGGGACCGTTCTCGCAGTATCTGCAAGGCGCGCTGCTCGCCGTGGACGCCAAGACCGGCAACATCCTCGCGATGGTGGGCGGCCGGGACTTCGTGGACTCGAAGTGGAATCGCGTGACGCAGTCAGCACGTCCGCCGGGCTCGACGTTCAAGCCGTTCGTCTACTCCGCGGCGGTCCGAGCCGGTCACCCGGTGACTGAGATGCTGGACGACTCGCCGCTCAATCCGCCCGTCATTCAGCTCGACAGCTCGCTGTGGCAGCCGAAGGACTACGATGACACGACGCTCGGCCTGGTCCCCATGCGCCAGTCGCTCTACCTGTCGCGCAACCTTTCGACGATCAAGCTGGGCATGGCGCTGGGCGAGCAGACGGTGATCGGTGAAGCGCGGCGCTTCGGCATCACGACGCCGCTGCCGCCGTATCCGTCGATTCACATCGGCGCGCGCGAGACGAAGCCGATCGAGCTGATCGCGGCCTACACGGCGTTCGCGAACGCGGGTGTGCGCGTCGAGCCGATCGGCATTCAGCGCATCGAGGACCGGCAGGGCAACATCCTCTATCAGTCCACGATCAAGCGCGAGCAGGTGATGGACCCCGAGCACAACTGGCTGATGCTCGACATGCTGCGCGACGTGATGCGCTGCCAGCCGGGATCGGGGCCGCACCGCTGCGGCACCGCCGCGGGCGCCGTCGGCGGATTGCGCGTGCCGATGGGCGGCAAGACGGGAACGACGGACGATTACACCGATGCCTGGTTCGTGGGCTTCACGCCCGAAATCGTGACGGGGGTCTGGGTCGGATACGACTTGCAGCGGCGCATCATGAACAACGCCGGCGGCGGCCGCATTGTCGCGCCGGCGTGGACGAAGTTCATGCGCGACGTGTACGAGCGCCGCCCGGCGCCCGGCGACTGGGCACGTCCCGAGGATCTCGTCACGCGCGAAGTGGATTGGTCGAACGGCTTCCTCGCGACGCCGTTCTGCCCGCTCGAGGTGCGGCGCTGGGAGTGGTTCTATCCCGGCACGGAGCCGACGCAGGTATGCCAGGTGCATTCTCCGTTCGGCGTGGGCGTCACACCCTAAGCCAAGTTGCGAAGTTGCGCAGACGGCGAAGTGGCTCCAAGCTGCCAGTAACAAGATGCTGCGTATCCAAGCCGCCATCGTCCACCCAATTACGGCGCCATCGATTGAAGACGGCGCCGTTCTCGTAGACGACGCCGGCCGCATTGCGGCGGTTGGTCCGAACAGCGACGTGCCCACGCCGCGCGCCGCACGCGTCATGCATTTCCCCGATGCCGAGCTGCTCCCGGGTCTCGTCAACTGCCACACGCATCTCGAGCTCACTCACC
>JBOHSJ010000191.1:0-20608 GCA_050733035.1 Gemmatimonadales bacterium | reverse complement strand
ATTGGAAGTGTTCTGGGACGGCGTTCCAGTCATGCCGCTGGGCCGCGATTCGATCTATCTCGATCCCGCGCGCATCGCGCTCGCGCCGTTCGAGCGCGTGGATGTGATCGTGCTGCCGGCGACGCTGCAGGTGTACCTCGTGACGGTCGCCCCTCGCTCGACGGACCCGCGCACCCAGGTCGGCGTGCAGACGGGCCGGCAAGACATCGCCGGATATCGGGCCGGCTACGCGACGCGCACGCGATCCGGCTTCGGCGTGTCCCTCGTGGCCGATTGGAGCAGCATGGGCGTCGGCCCGGTCTCCAACACGACCACCAGCTTCGGCACCAGCGACCTCTGGCTGAAAGCCGACTACGTGCCTCCCGGCGGCCGCGTGGGAGCGTCGTTCCAGATGGCCGGCTCGAGCTGGCACCGCGCCTCAGCGACCGACGATCGCGTGGATGGCTGGCGCCAGGATCGCCGCGATCGCTCACTGCGCGTGTTCCTGGCACAGCGCGACGACGGATTGGGCTGGCGCATTACGGGCACGCTCGCGTCCACCAGCCTCAGCCATGACTCGCTGGTGGGCAACCGCTCCGTCTCCACGGCCACGATCGAGGCGCGTCTCACGTCGCGGCGCGCGACGATCGCCGGCACGGCGCGATTCGGCGCGGGCGGAGCGCCGCATCAGTTCGAGGGGCGCGCCGGGTGGATGCCGCTCGCGCCGATCACGCTGTCGGGCGCGTTCCGGCAGTCCATCTACGCGGACGGGCGCATGGGCGTGCGCGCCCATGGAACGGCCGGGCTCACGCTGCCCTTCGGCTTCTCGGCACGCGCCGAAGCCGCGTGGCAAAAGGACGTCCAGTCGGCGCTCGACACGACGAATGATCTGCAGCAAACACTCGACGTCGCGGCGTGGGTGCGATTCGACCACCCGCGCCTGAGCGTCGAAGTCGGCCGCGGTCGGCGCGATCCATTTGCACCGCTGGGATTCGCGCGCGGGATCAAGACGGTGGATTCGCTCAATCCGACCCCGCTCACCGAATTCGTCGCGGCGCACGCGGCGGTGCAGCTCGTTCCCGGGCTGCAGATCTCCGGATGGTATTTCGATCCTGTCACCGGTGGCGGCGACTTCGAGCCGCCGCATCACGCGCGCGTGTCCGCGACGTTCCAGTCGAAGTTCTGGCGCGTGTTCAAGAGCGGCATCTTCGCGCTGCGCGCCGAGGTCGCGATGGAGTCGTGGAGCCAGTGGGGGCTCGGCGGACTCGACAGCCTGGGCAACCAGCGAGCGATGATCGGCGCGAGCTTCGTGGACACCAACCTGCAAATGCAGCTCGCGGGCGTCACGCTGTTCTGGACCATTCAGAACATCAACATCATGCGAGCGAGCTATGTGGAGGGGCTGGGCTACCCCAAGGCCGTGCAGTCGTACGGCGCGCGCTGGTATTTCACTAATTAGGCCCGTCCGGGCTACATTTAGGACCCTGTGCCGCGCAGTATGACAGGCTTCGGCTCGGCCGAAGATCGGGTGTTGAGCGGGCGGCTGCGAGTCGACATCCGCACCGTCAACCATCGCTACTTCAATCCGCAGCTGAAGCTGCCCGCGGACCTCGCGGGGGTCGAGATCGAACTCCGCGAGCGGCTGCGGCAGCTGCTGGTACGCGGGCATGTCGCGGTGACCGCCCGCTGGGTCGAGAGTCCGGCGCCGGAGCGCGGCGTCATGGTGGATTTGGCGCGGGCGAAACAGGTTCTGGCCGCTGCGCAGCAGCTCAAGAAGAAGCTGAAGCTCAAAGGCACCGTGGACCTGGCGTTCGTCGCGCGGCACCCGGACGTGCTGACGGCGACCAACGGTGGCAGCGGGAACGACCAGCCGGTGCAGTGGGCCGATGTCCAGGCCGTGGTGGAGCGCGCGGCCCGCGATGTGGTGGCGATGCGGGAGAAGGAAGGGCAGGCGCTCGCGTTGGAGCTCACCGCGCGGCTCGCTGCGCTCGAAAGCGCGGCGCACACCGTCGAGCAGCAGGCACCGGCCCGGCTCCAAGCGGAGCACGAGCGCCTCAAGCAGGCCGTCGCGGAGCTGACGGCGAGCGCCACGGTGGACGAGCAGCGGCTCGCGTTGGAGATCGCGCTGCTCGCCGACCGGCTGGACATCACGGAGGAGCTGGTGCGGTTCCGCGCGCACGTCGCGGCGGCCCGCGCCGCGCTCGCGTCGGATCAGGCGGTAGGGAAACAGCTCGGGTTTTTGGCGCAGGAGCTGCTGCGTGAAGTGAATACGATGGGCTCCAAGGCCAACGACGCGCGCATCACCCAGACGGTGATCGCGATGAAGGGGGACCTCGAGAAGTTCCGGGAGCAGTTGGAGAATCTGGAGTGACGCCGCGAATAGTCGTCCTGTCCGCGCCATCGGGCGGCGGCAAGACGACGATCGCGAAGGCTCTCCGCACACGATTCCCGGAGCGCTTTGGGTTCTCCGTATCCGCGACGACGCGGAAGCCCAGGTCCGGGGAGCAGAATGGAGTTGATTATTATTTCTGGGATCGAGCAAGGTTCGAGACCGGCGTGAACGAGGGGAAGTTCCTCGAGCATGCCGAATACGCCGGGGAGTTGTACGGCACGCTCAAGGACGAGGTGGACAAGGTTCTGAAATCAGGGCGCCATGTGGTACTGGATATCGAAGTGGAGGGGGCTCGACAAGTAAGGACCCAGTACGCTCCGCCCAGGTCAGTGTCGATTTTCATACTCCCCACCGAACCCAGGGTCTTGATTGAGCGCTTGCGGTCGCGGAAGAGTGAAAACGCGGATCAACTCAGAAGACGAATAGACCGAGCGAAGTACGAGCTTAAACAAGCAACGCTGTTTGATCGCTGGATCCGAAATGACGTCTTGGATGACGCGGTGCGTGAAGTGGCGACCGCAGTGGATGAAAACGGAAGCTTTCGTCGCAACAAAGACGATCTACAGTGGTTGGACAAATACGGTTCTGAACTCCAGTTACAGGCCCAGCAGTTATGGGACCAGCTGCATCAACAGAAAGGTTGAGCAATGCGGATCGTGACGCCGGCAGAAGTCGCAGGACAGACGCAGAACAAGTACCTGGGGGTCCTCGTGGCCGCCAAGTTCGCGCGCTACGTGAACGATTTTCCGCGCGACCGCTCGGTGGACTGGGAGGAAAAGCTCACCACCCGCGCGTTCGACGAGCTCGTGCGCGGCGGCCTGAAGTACCGCCTGGTGCGGCGGCGGCGGCAGCAGGAAGCCTGATGCCGTTCGCCGGCCGTCACGTCGTACTCGGCGTGTCGGGCGGAATCGCCTGCTACAAGAGCTGTACGCTGGCGCGCCGGCTGACCGAGGCAGGCGCCACGGTGGACGTGGCGCTGACCGCCGCGGCTGCCGAGTTCGTGCGCCCCGTGACGTTCGAGGCGCTGACTGGCCGGCCGGTCCTCACCTCGTTGTGGGAGCGCGGCCGGGCCCTCGCCCACATCGATCTCGCCAAAGACCCCGATCTCGTCATCATCGCGCCCGCGACGGCCAACATCCTGGCGCGCGCCGCGATGGGCATGGCCGACGATCTGCTGACCGCGCTGTTGCTGGCACGGGCCGACCGCCCCGTGCTCGCCGCGCCGGCGATGAACGACGACATGTACGCGAATCCCGCGACCACGGCGAACATCGCGACGCTCACGCAGCGCGGCTGGCAGTTCGTCGGGCCCGAGATCGGCGCGCTCGCCGAGGGACCGAGTGAGCGGCCGGGCCGTATGAGCGAGCCGGAAGCGATCTTCGCGGCAGCCGAGCGCCTGCTCGGCGCCGGCGCGGGCGCTCAAAAAAAAAGTAAGTGGTCCGGGAAAAAGGTGATCGTGACGGCGGGACCGACGCGCGAGCACCTCGATCCGGTGCGCGTCATCACGAACCCGTCGAGCGGGCGCATGGGCTATGCGCTGGCGGAAGCGGCACGCGCGCGCGGCGCCGACGTGGTGCTCGTCACGGGTCCGACCGAGCTGGCGCCGCCCGCCGGGCTGCCCACGACGCGCGTCGAAACGACCGAGGAGATGCAACGGGCACTCGAGTCCCTCGTCCCTAGTGCCGACGCCCTACTCATGAGCGCGGCACCGGCCGATTACCGGCCCACCACGCAGTCGGCGCAGAAGCGTCCGCGCTCGGGCGGCGCGTTCACCGTCGAGCTTGAAGCGACGCCCGACATACTCGGCTCCCTGAAGCGCCGCAAGGGGATGCTGGTTGTGGGCTTCGCGCTCGAAACGGGGAACGGACTCGCGAATGCGCGGACGAAGATGCAGAATAAGTCGCTCGATTATGTGATCCTCAACGACGCCACTGAGCCCGGCGCCGGCTTCGAGGTCACGACCAATCGCGTGACGATTATGGGGCGCAACGGCACGCAAGTCGACTTGCCAGTGCTGCCCAAGCGCGACGTGGCCGAACGAATCCTCGACGTAGTGGAAGAAGCCCTTTGAGCGAAGCTCAGGCGCGGGCTCTGGCTGTCGAATACTTGAAGCAGCAGCGGTTGCTCGGTGGAGACTCTGTGATCCTGGGAGCCGGGAGCCGGGAGCAGGGAGCAGAGCCCACGCCCCCAGCACCCGCGCTCACCGATAAACCTGCTCCCAGCTCCCGGCTCCCTGCTCCGGGCCTTTCATTCGATCCGCCCAGCGCCGATCTCTTTGCTACAAACCCGATCCAACGGGCGACAACTCTTGAGGACGTCGCCACGCTCATCGCGGGGTGCCGCGCCTGCAAGCTGTGCGAAGGGCGCACCAACACCGTACCGGGAGAGGGCCTCGCGACGGCGCGTCTGGTCGTGATCGGAGAAGGTCCCGGCCGCACCGAAGATGAAACCGGACGCCCATTCGTCGGCCGGGCGGGTGAGCTGCTGACCAAGATTCTCGAAGCCATCAAGCTGCCGCGCGATCAGGTCTTCATCTGCAACATCGTGAAATGCCGGCCGCCCGAGAATCGACTGCCGCAGTACGACGAGATCGCGGCGTGCCTGCCGTACCTGTATCGCCAGATCGAGCTGGTCAAACCGAAGGTGATTTTGGCGATGGGCGGCACGGCGGCGCAGTCGCTGCTCAACACGAAGCAGTCCCTCGGCTCCCTGCGTAATCAGGTTCACCGCTTCCGCGGCACGCCGGTCGTCGTCACGTATCACCCGGCCGCCTTGCTGCGCAACCCCAACTGGAAGAGACCAACCTGGGATGACGTTCGTATCGCCGCTCGCCTCCTCGACGGCTGAGCCCCCCCAGCCACCCCGTTCGGGAGAATACGCCGGCCGCCAAACGCCGTGGAGCAATGACGCGGAGCAGGCGGTCCTGGGCGCGATGTTGCTCGATCAGGACGCGGCCCTCAAGGCCGCGGAAATCCTCGACGATTCGATGTTCTACCGCGAGGGCCATCGCCTGCTGTTCCGGTCGATGTTGTCGCTCACCGAGCGCGGCGACGTCATCGATCCCGTCACGCTGCGCGACGAGCTGAGCCGGCGCGGCGATCTCGACCGCGCGGGCGGCATGGAATACATCGCGGCGCTGATCGACGTCGTCCCGACCGCCGCGAACATCGACTACCACGCGAAGATCGTCCGCGACAAAGCGGTGCTGCGGCGTCTCGTCGAAGCGGCAACCGGCATCATCCAGGACATCTACGAAGGGCACGGCACCGCGGGCGAAGTGCTCGACAACGCCGAGCATCGCGTTTTCCAGGTCGCGCAGTTCCGTCGTGCCGAAGAGTTCATCCGGATCAAGGAGCTGATCTGGCCGACAATGGAGCGCATCGAGTCGCTCCAATCGGGTGCCGGAGCGCTGACGGGGGTGCCCAGCGGGTTCGTCGATCTCGACCGCTACACCGCGGGCTTTCAGCGGTCCGACCTGATCATCCTCGCCGCGCGACCGTCGATGGGGAAGACGGCGCTGGCGCTGAACATCGTGCAGCACGCGGCCATCGAGCACAACACCGCCATCGCATTCTTCTCGCTGGAAATGTCGAAGGACCAGCTCGTACAGCGGCTGCTGTGCTCAGAGGGGCTCGTGGACGCCCAGCGGCTGCGCCGGGGCCAGCTGCGTGACGATGACTATCCGAAGCTGGCGCGCGCCGCCGGACTGCTCGGGACGGCGCCGATCTGGATCGACGATTCCGCCGCGCTGACACCGTTGGCAATGCGGTCGAAAGCACGCCGGTTGAAGGCCGAGCACGATATTGCGCTCGTGATCGTGGACTATCTGCAGCTGATGTCAGGGCCGGGCGACGTCGAGAATCGCCAGCAGGAGATTTCCTACATCTCGCGTTCGCTCAAGGCGCTGGCGAAGGAGCTGGACGTCCCGGTCGTCGCGATCTCGCAGCTGTCGCGCGCTCCGGAGCAGCGTGGCGGCGAGCACCGGCGCCCCCAGCTCTCGGACCTGCGTGAATCGGGCGCGATCGAGCAGGACGCCGACGTCGTCTGCTTCATTTACCGGCAGGAGTTCTACGACGGGCCGGTCGACCCCAAGACGAACGAAAGCATCGAAGGGCTGGCCGAGGTGATCGTCGGGAAGCAGCGCAACGGCCCCACGGGCACGGTGAAGCTGCACTTCAAGAAGGAATACACCCGCTTCGACAACTATTCGGCGCGCGAGGCTCCGGTCAGTGTCTAAAGGCAAGTCCGTGTTTCGCTGCACCGAATGCGGCGCGGACCAACCGAAGTGGGGCGGGCGGTGCGACGCGTGCGGGGCGTGGAATTCGCTCGTCGAAGAAGCCGTCGGCCGGACGGCCGGACGGCCCGGCGGCCGGGAGACGGCGGTCTCCGGTGCCTCACCGGTTCGGCTCTCCGAAATGCAATCGACAAGCACGTCACGCTGGAAGACCGGCCTCGCGGAGTTCGACTTCGTGCTCGGCGGGGGCATCGTCCCCGGCTCCGTCACGCTCGTCGGCGGCGAACCCGGGATCGGCAAATCCACGTTGCTGATGCAGTGCGCGGCCCGGCTCGAAAGCCAGGGCGTCGCCACACTCTACGTCTCCGGCGAAGAATCGCCCGACCAGCTCCGGCTGCGCGCCGACCGCCTCCAGGAGGACGCGGGCGGGATCCACGTCCTCGGCGAGACGCGACTCGAATCGATTATCCATCACGCGACCCAGCTGAAGTCGAGCGTCGTGCTGCTCGACTCGGTGCAGACGACCTATACCGAGGACCTGGAAGGCGCCCCCGGCAACGTCGGGCAAGTGCGCGAGTGCGCCGCGCGGCTGATGCGGTTCGCCAAGGAATCGGGCCCCGCGGTGCTGCTCGTCGGCCATGTCACCAAGGGCGGCGGCATCGCCGGGCCGAAGACGCTCGAGCACATCGTGGACACCGTGCTCTACTTCGAGGGCGAAACGACGCTCGACACCCGAATCCTGCGCGCGGTGAAAAACCGCTTCGGATCGGTGGACGAGATCGGTGTCTTCCGCATGACGGGCGCTGGGCTCGAGCCGGTCGCGAATCCGGCCGCGGCGTTCCTCGCCGGCCGGAGCACCGGCGCGTCCGGCTCCGCCGTCACCGCCCTGATGGAAGGCACGCGGCCGATGCTCGTGGAAATCCAGGCGCTGGCATCGAAAGCGGGCTTCGGGACGCCGCAACGGGTCGCGACCGGGCTCGATCATCGCCGCCTCGCACTGCTGCTCGCCGTACTGGAGCGGCGCGGCGGATTGCCGTTCGGCAATCTCGACGTGTTCGTCAACGTCACCGGCGGCGTGCGTCTGATCGAGCCCTCGACCGACTTGGCCGTCCTGGCCGCGCTCGTCTCGACCGTGCACGACCGTCCCGTCCCGGCCGACGCGCTGTTCCTGGGCGAGGTCGGACTCGGTGGCGAGATCCGTCCCGTGGCGGGCGTCGAACGGCGCCTCGCCGAGGCCGCACGCCAGGGGTTTCGCCGCGTCTTTCTCTCGAATCGCTCGAAAGGCAGTACGGATCTCGAGGTGGTCGGGCTGGAGGGAATCGGTGAGCTCACCCGCCGCCTCGCGGCCTGACGTCGGCGTCGTGGTGGTCGCGGCGGGGGCGGGCGTGCGCGCGGGCCCCGGCGAGCCCAAGCAATTCCGTCCGATCCTCGGCGTGCCGATGCTGCTGCGCGCATTGCGCCAGTTCATCGGACACCCCGAAGTGCGCCAGGTCGTGGTTGCGCTGCCGCCGGGCTACGCCGAGCGGCCACCGGAGTGGCTCGGCAAACTGCGCGGGGAGCGGCTCAAGTTCGTCCCCGGTGGGGCGCAGCGCGTGGATTCGGTGCGCGCCGGCCTCACCGCGCTTCCCGCCGACGCCGCCGTCATTCTCGTGCATGACGCCGCGCGACCGTTCGTCAGCCGCGGGACGATCGACGCGGTGATCTCGCGCGCGCGCGCCGGTGTCGGCGCCGTGGCCGCCGTGCCGACGTCGGACACGCTGAAGGAAGTTGGGCAGAGCAATCAGCTCACGCCGCGCGTCGCGCGCACCGTGGATCGCGAGCGCATCTGGCGGGCGCAAACGCCGCAGGGGTTCCCGCGTCAGATGCTGAATGACGCGTACGCCCAGCTTGCGGCAGTGGAGAATGGCGGCGCGCCGAGTGATGATGCCGAGGTGTGCGAGCGGGCAGGGTTTCCGGTGGAGCTGATTCCCGATTCGCCGTACAACTTCAAGGTCACCACAGCCGACGACTTCCGGATCGCCGAGGCTCTCGCGCGTGAATTGCGGTGAAGCCGGTCCCGTTCCAGTCGGATTCAGAGATTGCCACCGCTATTCCCAGGGTGGTCGCGCATTTGCGCGGCGGTGGGTTGCTGGCGTATCCGACCGAGACCGTGTACGGACTGGGCTCGCGCGCCGTGCACGCGGACGTCGCCGCCCTCGCTGCCCTCAAGGGGCGGTCCGCCGCGAAGCCTTTCCTCATATTGATCAGCGACCGCGGCATGGCTGAAGCGCATGGGCTCGCCTTCAATGCGTCCGCGGACGCGTTGGCGCGCGCTTTTTGGCCGGGACCGCTGACGCTCGTGCTGCCGGGCGGCTCGGGCCGGCTGCCCGATCTGCTCCGTGGCCCTGACGGCGGCATCGCGGTGCGGTGGACGTCGCATCAACCGATGGCCCGGCTGGTCGCGGCTCTGGGCGTGCCGCTGACCTCCACGTCGGCAAATCTGCCGGGTCAGCCGCCCGGTCCTGGCGCCGAGGCGATCGCGCGCGACTTCGCGCCGGCCGTGGATGCGGGGCAGCTGCTGGTCCTCGACGGCGGTGTCCTGGGGAACCGGCCGCCCTCGACGGTGGTTGACTGCACCAGGCCGCGGGCGCAGATCGTGCGCGAAGGAACGCTCAGCGTCGCCGAGCTGCGCCGCGCCGTCGGCCGCCTAGCGCCATGATCCAACACGTCCTGTTCGTCTGCACCGGCAACATCTGCCGCAGCCCGCTGGCCGCGTCGCTGCTCGAGCGCGCGCTGAAAGACCGCGGCCTCGAGGTGCAGGTCACCTCGGCCGGTACCGGCGCCTGGGACGGCGCGCCCGCATCGGAGGGCGCGTATCTCGTCGGGCTCGAGCGCGGCCTCGATCTCTCGGGCCACCGCGCGCGGCTGCTGACGCGCGAGCTGGTCGAGCAGGCCGATCTGATCCTGACGATGGCACGCCACCATCGCGCCCGCGTGGACGAGCTGGGTGGCGAGGGCCGCGTGTTCGTGCTGGGCGAGTACGCCGGCAAGGGCGGCGACGAAGTGAGTGATCCCTTCGGCGGCGATCTCGGCGTGTACCGCGACACCTGTCAGGAGCTCGAAGCCCTCGCGGCGGCGGTGGCTGAGCGGCTCGCCGCTGAGAGCAAGCATGGAGATCAGCGCTAAGACGCGGCTGTTCACGGTCATCGGAGATCCGGTGGCCCATTCGCTCTCTCCCGCCTTGTACAACGCCGCGTTCCGCGCCCTCGGGCTGGACGCGGTTTACGTCGCGTTGCGCGTTTCCCCCGACTCGTTACCGGCGGTGCTGGCGATGCAGGCCGCCATCGGCGGCGCCGGCAACGTCACCGTTCCCCTCAAAGAGGCGGTCGAAGGATCCGTGACGCGCAAAACGGATGTGTGCGCGCGGGTCGGCGCCTGCAATACGTTCTGGACGGAAGACGGCGGCCTCGTCGGCGACAACACCGACGTGTTCGGCATGACCGCGGCGCTCGAGCAGATCGGCGCGGCCCGGAAAGGAGAGCGGTGGCTCGTGGTAGGAACGGGAGGGTCGGCGCGAGCGGCGGCGGTGACGGCCGCAGACCGCGGGGCGACGCTCTTCGTGCGTTCGCGCAACGAATCGCGCGCGCGGGATTTCGCCGCCTGGGCGAGCGGCATCGGCGCGACCGCCACAGTCGCGAATGGACCCGTCGAGATCGACGTCGCGATCAATGCCACGCCACTGGGGCTCGCCGGTCACGACCCGCTGCCCGTGGACGTCAACCATATCCCCGGCGTGCAGCGCGCGCTCGATCTCGTGTACGCACCCGGTGAGACGCGGTGGGTGCACGCGCTGCGCGAGCGCGGCATTGCGGCGGCGGACGGCCGCGAGATGCTCGTGCAGCAGGGCGCGGCGGCGTTCGAGCGCTTTTTTCCCGACACGGACGCACCGGTGGAGGTGATGCGCGCAGCGGTCCAGCGCGCCTTGCGTGTTTAGCACCGCGGTCGAGCAGCTGCTCCTCCCGGCGGAGTGTTTTCTCTGCCATGCGCTGCTCGCCGAGCGCGACGCCGCGCGCCTCGTCTGCAGCGTCTGCCGACAGCGTTGGCGGGCGGTCAGGAGACCCTGGTGCGAGCGCTGCGGCCAACCAGAGCCACACTTTGGTCCCTGCCGTTTGTGTGTTGAGTGGCCAGCTGCGCTCAGGTCTGTGAGATCTGCGGCGTGGCTCTCCGAGGGCGCGCAGCAGGCCATCCATGGACTCAAGTACGGTGGCTTGCCGCGCATCGCCGACGACTTGGTAACTGCGATGACGCCGCTCCGCCCGGACGCCGACGGACCGTCGGCCTTGATCCCTATTCCACTGGCGAGGAAGCGCTTGCGCGAGCGCGGCTACAATCAGTCCGAAGTGCTCGCGCGCGCGTTGGCCCGAAAGTGGCGGATTCCCGTGCTTCCCGATCTCCTGGTCCGCACGCGCGAGACACCGACACAAACGGCGTTGACACCGGCGACACGTCTGGCGAATGTGCGCGCAGCTTTCGCTGTCGCGAATGTCCAATGCCCAATGATCAACGATCATTGGACATTGATCATGGTCGATGATGTATTTACCACGGGGGCGACACTCGCCGAAGCAGCGCGTGCCCTCGAGCAAGCTGGCGCGACGAGCATTCACGGCGTCACCTTCGCGCGCGCCGCGATTCCGGACTTCACGTAAGGAGCAGTCATGGCGGTTCGGGTTGGGATCAATGGGTTCGGCCGCATCGGGCGGAACGTGCTCCGCGCGGCCACGATGGCGAAGCAAACCGAGATCGAGTTCGTCGGGGTCAACGACATCACCGACACCAGGACGCTGGCCCACCTCCTCAAGTACGACTCCGTCCACGGGCGCTTCCCCGGAACCGTCGACGCACAGGGCGACGCCCTCGTCGTAAACGGCACGACCATCAAGGTCTCAGCCATCAAAGAGCCGGAAAAACTGCCCTGGAAAGAGCTGGGCGTGGAGTTCGTGCTCGAAAGCACTGGCCGGTTCACCGACAAGGAGAACGCGTCCAAACACTTGGCGGCCGGGGCAAAGAAGGTCGTCATCTCGGCGCCGGCGAAGGGTGAAGACATCACGATCTGCATGGGCGTCAACAACGAGAAGTACGATCCCGCCAAGCATCACATCATCTCGAACGCGTCGTGCACCACGAACTGTCTCGTGCCGGTCGTCAAAGTCGTGATCGAAAACTTCGGCTTCAAGCATGGCTTCATGACGACGGTGCACAGCTACACCAACGACCAGCAGATCCTCGACCTGCCGCACAAAGACCTGCGGCGTGCGCGTGCGGCGGCGCTCAGCATCATCCCCACGACGACCGGCGCGGCCAAGGCGACGGGGCTCGTGATCCCGGAAGTGAAGGGCAGGATCGACGGCGTTTCGCTCCGCGTGCCCACCCCCGACGTCTCGATCGTCGATCTCACCGCCGAAGTCGAGCGCCCCACGACCGTCGAAGCCGTCAACGCCGCGTTCAAGAAAGCGGCCGCCGGCCCGCTCAAGGGCATTCTCGACGTGAGCGACGAGCCACTCGTGTCGGTGGACTACATCGGCAGCCTGTACTCCAGCGTCGTGGACAGCATGTCCACCGCCGTCATCGACGGGACATTGGTGCACGTCTCATCGTGGTACGACAACGAGATGGGCTACTCCTCGCGCTGCGTGGATTTGCTCGCCTACATCGGACGCCGCCGTTGACCAAGCGCGGCCTGCGGGAGCTTCCCCCGCAGGCGTTGGACGGAAAGCGCGCGCTCGTGCGGGTGGACTTCAACGTCCCGCTGAAGAACGGCAAGATCACCGACGACACGCGGCTGCGCGCGTCGCTGCCGACGATCCAGTACCTGCGCGAGAAGGGCGCGCGCGTCATTCTGCTTTCGCATCTCGGCCGCCCCAAGGGTGGCTCCCCCCCCGATCCGCAGTACTCGCTGAAGCAGATCGTCCGCGACCTGGAACAGCTGCTCGGCGCTCCGATCGAATTCATTCCCGATCCGGCCACCGGTGTGCAGGCGACGCGACGCCTGCCGCGGGGCGGCGTCGCACTGGCCGAGAACACCCGCTTTTGGCCCGGCGAGGAGAACAACGACGCCGAGCTCGCCAAAGTATTCGCCGCCCTCGGCGATCTCTACGTGAACGACGCCTTCGGCTCGGCGCACCGCGCGCACGCATCAACCGAAGCGGTAGCCCACCTCCTCAAACCCGCCGTCGCCGGTTTCCTGATGGAGAAGGAGCTCAAGTACCTGGGCGAGCTGCTGCGGGATCCGAAGCATCCGTTCATCGCCGTGCTGGGTGGCGCGAAGATCTCCGGCAAGATCGACGTAATTCGCTCGCTGCTGCCGCGCGTGGACGAGCTGCTGATCGGCGGCGCGATGGCGTGCACCTTTTTTCGGGCGATGGGATTAGGGGTTGGGGATTCGCTGGTCGAGCCGGACCGGGTCGAGCTCGCTAAAGAGCTGCTGGCCACGAGCGGAAAGAAGCTGATGCTGCCGCGCGGGGCAGTGATCGCGCCCTCGCTCGAACGCGCGGGCGAGCACCGCTCCGTAGCGGCCGATGCGATTCCCAAGGGTTGGGCGGTCTACGACATCGACGAGGCCACGCAGCACGACTTCCGCGCCCGGCTGCTGCGCGCGAAGACGATCTTTTGGAACGGCCCCATGGGCGTATTCGAGACGCCGCCGTTCGACGCCGGCACGCGCGCGGTCGCGAACGCGCTCGCGGCGGCGGGGAAGAACGGCGCTGTCACCGTGGTGGGCGGCGGGGACTCGGTTGCAGCGGTCGCCGGTATGGAAGACCAGCTCACCCACGTGTCCACCGGCGGTGGGGCATCACTCGAGTTCCTGGAGGGAAAGAAATTGCCCGGCGTGGCGGCATTGGAGGACGCGTGAGGCCGCTCGTCTTTGCGGGAAACTGGAAGATGAACGTCGGCCCGCTCGAGGCCCGTGAGTACCTCCGGGCATTTTTTGCCGCGGGCGATATTCCGCACGAGCGGTCTGTCTGGTTCTTTCCTCCTGCCGTGTCGATCGAAGCGGTTTCGCAGGGTGTTTCCGGCCATCGGAACGTTAGGGTTGGCACGCAGGACATCCACTGGGAGCCCAAAGGCGCGTTCACGGGAGCGACGTCAGGGCCGCTGGCCGCGCAGGCGGGAGCGAAACTAACGCTCATCGGCCACTCGGAGCGCCGCCATGTCTTCGGCGAGACGGACGAGGAGACCGGCAAGAAGATGTCGGCCGCGCTCGCCGCTGATCTCCAGCCCGTGCTGTGCGTTGGCGAGACGCTCGCCCAACGGGAGGCGGGCGAAACCATGGCAGTGATCACCCGGCAGCTCGAGGCAGCGCTCGCCGGACGCGACGGCATGGGCCGTGTGACGATTGCGTACGAGCCGGTGTGGGCGATCGGGACCGGTCGCAACGCCACGCCCAAGGATGCCGCCGAGGTACACAGGGCCATCCGCTCGTGGCTGAAAGAGCACATCCCTGCCACCCCGAGATTCCTGATTCTCTATGGCGGCAGTGTCAATCTCAAGAATGTCGCCGAGCTTCTTGCAGAGCATGAGTTGGACGGCGTACTCGTGGGCGGCGCATCACTCGATCCGCGCGCCTGGGCGCAGCTTGTGCGCACCGCCGTGGCCTAGGTATCTTGCCCCGCGCATGTACGCGTTCCTCGTCGTCATCCTGATTCTCGACTCGCTCATCCTCGCGACTGCCGTGCTGCTGCAGGCGGGGCAGGGCGGCGGACTCGCCACGATGGGTGGCGGCGCCGGTACCGAGACGGTCATGGGCGGCCGGCAGGCGACCACGCTGTTGACCAAGGTCACCTGGTGGACCGCCGGAATCTTTCTGTTCCTCGCGTTGGTGCTGACCTTCATGTCGCAGCAGGGCGGCCAGGTTCGCTCGGTGCTCGAGGGTCAGGGAGAGGCGCCGGCGCCGGTCCAGCAGACACCGCTGCCGATCGAAACGCAGCCAACGGCGCCACCTCCGGCGCCACCCCCGACGCCCAATCGCAGACCGTAAGGTCCAACCCGCATACGTCCTCTTAGAGGACGGCGCCTGGTTCCCCGGAACCGCGCCACTCCCGTTTGAGCCGGCATACGCAGAAGTCGTCTTCACCACGAATCTGAGCGGGTACCAGGAGGTGTTCACCGATCCTTCCTATCTCGGTCAGATCGTCGTGATGACGGCACCGATGATCGGCAACTACGGCATCAATCCTGAAGACGTCGAGTCGGACCGGCCGCGCGTGGTCGGTGTGGTCGTGCGCGAGCTGTCGAGAACGCCGTCGAACTGGCGCTCGACCGGACCGCTGCTCGACTGGCTCGCCGGCGCGAAGGTGCCGCTGGTCGCCGACGTGGACACGCGGCAACTGACGCGCCACATCCGCTCGCGCGGCGCGATGCGCGGCGTGCTGGCGCTCGGTGAGAAACCGGCGGAGGCAATTAAGGCGGCGCTCGCCGCGTCGCCGTCGATGAACGGCCTCGACCTCGCGAGTGTCGCGACGATTCCCGACGCGTACAGCGAAGGACCGGCCGACGCCAAGCATCACGTCGTCGCGTTCGACTTCGGGATGAAGCGCAACATTCTCCGGCTGTTCCTGCAGCACGGGTGCCGGGTCACCGTCGTACCGGCGGCGACGACCGCGCCGCAGGTGCGGGCGCTCGACCCCGACGGCGTCTTCCTGTCGAACGGACCCGGGGACCCCGCGGCCGTCGGTTACGCGATTGATACGATTCGCGACCTCGCGGATGGTTCTCTCCCCATTTTTGGGATCTGCCTGGGGCACCAACTGCTCGGTCTGGCGATGGGAGGCGAAACGATCAAGCTTCCCTACGGCCATCGCGGCGGCAACCATCCAGTGCGCGATCTTGCGACAGGACAAGTACTTATCACGTCGCAGAACCACGGATTTGCCGTGCGGGGGGAGACGACGGGTGTCCCCGGCGCGAAGTCGCTTGAGGTCACCCACCGTAACCTCAATGACGGGACGGTCGAAGGAATCAAGCACCGGGAGTACCCGATTTTCGCCGTCCAGTACCATCCCGAGGCGTCGCCGGGCCCACATGACGCCCAAGGACACTTTCAACAATTCCTACAAGCTCTTGACACTAAATAAGTAAGCCCCTATGATAGCCCCCGACTTTGGCAACCGGCAGACTTTCGGGGGGACCAATGACGAAGGCCGATCTGGTCGAAAAGGTCACCGCGCATATCGCTCGCACCGCCGGTCCCCTCATTTCAAAAAAGGACTGTGCGCGCGTCGTTGATTCCTTCCTGGACGCCGTCAAAGCAGCGCTCGC
Organism: Gemmatimonadales bacterium; assembly: GCA_050733035.1. Lineage (GTDB taxonomy): Bacteria > Gemmatimonadota > Gemmatimonadetes > Gemmatimonadales > GWC2-71-9 > 20CM-2-65-7. The sequence goes on along the minus strand of JBOHSJ010000191.1, from coordinate 4,706 downwards.
GGAGCAGCATAACATTGAGATACGCGGGTTTGGGACATTCAAGATCCGCCAGCGGAAGACGCGCATGGCGCGCAACCCGCGCACCGGTGATCCAGTCGAAGTTGCGGCGCGTCCGGTCCCTGTCTTCAAGCCCAGCAAGGAGTTGCGCGCGATGGTCGCCGACGCGAGCGCGAAGGTTACGACGTAAATCGTCCTAACCTGCTGCTATTGGGTAACTTGAACTTGGGCCTCGGCATCACGTCGAGGCCCAACTTCTTGTCTGGAGTGATGATGCGCCGGTTGAGTCACTATGTCGTGTTCGCACTGATCCTTACATCGCCACTGCGCGCGCAAGCCGTGCGCTACGAAGTCTCCCTGACGTCGGCCTCACGACAATTCCATGTGTCGGCTGAGTTTCCCGCCGCTGGGAAAGACACGCTCTACGTGTCGCTGCCTGCGTGGAGTCCCGGCAGTTACGAAATCCAGAACTACGCGCGCTACGTCTTCGGATTCGCGGCGAAGAATGCCGCCGGGCAGCCGCTGCGCTGGGACCGCGGCGACAAGGACACTTGGCGCATCGTCACCGGGAACACGGGAACCGTCACGGTCGAGTTCAATTACGCGGCCGACACGATCGACCTGTCGATCGCGCGCGCCGCGCAGGACTTCGCACAATTCCTCGGCACGAACCTGTTCCTGTTCGAAGAGGGGCAGCTCACCCGGCCCGCCGAGGTTCGGTTTCGCGGGCCGACGGGTTGGCTGGTGACGACCGCACTCAAAGGACCGGTAAACGGCGTCTATCGAGCTGCTGATTATCACGAGCTCGCGGACGCCATGACGTTTCTGGGACGCTACAGTCTCGACTCGCTGCAAGCCGACGGGAAATGGATTCGCATCGCCGTGTGGCCCGCGACGGATTACACGCCGACGGTCGCGCGGAATCTGCGTCACGGCGTGGCGAAGATGGTGCCGGTGCAGAACCGGATCATGGGGGAAGCGCCGTACGACGTGTACACGGTCTTCTTCAACGTCATTCACGATCCGATCGGCTTCGGCGGCGGGCTGGAGCACAGCAACTCGCAGTACGACATCATGCCCGCACCGGCCTTCGCCGATGCCGCCGGGAACCTGGGCGACTTCATGTATCCGCTGCTGTCGCACGAGTTCTTCCATTTGTGGAACGTGAAGCGCCTGCGTCCGGCGGAGATGTGGCCGTACGACTATCGCGACGAGCAGTACACGCCGCTGTTGTGGTGGTCGGAGGGCGTGACCGACTACTACGCGGACCTCACGAATCTGCGGTCGGGCTTGTGGTCCGCCGATCAGTTCCTCGAGAACACGCGATCCAACATCGATCAGGTCGAGCAGACGCCCGAACCGTGGAGCGTGGAGGACGGCAGCGAGGCGACCTGGATCCACGAGGTCTACGTCAACAGCTCGCAGCTCTACTATCCCAAGGGCTCGTTGCTGGGCTTGTTGCTCGACATCTCGATTCGCGACGCCACCGACAACGCGCACAACCTCGATGAAGTGATCCGCGCGTTGTACACGCGCTACTATCGCCAAAACAAGGGATTCACGACGGCCGACCTGCTGCGCGAGCTGCGCAGCGCCGGGATGCCCGACGTCGACGGATTCTACCGCCGGTACATCGACGGGCGGGATTCGCTGCCGTACGAGACGGTATTTCCCAAGGCGGGAATCGCCGTGAACCGCCAGAGTGTGACGACGCCGTTCTTTGGCGTGTCGGTCGGTCCCCCCGAAGGCCGCGCCCTGCCGGTGGTCGCGGTGACACCGGGCAGCACCGCCGACGAAGCCGGTCTCCAACCGGGCGATCAGCTCAACCGCATCGGGAACATCGCAGTCACGCCCGACAGCGACTGGGGCGCGGCATACCGCACCGAGTACCGCGGCAAGGCCGGACAGCCGGTCTCGATCAGCATCCTCCGGATCGGGAGCGACAACGTCATGCGGGGGATGATACTCAACGGGACGGTGCGCGAGCGCACCTTGACGCGGATCTCCATCGCGCGCGCGCCGAATCCTACGCCGAAGCAGTCCAGGATCTGGCAGAGCATCGCGACCGGACTATAATCGAACCATGGGGAAGATTTCGGTGCGGTTCTTCGCGCGCTACGCCGAGCTGGCCGGCTGTACGTGGTCGCACGTGAATCTGGATACGCCGACAACGGTCGGCGAGGTGCTCGCGCGCGTTCGCGAAGTCTTTCCCGGCACTCAGGCGCTGCCGCCACGCCCTCTGGTCGCGCTGAATAAGCACCAGGTGAAACTCGATGCCGTCGTGAACGAGGGCGATGACGTCGCCCTGCTCCCCCCGTTCGCGGGCGGTTAGCATGATGACCCTGACGCGGCATCCGCTCGACGTCCGTGATCTCCTGGCCGAAGTTCAGGGCCCGGAACGCGGCGGGACGTGCGTCTTCCTGGGGACCGTGCGCACCGACGACCAAGTCACCGCGATCGATTACTCGGCCTACGAGCCAATGGCGTTCGAGGAGATCGATCGCATTCTCGGTGAAGCACGCGCGCGCTGGGCCGAGGCCCGCGTGATGCTCCAGCATCGACTCGGCGAGATCCCGGCCGGCGAAGCCAGTATCGCAATTGCGGCGGCGGCGCCGCACCGTGACGAAGCATTCGCCGCCTGTCGTTATGTGATCGAGGAAGTGAAGAAGCGCCTGCCGATCTGGAAGAAGGAGCTCAGCGCGAACGGCGGCGCCACGTGGGTGGAAAAGTGATCGCCGACCTCTTTCAACGGCCGCTCGCCAGCCTCCGCGTTTCAGTGACGGATCGCTGCAATCTCCGCTGCCGCTACTGCATGCCGGAGCAGGACTATGTCTGGCTCCCCAAGCAGTCGATTTTGACGTTCGAGGAGATTACCCGGCTGGTGAGCGTCTTCGCGTCGCTCGGGGTCGAGAAGGTGCGACTGACCGGCGGCGAGCCGCTGCTGCGCCACGATCTGCCCACGCTCACCGCGATGCTGGCGCGAATCAGGGGCGTGCGCGATCTCGCCATGACCACGAACGGCGTGCTTCTCGCCAAGCACGCCGAGCCACTACACCACGCCGGTCTGGGCCGTGTCACCGTCAGCCTCGATACCCTGCGCCCGGATCGGATGCGCGATTTGGCCCGCACGGACAAGCATTCCGACGTGCTAGCCGGCATTGCCGCGGCACGGGCGGCGGAATTGCCCCTAAAGCTCAACACCGTTGTCATTCGCGGTGTCAACGACGACGAGCTGGTGGACCTGATCGAATTCGCGCGATCGCACGCGGCTGAAGTCCGGTTCATCGAATACATGGACGTCGGCGGCGCGACGGGGTGGTCGGTGGAGCAGGTGTTCTCGCAGCGCGAGATGCTCGCGCGCTTGTCGGCCCATTACGGCACAATCACCGCGGTCACCGAGGGTCGCGACGTCACCGCACCCGCCGAGCGTTTCCAGCTGCCCGACGGGACGACGTGCGGGATCGTCGCATCCACCACGGCGCCTTTCTGTCGCTCCTGCGACCGCAGCCGGCTGACGGCTGATGGCACTTGGTTCCTCTGTCTATACGCAGAGCGGGGCACCGATCTGCGTGAGCCGTTACGGAGCGGAGCCAGCGACGCGGAGCTCACAAATCTGATCGCAGCGACGTGGCGCGGACGGACCGATCGCGGCGCCGAGGCTCGGCTCGGGCTCGTGAATCGCGAGCCCCTGGTTCAGGTGGAAGGTTTGCGCGCCGATCCGCACCGGGAAATGCACACTAGAGGAGGATGAAAGCGGCCATTAACTTCCCCGCACCATGCTCACCAAAATCACCGTAGTCGGCGCCGGCAATGTCGGCGCCACCACTGCCCAACGCCTCGCCGAAAAAGAGCTCGCCCGCACCGTCGTCCTCGTCGACGTTATCGAGGGCGTCCCACAGGGCAAAGGCCTCGATCAATACGAATCCGCCCCCATCGAGGGGTTCGACACCCGCATCGTCGGGGCGAACGACTACGGGCCAGCCGCGGGAAGTGAGCTGGTCGTCGTCACCGCCGGCATCGCACGCAAGCCGGGGATGAGCCGCGACGACCTGGTGCGCACCAACGCCGACATCGTCAAACAGGTCTCGCAGCAGATCAAGCAGCACTGCCCCAGGGCCATCGTCGTCGTGGTCTCGAACCCCCTCGACGTGATGTGTTGGGTGACGAAGCAGGTGACGGGCTTCCCGCGCGAGCGCGTGATCGGCATGGCGGGCGTGCTCGACACTGCCCGCTACCGCGCCTTTCTCGCCGAAGCGCTCGACGTCTCGGTCCAGGACGTCCAGGCGATGGTGCTCGGCGGCCACGGCGATACGATGGTACCGCTCGTCTCCTACACGACCGTGTCCGGTATCCCCGTCACGCAGCTGCTCGACAAAGCCAAGCTCGACAAGATCGTGGACCGCACCCGGAACGGCGGAGCCGAAATTGTTGCTTTCCTAAAGACGGGCTCGGCCTATTACGCACCCTCTTCGGCGACGGTACAGATGGTCGAATCCATCGTGCTCGATCAGAAGCGCCTGCTGCCGTGCGCGGCCTGGCTGGAAGGCGAGTACGGCCTCTCGGGGATGTACTGCGGCGTGCCGTGTAAGCTGGGCAAAAACGGCCTCGAGAAGATCGTCGAAGTCGAGCTGACGGCCGACGAGAAGAGCGCGCTCAAGAAATCGGCGGATGGGGTGAAACAGACGATGGCGGCGGTGACTTTGTAGGGA
>JBOHSJ010000190.1:0-9680 GCA_050733035.1 Gemmatimonadales bacterium | reverse complement strand
CGTACGGGGTAGGCGGAGCCGTCGTCGTGGGCGGTCCCTTCCTCGGGTGGCGCGTCGACGGTGGATACATGGTCTACGATGCGACCTATCAGGGCTACGGTGTGTCGACGACTTCTCAGATCGGCACGCTCGGATTTGGTCCGCAAATCACCATCGGGCAGGGGCCGGTCAGTGTCTACGGGTTTGTGACCGCTGGTCCGTCGGTGTTCTGGAGCAATGCGCGCTTCAACGACGGCTGTGGCTGCGACGACGACTATTTCCTCGACGGGGACGTGACGTGGACGAAGTCGGCGGGGGCCGGGATGCTCATCGAGGTCGCGCGCGGGCACACGCCGATCGCGATCGATCTCAGCCTCCGCGGCGTGCGACATGATCGCGTGGAGTACGTCCCCGCCGGTGGGCTGACGCAGAATCCCGACGGCACGTTTTCAGGGCAGCGCGTCAGGACGCCCGTGGAGCTCCGCGTCTTTCAGGTTGGAGTGTCGTTCGGGATTCGGTGAACCTCACTCCTGGGCCCCCTTTTGTTGTTGAGAGGGGGCTTTCTTTTCGAGGATCTGATTCAGGTAACGCTCCGGCGCATTCAAGAAGTCACGCGTCAATCGCACGTGATCCAGGTCCTCGTAGGACACTTCCTGCACCGGGGTTTCGTCGAAGGTGTAGATGCGCGCGCCGGGAAATGCGAGCAGCATCGGCGAATGTGTCGCGATGATGAACTGCGCCTGCTGCGCCACCATCGCGCCGATCATCGCCAGCAGCGCGAGCTGGCTCTGCGGTGAGAGCGGCGCCTCCGGCTCGTCCAGCAGGTACAACCCACCCGGCACGAACCGCGACTGGAACAGCTTGAGGAAGCTCTGCCCGTGAGAGTTGGCGTCGAGCTCCGCGCCGTAGCGTTTCTCCATTTCGGCGAGGGAGGCCGCGAGCGGACCCTGCTTCAACTCCAGCGCCGTCGGCGACCGGTCGCCGGCCTTGTACTGTTGGGCCGCCTCGCGCATCTCGAGCAGCAACTCCGCCCGCTCGCGCGCCAGACGCTTGGCGAAACCGAAGAAATCCTCCGCGCGCAGGAAGAAGCCACGCGTGGCGCGTTTCGCCCAGCTGAGCCGCAACGCCTTCCCGAGCAGCCGCTGTGCCTCCAGCGTGCCGTCACGCTGCACCTCGGCGCTGCCGACCGCCGGCAGCCGCGCCGCGGCGGCGATGCCTTCCAGCAGTGTGGACTTTCCGGAGCCGTTCTCCCCGACGAAAAACGTGACCGCGACGTCTACATCGAGCGACTTCAGGGTGCGGATCGCGGGCACGGTAAAAGGAAAGGCCCCGGTCTCGGAGCCTGTGCGGGAAATCGTGGAGAGGTGAATTGCTCCGTCGGGCAATCAGTCCGCCGCTTCGGGCACCGGCTCGGCCTTGCTGCCCACCACCCAGGTTTTCAAGCGCTCGCTGGTCCGGTGCACGATGAGGTAGACACACGGGATCACGATGAGCGTCAACAGCGTCGAGAGCGAGAGACCCCCGACGACGGTGATGGCTAGCGGCCGCATCATCTCCGTCCCTTCGCTCAATCCGATCGCCAGCGGCAGCATGCCGAGGACGGTGGTCGCCGACGTCATGAGAATTGGCCGAAGGCGGATGGCGCCGGCCTCCACTACGGCCTGCTCCATCGTGAGGCCACGCTCGCGCCGGCCCAGCTCGACATACTCCACCAACAGGATCGCATTACTGACCACGATGCCGCCGAGCAGCACCACGCCGAGCAGCACCGGCGCGCTGAGCGGCGTCCCGGTGATCCAGAGCAGCAGTCCCACGCCCGTGAGCGCCAGCGGAATCGATCCGATAATGACGAGCGGATCGGTGATGCTGTCGTACTGCACCGCCATCACGACGAACACGAGGAAGATGCCGAGCGCGATGACGATCAGCAGATTGCGCGCGTTCTCGCGGATCGCTTCCTCCTCGCCGCCGTATACGAGCGCGTAGCCTTCCGGGACCGTCAGGTCCGTCAGACGGGCGCGCACTTCGCGGTTCACGTCGCCGACGGTCGTGAGCGCGTCGTTTACGTCGCCCGTGATACGCAGCTGGCGATTCTGGTTGATACGCAGGATGCTCGTCGGCCCGCGGCCCAGGCGGATGTCGGCGACGTCGCGCAGATACACGGGCAGCGCGCGGGCGTTGCCCGGGAAGAGCAGGATCGCGCCCAGATCTTCGGCGTTCCGGAACCGCTCGCGCGGCAGCCGCACGCGGATGTCGTACTCGTTCGTCCCGTCGGTGAACCGCGTCGGGATCGCGCCGTCCAGCGCGGTGCGCACCGCCTGCCCGACCTCGACCACGTTGAGACCGAGGTCCGACGCGCGCTGGCGGTCGAGTGCCACGACCAGCTCCGGGCTCGCCTCTTCGGTGGACGGCTGGAGCGCCTCGAGGCCCTGGATCGGGGGGGACTGCAGACGGCGCAGCACGTCGTTGCCCACCTGTTGGAGCACGGACAGCTCGTCGCCCTGGACGCTGATCGCGAGATCCGCGCCGGACAGGTTGGTGCGGAGTCCGCGGATGCGCGGCGGCCGGGCGAAAATGCGGGCGCCGGGAATCGCGAGCGAATCGATCGTCCGCTGGAGATCGGCGACCCAGCGCGTGGCCGGCATGCCGCGCCGCTCCGTCGCCGAGGTCAGCTGGATGTCGAGCGAGCCGCGGCCGCCGCGCTCGACGCTGCCGCCACCGAAGAACCCCCCGCCGGCCGTCGTAAAGACGTGCCGCACGTGCGGCATCTGCCGGACGAGCGTTTCGATCCGGTCGGCGACTTCATTGGTCCGTTGGGGGGGGGTACCCGGCGGCAGGTTGATGTTCACGCTCACGTTGCCGTCGTCCACCGTCGGCAGGAACTCACTCCCCAGCCCGCGCATGAGGAAGAACACCAGAATCAGCGAGCCATAGGCGATGCCGATCACGAGCCCGCGCCGCCGCACCGCGCGCTCGGCGATCCCGCGATACCAGCGCGTCAGCCGGTCGATGCCCGCGTTGAACGCGAGCAGCGGCCGGGTCTCGGCCACACCGCTCGACCGCTTGATCTTGGCGAGCTGCGCGGCGAGCATCGGCACGAGTGTCAGCGCGACCGCGAGCGACGCCGCGATGGCGAACGAGATTGTGAGCACCAGCTCACGGAAAATCAGCGCCGCGAGGCCCGAGATGAGCAGGAACGGCACGACGGCGGCAAGGTGCGTCGTGGTGGACGCCACGACCGCCGACGTCACTTCACGCGCCCCTTCGTGCGCCGACTGCTCGGCCGATTTCCCCATCTCGCGGTGCCGGAAGATGTTCTCGAGAATCACGATCGAGTTGTCCACCAGCATCCCGACGCCCAGCGCCAGGCCGCCCAGGCTCATGATGTTGAGGCTCAGGTCGGCCATCCCCATGATCACGAACGTCGCCAGCACGGCGAGGGGGATCGACAGCCCGATCACCAACGTCTTGCGCACGCTGCCCAGGAAAAAGAGGACCAGCAGCATGGAGAGGGCCGCGCCGAGCAGCGCCGCCTCGCGCACCCCATGCACCGCGTTCTCGATGAAGAAGGACTGGTTGAACAGGACCTGATACTGCACATCGCCGGGGATGAAGCCGGTGCCGGCGAGCTGCTCGAGCCGCTCGCCCAGCGCTCCCGCCACCGTCACGGTATTGGCGTCGGGCTGCTTGCGCACCGAGATACGGACCGCAGGCACGCCGTCGAGCCGAGCGAACACCCGCTGCTCGCGGCTCGTGTCCGAGACGGTGGCGACTTCCGACAGCGGGATCCGGCGGCCCCCGGGGACCGGGAGCAGCACGGCGCGGATGTCTTCCACCGTCCGGAACTTCCCCGTCGTCTTGCCGATGATCTCGAACCCCGGCGAGGTGAGGTTCCCCGCGGCGACGTCCTGATTCTCGTCGCGTAGCGACGTGAGCACGTCCGCCACCGCGAGCCCGTAGGAGCGCAGGCGCTCCTGGTCGAGCGTGACGCGGACCTCGCGTACCAGGCCGCCCGACACGTCGATCGAGCCGACGCCCTCGACCGTCAGGAGCTGCGGGCGGAGCCGCAGGTCGAGCCAGTTGCGGATGTCTACCAGGCTGCGGGTCGGCGAGCTGAAGGCGACTTCGTAGATCGGGCTCTGCGACGGATCGAACTTGAACAGCGTCGCAGGGTCGGCGTCGCGCGGCAGTCGCGCGCGGGCGCGATCGAGGTTCTTCGAAGCGTCCTGCAGCGCGAAGTTGATGTCGGTGCCGTAACGGAAGTGCAGATCCACGCCGGCGCGCCCTTCGGACGTCTCGCTCTCCAGGCGCACGATGTTTTCCGTCGTGGCGAGCGAGGTCTCGAGCACTTTGGTGACCTGCTCTTCGAGCACTTCGGGTGCCACGCCAGAGTAGGTCACATTGGCGCGGATCTGCGGATACACGATCTGCGGAAGGAGATCGAGCGACAGACGATCCAGATAGAACACGCCCAGGACGACCACCACCGTCGCGAGCGCCACCGTCCCCACTGGGCGGTGGATCGATAGGCTCGCGATGCCTCGGGTCTTATCTCGCTCCGCCATCCGTCCTCATCGTCTCGTCCTCGGTCGCGCGGACGCGCGCCCCGGGGCGCAGGTTGGTGTGGCCCGATGTTACTACCCGCTCGCCCACCGTCAGGCCCTCCTGCACTTCGACCATCCCCTCCGCGTTGAGACCCAGCGACACGCGCCGGCGCACCAGGGAGTCTGCGTCTACGACGTACACGAACTGGCCCTCTTCGCCCACGCCCACCGCCGCCGCCGGCACGACGAGCGCACCGGCGCGCCGATCGAGCTGAAACGTCACACGGGCGAGAAAGCCGGGCCGGGCCGCGACACCCTCGGGCAGACCGCTCAGCGCGATCTCGACGGGAACGAGCCGGCTCTCCGCGTCGGCGCTCGGGAACACGCGCCGCACCCGGCCGGCCACGCGCGCATCGGGGTAGGCATCGAACCCTACGGCGACCTCCGCACCCGGGCGGACGTGCACCACGTCCAGCTCGGAGACCTGGACCCGCACGACCAGCAGGCTCACGTCCGCCAGATCGAAGACGCGCTGATTGGGCGAGACCGCGCTGCCGGCCTCCACATGCTTGGCGGTCACGACGCCAGGCGAGGGCGCCGTGATGCGCGTGAACGCGAGCCGCGTGCGCCACACCTCGCCGTCGCTCTTCGCCACTTCGTACGCCGAGCGCGACTGCTCGAACTCGGCGTCGGTGATGATCCTGGATTCGTGCAGCTGCTGGTTGCGCTCGAACACCGTCTGCGCATTCGCCAGCACGGCCTGCGCCCGCTCGAACTGCGCCCGCGTTTCACGGGCGTCGAGCTCGGCGAGCAGCTGGCCCTGGCGGACGCGGTCGCCTTCCTGCGCGTGCACGGCCAGCACCGTTCCGGCGAGAAGGCTGTTGACGCCGATGGTACGCACCGGCTCGACGGGCCCCGTGACCACGAGCGAGCGGGCTATGTCGCGGGGGACGACGGTGGTGACGGCGACCGGTATGCTGCGCTCATTGCCTCGCGGCCCGCCGGCTGGCTGTGCGCCGCGCGCCGAGCCGCCACCGGAGCAGGCCGCCAGGCTGGACAGAACGGCCGAGAGCGCGAGCAAAGAAAGCGAGCGTTGTAGGGAACGCGTCATGGGTATCCTCACCCCTACGCACGCTCGGGGTTTCGCGTTGGCTTCGGGTGTCCACCGTCCGCGCCAACGAGAAGATACGTGCGATGCGAGGTGTGTCAGCCAGCTTACAGTCCCAGCCCAACCGCCTGAAAGTGTGTCAATCAGCTTACACTGTTGACCTCGTCAGCCCAACCAAGTCGCTGCTGATACAGTGGTTACGCGAGGCGCACTCGGTACGGGATATGCACCCTTTCCTCAAGAAGGGGGAGTTACCCGTGTCAGAATCAAGTCCAGCCGGGATGCGCCCGGTCGCTCAGCCAGAACTGGCTATCGTGCCGCACGCCGGGCGTGCGCCGGATGTGCGCCCGACGCGGATCATGCCGCTCGCCGACTCGATCCTCTGGAGTCCGTCTATCGGCGGTCCGCACCGTCCGGCCCCTCTAATGTTCTTCGCGCAGCACACACTCCGCAAAATCCACGATCGCCTGGCCAGCGTGCCGAACGGACTGGGCATGGGATTGCTGGCCGGCCGGTCCTACACCGACAGCCGGTCGGGCGCGCAGTTCGTCGTGATCGATGGCGCCCTGCCGCTGCCGGCGCTCGCCGCTGAAGACGAAGCGATCGAGGCGTTGGCCGAGGGGATGCGCTCCGCCGCGGCCGGAATCGAGATCTTCGGGTGGTACCGCGGCCATTCCTTCAGCGATGCCGCCCTGACACCGTCAGACGTCGAAGCGCAAAGTGAATTATTCGGCGACCGGCCCTGCGTGGTCGTCGTCGTTTCCGCCGGCGGGGAAGCAGGGGCAGTCTTCCGCAACACTTCCAGCCCGGCCTGGCCGGTCGAGGCGCTGCCGTTTTATGAGCTGCTCGCCGAACCCGCCAGTCCGGATGGGCTGAAGCCCTCGATGCTCACCTGGCGCAACTACCGCGCATCGGAACCCGTCGCGCAGCCGGCACCACCGGCGGCGGCCACCGCGTCCGAGCGCGCCAACAATCTGGTCCTGTTTCCTGATGCCGGCATAGACGACGAGCAGGCGCCACCGCCTCCGTCGCAGCGGGTTGCGTGGTACCGGCCGTTTCTGCGGCCAGCCCTCTACGTCGCGAGCGCATTGGGTGGCGCTCTGCTCGTTGTCGCCGTGTCGGCGCTCATCAGCTCCAGCAACGGATCATCGACCGGTTCGCGCGCCAACGGAGCCGGTGCAAACGCGGCGGATCCGGCGATGCAGGCCGCCGCCGCTGTCTTGCTCGATGGCCGAGCCGATACGCTTGCGCTCGCGTTGGCGGCGTTCGGCGACCGCATGCGGATGTTCGATGCGCGCCAAATGCCGTGTCCCGGTCTCGCGCGCGGCCTGCAACAGGTGGAAGACGGGTGGCTGGCGTACAACATCGCGCGCAAGGAGACGCTGGCCCCATTCGACTCCCAGCGCGAGGTGCGCGATCAGTCACTCTACGCTGATGTTCGCTCGGTCGAGCGGCGGTTCGAACGTTCCGGCTGCCCGCGGCCATAAGGTGCGCGCCCGACTCGTCGCACTCGCGGTGCTCGCGGCCGGCACGGCTCCGGCCCTTGCAGCGGCGCAGACGCCCGCCCCCCGGCCCCTCGACAAAGGCGAGGTGATCCGGCTCCTCACCAATCCGCTGTTCGGGCAGAGTGAGGTGGCCGACGTCGTACGCCGCAGCTGTGTGGGATTCAGCCCCACGGAACGAGACTGGGCCGACTTCCGGAAGGCCGGTGCCAGCGGCGAGGTGATCGCAAGTGTTGCCGCGTGCACGTCGCGTCGCAGCGCGCCCCCTGTTGCTGAGGCGAGTTCGCGTCCGGCCGCGCTGACCGCGGTACCGGTCACGCCGGAGGTTGTCGCCGTCGCCGGTTCGCCGTCGAGCGTACGCGTCTTCGTGCACCGGGGCGGTGTGCCGCAGCGGCGTGTGCCCCTCACGTTGCGGGGCACGACGTCCGTCGGCCTGCAGCGCGACGCCACGGCCGTCACCGACGACAGCGGCATGGCCGTGTTCCCGCTCCCGCCTGTCGGGCAAGCAGGCACGCATCGGTTCGAAGTCCTGGGAAGGAGCGGATCGACCTTCCCTGGCCGCCCGGGCGTGTCCTTCGTGGTCCGGTCGGGCGAACCGGGACGGCTGCGCGTGACGCCGGACTACATCGCATCGACCGAGCGCGGCGTCACGATCGTTGCGACCGTGACCGACTCACTGGGAAATCCGCTGGGGCAAGAGCCGGTGGAATTGAGCTCCGGCGTGGGAACGCCCGTGTCGGCCGCCACCGATTCTCTCGGACGCGCGTCATTCGCCCTCGCGCCCGGAGCACTGCCACGCGGCGGCGCGCTGCAGCTGCGCGTACGCCGGCTCGCGGCCATCGAGGTGCCGGTTGCCGATGTCGCTGGTCTGTCGGGGGCCGCCACCGGATTTACGGCCGCGGGCGCGCGGCGCGGCCGCGTCGGCAGCGCGCTGAGCGAGCCGCTCGTCTTTCGGGCGCGGACGGTGCAGGGCAACGCGCCCACCGGTCGGGTGGTGCGGTTCCGCGCGGTCAATGCCCGCGTCAAACCGGACTCCGCAGTGCTCGATTCGACCGGCCGGGTTGCGCTCGACGTCGTGCTCGGCACCCGGGCGGGTGAAGCGCTGGTGTTTGCGACGATCGATTCAGTCGAGAAACTGGTCACGTTCCTGGTCGAGCCGGGCACGATCGCCACGCTGGTGATGGAATACAACGGCCAGCCCGTCACCGGGCAAACGGTGACCGTGCGGGTCGCGACGCCATTCGTTCTGCGGGTCACCGCGCGTGATTTCTATGGCAACGAGACGTCGATCGACGCGTTGGCGCAGATGCTGCGCGCGAGCCGGCCGCAGCTGGCGGCCCGCCAGCGCTACATGGACGTCCTGAGTCTGGAGCCGGGAGACGACGCGGTGCTCGTGACACTCAAGGCGCTGCGGCTCGGCATCTTCGATTTCACGATCGGCAGTGGCATCACCGCGAGCGTACGCGTGGAGGCCATCGTCAGGTAGCGGCTTTTCGATCCAGGCGGCGGCGTTTTGTTTAGGTGAGCGCGTCACGCCAGCATTAGTCTGGGCGCGTGCTCGCGCGTGTCCGCTCCGCCGCCGTGCTCGGCATCGACGCCTATCTCGTAGAAGTCGAAACTGATATCGCGAACGGCTTGCCCACGTTCGTGACCGTCGGCCTGCCGCAGGGGGCCGTGAAAGAAGGCCGCGACCGGGTGTCCGCCGCCCTCGCCAACACCGGCTACACCTTCCCGCTGAAGCGCGTCACGATCAACCTCGCCCCCGCCGACATCAAGAAAGAAGGCTCGGCCTTCGATCTCCCCATCGCGCTCGGCATTCTTGCGGCGACGGAGCAGGTCCAGGGGGAACGACTCGGGAAAATCGCGGTGCTGGGGGAGCTCGGCTTGGAGGGCGCGATTCGCCCGGTGCGGGGAGCCCTCCCGGTCGCGTTGGCCGCGCGGGCGGCAGGTGTGGAGGCGCTGATCCTCCCGCGCGAGAACCTGCCGGAAGCGGGCGTCGTGGACGGTCTCCAGGTACTCGGCGCAGGGTGCCTGGCCGAGATCGCGGATTTTCTCGATGGCAGGACCGAGCTGCAGAGTGCCGCCGTGGACGTGGCGCGACTGTTCGCCGAGCGCGCCACGGATGACGTGGACTTCGCGGAGGTGAAGGGCCAGGCGCACGCCAAACGCGCGCTCGAGGTCGCGGCGGCGGGCGGCCACAACATCTTGATGGTCGGGCCGCCGGGATCGGGCAAGACGATGCTCGCGCGGCGGCTGCCGACGACGCTGCCGAAGATGAGTCTCGACGAGGCGCTCGAGACGACGAAGATCCACTCGGTCGCGGGCACGTTGCCGCTGGGCGAGTCGCTCGTCGCGCGGCGCCCGTTCCGCGCGCCGCATCACACGATCTCCGATGCCGGATTGATCGGTGGCGGCTCGTATCCGCGGCCGGGGGAAGTCAGCCTGGCGCACGGCGGCGTGCTGTTCCTCGACGAGCTGCCCGAGTTTCGGCGGAGCGTGCTGGAGGTCCTGCGCCAGCCAATGGAGGACGGTGTCGTCACTCTGAGC
>JBOHSJ010000189.1:0-24036 GCA_050733035.1 Gemmatimonadales bacterium | reverse complement strand
GCGCTGGACGCGGGCAAGCTCGGTGAGCTGGAGGCCCTCGAGCTCCTGGCCGCGTACGGCATTCCCGTTGCCGAGGCCCGGCTCGCCGCTGATCCCGACGAGGCGGCGCGCGTAGCGTCCGCGCTGGGGTTCCCGGTCGTCGTGAAGGCGGTCGCGTCTGGGCTCGTGCACAAAACGGATGTCGGCGGCGTGCGACTTGGGCTCACGACGTCGGTGGAAGTGGCGGCGGCGGCGGCGGAAATGATGAGCGCTGTCGCGCGAGCCCTTCCCGGCGCCCGCGTCCAGCTCCTCGTGCAACGGATGACGACGGGTGGGCGCGAGACCATCGTGGGGATGAGCCGCGATCCCGCGTTTGGACCGCTGCTGATGTTTGGCCTGGGCGGCATCTATGTTGAGGCGCTGAAGGACGTCGTGTTCCGGGTCGCGCCGATTCAGCCGCTCGATGCGCACGACATGATCCGGGCTATTCGCGGGGTCGCGCTGCTCAACGGCATCCGCGGCGCGCCCCCGGTTTCGTTCGCCGCCCTCACCGATGTGCTGCTGCGCGTCTCACAGCTCGTCGTCGATCACCCCGAGATTCGGGAGCTGGACGTGAATCCGCTCCTGGCATTTCCCGATGGGGTTGTGGCGGTGGACGCGCGCATCATGATCTCGGGAGGAGACTAGCGGCGCCGCGGTCGCTTCGAGCGCCCGCGCGCAACCCCGCGATCGCCGCGATCGTGATCGCGAGATACATGAAGAAGCCGTACACGCACGCGGGGTATCCGAGGATCGTGCCGGGCGCGCCGGGGGAGGGGCACTTCGCCGCCGCCGCGAACACTTCGCGGTAGGTGAGTGTGCCGGAGAATGCCAGGCCGGCGAGGGCAACGACCAGAATGATCAGCAGTGCGCGTTTCATGGAAGGGTCTCTCCACTGATGGCGATCGGCTGGATGCGTCGAGCGCGCAGGGCTCGAGCGAGGGTGGCGTCCCAGTCGTAGGGATCCGCCGCGAATGCGACGGTGCCGTCGCCGGTGGCCCACGCCGTCCAATAGACGAGGTGTACCGCGATCGGCTGCGGGAGCCGCACCCAGCGCTCGCGCCCGTTGGCCATCGCCGCTCGAACGGAATCGGCGGGCCACGCCGGAAGGAGCTGAGCGGCCAACGCCGCGGCGCCTTCGACGCGAACGCAGCCGTGGCTGAACGCGCGCCACCGCTCACTGAAGAGCGGCTGCTGCGGCGTATCGTGAATGAAGACGCTGAAGGGGTTGGCGAATACGAGCTTCACGCCGCCGAGCGGGTTCGCGGGGCCCGGCTCCTGAACCAGCTGACTATCCCCGACGATCTGAAAGCCCTGGCGGGTCAGGTAGCTGGAATCCCGCTGGATAATCGGCAGGAGCTCATGTACGGCGATGGTGCGCGGTACTCGCCACACCGGCCGGAATACGAGCTCGGTGACGGTCGAGCTGAGGATGGGCGTCGGCCAATCGGGGCGGCCGACGATGGCCCGCGCCGCCAGCGCAAACGTATCGCGTTCCACGAGCTGCAACGAGAACGCGGCGCTGTTGACGAGGATGTAGCGATCGCCGAGGGAGCCGGGTAGCCAGCGCCAGCGCTCGAGGTTGAGCGCAATCTGCCGGGCGCGGGTCGCGGCAGAGATGCGTAACTGCGTCCGCGTCGCGGGTCCGAGGATGCCATCGGGCGCGAGCCCGTGGAGCTCCTGAAAGCGGCGCAGTGCCGTTGGCACTCCCGCGGTTGTGTCATAGCCCTCGGCCGCGAGCCGCGCGCCGAGGGGCACGGGCCAGCCGCCATGCTGGGCGATGTCACGGTAACGGCCCATGGCCTCGCGCAGCGCCCGATAGCCCGATTGGGAGGGCACGAGGTCCCGCAGGATCGGCGCGACTTGCTCGGCGTCGAGCGCCATCTCGAGCAGCGCGGCGAGATCCATGCTGCGCGCCGAGCGTGTCCATTGTGAATCGACGAGCGCCGGCTCGACCCGCCCGTACGACACATCTCGCGCATACAGGAGGAAGGTCCGCGTCAGGAGGGTATCGAGCCGCCATGCGTCGTCGAACGTCAGATCGCGATGCAGCAGCGACTCCAGTGCGGGGGTCAGATAATCCGCCGGGTCCAAGCCTTCACGGTCCGCGTGGGCCACGACGTCGAGGAGCGCGGTTGCCTGCAGCGTGATGCCGTTGCGCTGGACCCAAGCGGGGGCAGGATCGAACTGGCGAGCGTCGTAGAACCGGCCCACGGCAGAATCGATCGGGCTCTGCAGCAAGGCAAAGAACAGCGGCAGCAACGGTGTCATGAGCGCATTCTGCGGGGTGGGGGGTTAAGGCATCGTGAGGCGTGTTTCACCATTGCTTCACGGGCCAGTAGCGAGTCTTGGATCATCGAGGAGGTACCGATGAGCGACGTTCTCCCAACGGGCTTGCTGGCCAATCATCTGCCGGAACCGGTCGACATTCCTGCCGCAGGCGTTCTGTTACACGGCACGCTGACGTTGCCGCCCTATCCGCTTGGCGTGGTGCTGTTCGCCCACGGGAGCGGCAGCTCGCGTTTCAGCGCACGCAATCGGCGGGTGGCCGACGCGCTCGTCTCGGCGAATTTCGGCACCTTGCTCTTCGATTTGTTGAGCGATCAGGAGGAAGGGGAGCGGGCGAACGTGTTCGACGTGGAGCTCCTGGCGGGCCGGTTGCGCTTGGCGACCGACTGGATCGCCGCTCGGCCGGCAACGGCAAACTTGACGGTCGGCTATTTCGGCGCGAGCACGGGCGCGGCGGCGGCCCTCGTGGCCGCGGCCGACGATCCGCGTGTGCATGCCGTTGTGAGCCGCGGCGGCCGGCCGGACCTCGCGGGCGACTTGTTGCCGCGCGTCACCGCGCCGACGCTGCTCATCGTCGGCGGGGCGGATCTGCCGGTACTCGAACTGAACCGCGCAGCTTTCGCGCGACTGGGCGGGGTGAAGCGGCTCGAGGTCGTATCCGGGGCCACGCACCTCTTCGAGGAGCCCGGCGCACTCGAAAGCGTGGCCGGGCTCGCGCGGCTGTGGTTTCTGGAGCACCTGGGCCACACGTCATCCGTGGGCACTCGGGTGGAGGTGGTAAGATGAAAAGCATGCTCATTGTCGCAGCAATCCTCGCGACACCAGGTCTGGCGGCGCAGCAGGCTCCGGCGCCGCCAGTCCCCGGTGACTCCGCCGACACCCGCGCGTCCCTCTTCGTCCGCCGCGGCTGCGCGGACTGTCACGCGATTGCAGCACTCAAGGTCAAGGCAAAAAGCGACGTTGGTCCGGACCTCACGCTGACCTATGCGGAAGTACAGACCCGGTACGGGATCACGTTGGAGCGATTCTTCGATGACCCCCCTGGCATCATGCGTGTCATTTTCGGTAGCCAGATCAAGCTCGAGCGGGCGGAGAGCGATTCTCTCGTGCGGCTGTTTCGCGATCTCTATACCGAGCATCTGGCTCAGCTGGACAGTCTGAACCGGCGAGCGGGACGTTCGTGGGCGTCAGAGCCGCATCGCTGATCGCCAAGTCTACGGAGGAGGACGTATGAACACCCAGGCGCAACATCAGCGATTCGCGAATCGCGCGGCTGCCGGTGACGCATTGGCCGACGCCCTGGCATACTATCGGGGCGCGGACCTGCTGGTGCTCGGGTTGCCGCGCGGCGGCGTCGCTGTGGCGGCCCGCGTCGCCGAGGAGCTCGATGCCGAGCTCGACGTGATCGTCGCGCGCAAGCTCCAGTCGCCGATCTCCGCCGAGCTGGCAATCGGCGCGGTCACGGCGGACGGCGAGCGCTATTTGAACGACGGGCTGATCAGTGAGCTGGCCGTCTCGGACATGTTTCTCGGCGCGGTCACCGACATGCAGCGCGCCGAGGCCCGGAAGCGCGAGCAACAGCTTCGGGGCACTCGGCCGCCGCCGCGCATTACCGGACGCATTGTGATCGTCGTGGACGACGGATTGGCGACCGGCGCGACGATGCACGCGGCTGTGCGATCGGTGCGCAAACAGCGGCCCGCCCACCTGATCGTGGCGGTGCCGGTCGGATCCCGGGAAGCCTGTGAAGCGCTGACCCCCGAAGCCGATGAGGTCGTGTGTCCCTGGCGGCCGGAGCCGTTCGGGGCCGTCGGGCTGTATTACGAGAACTTCGTCCAGACGAGCGATGCCGAGGTGCAGGAGATTTTGGAGCACTCCCCCGCCATGCGCTCGATCGAGCCGTGGTGATGGCGAGCACGGCACCCGGCTCCGTGCTGACCGGGTCGCCGGACGACTTCGATCCGGTGCTGCGCCTGGTCGGCGACGCTCGCTTCGCGTTGATCGGTGAGGCGTCGCACGGCACGCACGAGTTCTATCGCATCCGGGCCGAGATCACCAAGCGGCTGATCTGCGAAAAGGGCTTCACATCGGTAGCGGTGGAGGCCGACTGGCCCGATGCCTATCGCATCAACCGCTATGTGCGCGGCCGCAGCGCTGATGACGATGCCACCGAGGCCCTGTCGGGATTCCGGCGCTTCCCGCAGTGGATGTGGCGTAACGCGGACGTCCTCGATTTCGTCGGCTGGCTGCGGGCGCACAATGACGGAATGCCGGCGGAACAGCGGGTGGGTTTCTACGGTCTCGATCTCTACGCGCTGCACGCGTCGATCGAAGCGGTGCTCGCCTACCTGCGCATCGTGGACCCTGACGCCGCGCGGCGTGCGCAGGCCCGCTACAGCTGTTTCGATCACTTCGGCATCGACCCACAGGCGTACGGCTACGCCACGAGCCTCGGCCTTGGCCCCTCGTGTGAGGCGGCGGTCGTCGCCGAGCTGACCGATCTGCGCCGCGCTGCAGCGGAGTATGCGCGTCGCGATGGCCGGCTCGAGGCCGACGACTTCTTCTACGCGGAGCAGAATGCCAGACTGGTGCGCAACGCCGAGCGCTACTATCGGGCGATGTTCGGCAACCACGCGCAGTCGTGGAACCTGCGCGACCGGCACATGGCGGAGACGCTCGCGGCCCTCGTGGCGTTCGAGGAGTCGCATCGCAGACGTCCCGAGCGAGTCGTGGTGTGGGCGCACAACTCACATCTCGGCGACGCCCGGGCCACGGAAATGGGCGCGCGCGGCGAGCTCAACCTGGGCCAGCTGGTCCGCACGACGCACGGGCTCGACGCGGTGTTGATCGGTTTCCTGACGTATGGCGGCACCGTCACGGCGGCATCCGATTGGGACGAGCCGGCCGAGCGCAAGCGCGTGCGGCCGGCGTTGGCCGGCAGCTATGAGGCGCTGTTCCGCGAATGGGGACAGGGGCGGCGGGAGAATCGATTCGTGAATCTCACCGAGTCCGACCCGCTCATCCGGCGTCTCGCCGAGCCGTATCTCGAGCGGGCGATTGGCGTGATCTATCGTCCCGAAACAGAGCGGCACAGCCACTACTTCCACGCGCGGCTGACGCAGCAGTTCGATGGAATCCTGTACTACGATACGACCCGCGCCGTCGAGCCTCTGGAACGGACGGGACTGTGGGAACGCGGCGAAGTGCCGGAGACATTCCCGTCGGCGCTGTAGCTTCGCACTGGCACACGGTCAGCGTACTCGAGGCACTCCGGCGCGCACGGAGCGCACCGGCCGGTCTCACGACGGCGGAGGCGCGAGCGCGGCTGGCGCGGGACGGGCCGAATGTGCTGCCGGCGCCGCCCCGGACCTCGTTCTGGCGGATCCTGCTGCGGCAGGTCTCGAGCATCATCACGCTGCTGCTGCTTGCCGCGGCGATCATCGCGGCGGTGTCGGGCGACCGGCTCGACGCCGCGGCGATTGTCGCCGTCTTGGTGATCAACGTGACGTTGGGACTCGTCACGGAGCTGCCGGCTCGGCGCGCGATGCATGCCCTGCTGTCCCTCGAGGTTCCCCACGCGACCGTGTTGCGCGACGGCCGGCCGGAGCACATCGACGCCCGCGAGCTGATCCGCGGCGATGTGATCGTCCTCGAAGCCGGTCAGGCGGTTCCCGCCGACGCGCGCCTGGTCGACACAGTCGAGGCGCGGACGGTCGAAGCCACGTTGACCGGGGAGGCGGCGCCGGTCTCGAAAGACGCCGTTCTGACGCTGGCCGCCGAGACGCCGCTCGCCGACCGGCGCAACATGGTATATCGCGGGACGACGTTGGTGGATGGCGCAGCGCGGGCGCTCGTGGTGGCAACCGGCTTGGGCACGGAAGTGGGCCGGATCGGTACGCTCATCGGCGGGCTGCCCGATGAAGCCACTCCACTCGAGCGCCGGCTTGCGGTGTTGGGCCGCCGGCTGGCGGTCGTCGCGCTGTCCGTCGCCGCGCTCGTGGCCACGCTGGGGCTCCTCCAGGGGCGCGGCTGGAGCGACGTGCTCCAACTCGGCCTGGCGCTCGGCATTGCCGCGGTGCCGGAAGGGCTGCCCGTCGTAGCGACGGTTGCGCTGGCGATCGGGATGCACCGCATGGCCCGGCGTCACGCGCTCGTGCGGCGGCTCGCCGTTGTCGAGACACTCGGCTCCACGACTGTGGTGTGCACCGATAAGACGGGAACGCTCACCACGGGAGAGATGACTGCGACGACGTTCGTCGCGGACGGACGCGAGATTGCGGTCACGGGCGCTGGGTACCTGGCGCACGGCGTGTTTCACGAGCTCGGTGCCCCGGTCGATCCCGCCGAGCGCCCGTTGCTGAACCTGGCGCTGCGGATCGGAGTGCTGGCGAGCAGTCCGCAAGTCGTGGTGCCGGCAGGCGAGGGTGTGCCGCCGGGTGATCCAACGGAAATCGCGCTCGTCGTCGCTGCGGCGAAGGCGGGACTCGATGCCGCCGCCGTGCGCGCCGAGGCAGGCGCGATCGTCGGGCAGATTCCGTTCTCGAGCAGCCGGCGCTACATGGCGGTCCACTACCGCCGTCCCGACGGCACGCTGGTGGCCTACCTGAAGGGCGCGCCGGGACACGTGCTCGACCGGTGCGCGCTCGACGAGGCGGAACGCCTCGCCTTGGAGGAGACGAATCGGTCGTTCGCGGCGCGCGGGCTGCGGTTGCTCGGGCTCGCGAACGGGACAGTCGCCGGCACGGATGATGGAGCACTCCGTGGTCTCACGTTCGTCGGATTCGTCGGCCTCTCTGATCCGCCGGCCCCCGGCGTGGAGGATGCGTTGCAAACCCTCCGCACCGCCGGAATTCGCGCCGTCATGCTCACCGGCGATCAACGCTGGACGGCCGAGGCGATCGCGCGGCGTCTCGGTGTCTCGGAGGTGTTCAGCCGCGTGACGCCCGAGGAGAAGCTGCGCATCGTCGCGGACTATCAACGCCGCGGCGAGATCGTGGCAATGCTCGGCGATGGTGTGAACGATGCCCCGGCGCTCAAGAAGGCGGACATCGGCGTCGCGATGGGACGCGGTGCGGACATTGCCAAGGCCACGGCGGGAGTCGTACTGCAAGACGACCGCTTCGAGACGATCACCGCGGCGGTCGAGGAAGGCCGGGTGATTTTCGACAATCTGCGCAAGTTCGTCTTCTATTTGTTCAGCTGCAATTTGGGCGAAATCTTCGTCTTCCTGGGCGCAGGTCTGGCCGGCTGGCCCGCTCCCCTCTTGCCCCTGCAGATCCTGTGGCTCAACATCGTCACCGATACGTTTCCGGCGATCGCGCTGGCGTTCGAGCCGCCGGAGCCCGACCTGATGCGCCGGCCGCCGCGCTCACCACAGGCGGCCATCCTCTCGGCCAGGATGGTCCGCCTGACGACCGGCTACGCGGTGCTGATCGCGTCCTGCGCCCTCGCCGCCGCTTGGTGGGGCATGCGCGTGCGTCCTGACATGCCCGCCTACGCCACCACCATGGCGTTCATGACACTGGCTTTCGCGCAGGTCTTTCACTTGGGGAACGCGCGGAGCGCTGAGCCGGTCATCCGGCCGGCGCGTATGGTGGCAAACCGCTACGCGCTCGGCGCCGTCGCCGTGGTCCTGGCCCTTCAGATGGTCGCCGCGTTTTGGGCGCCGCTCGCGCGGACCCTCGGGGTGGCGCCGCTCGGATGGCACGACTGGCTCATCGTTGGGGCGTTGGGTGTGCTCCCGGGGGTTGCCGGCCAGATCGTCCATGCGTTGCGCAACTAGCTGAGTGCTACTTGTGTCCTTCGACGAGGAACGACACCTTCGCGTTCACTCGGTATTCCGTGATACGATCGCCTGACACCGAGCCTGTGAAGTTGTCGATCCAGACTGACTTGATGTTCTTGACGGTCTTGGCGACCTCTTTCACCGCGTTCTGCGCGGCATCGTCGAAGCTCTTGTCTGATTGGGCAATGACTTCGACGACCTTCACAATGGTGCTCATGGAACCTCCGATGGATACCCTCAGAATAGCCTCGGCCAGGTGGGGACCTCCTGAAGGTCGGCTGAAAGGCTCTTCAAGAATTGTCCTGGCGGATGCGTCATCCGTTAGCATTTGAGCCATGACCGGGAAAAGCCTGCAGGAGCGGTACGCGCCGGGCAACGCCTGTTTCGGGTGTGGACCCGCCAATCCCCGCGGATTGCATATCCGCAGCTTCGTCGAGGGCGATCAGGTCGTGGCCGAGTGGCGGCCGGAGCCGCATCACGAGGCGTTTCCCGGCGTGCTGAACGGCGGGATTATCGGCACATTGCTCGACTGCCATTCCAACTGGACCGCGGCGCAGCACCTGATGGAGCGTGCCGGCACCGATCACCCACCCTGCACGGTGACGGCGGAGTACCATATCACGCTGAAGCGCCCCACTCCCATGGACGTGACACTTCGGCTCGTCGCACGGGTGGTGAATGCGACGGACGACCGCGCCGTGGTCGAGGCGGAACTATTGGCGCGGGACAAGGTGTGCGCCACCTGTCGCGGGACTTTTGTCGCGGTCGAGCCGGGGCATCCGGCATATCATCGCTGGTAGCCGGCACCTCTTCATCCTACGCTCACCAGACCTTCACTCCCCGGTGGCGATGTTCGCAAAGCAGCAGGGGAGGAACAGATGCAAACGCCTTTGCAGATCGCCGTGCGCAACGTGGAAGACAGCGAGGCGGCGCGAGCGCTCGTCCGCAAGTGCGTCGACAAGCTCGAGGTCTTCTACGATCGCATCACCAGCTGCCGGGTGATGATCGAAGTGCCACAGCGCTTTCCGGCCGGGACGCCGATCGCCTACAACGTCCGCGTGGATATCCGGGTCCCCAGGGAAGAAATCGTGATCAAGCGCCAGGCGCGCCCGGAGCTGCACACCGCAATTCAGGAAGCGTTCGATGCTGCGGGCCGGCGGCTGCAGGACTATGCGCGGCGCGCGCGGGGCGACGTCAAACGCTCCGCGCCAATGAGCCGCGCCATCGTCACGCAGTTGTTTCCCTTCGACGGATACGGATTTCTGCAGACCGACGATGGCCGGGAGGTCTATTTCCATCGGCACAGCGTGCTCGATGA
This sequence comes from Gemmatimonadales bacterium, assembly GCA_050733035.1. GTDB lineage: Bacteria > Gemmatimonadota > Gemmatimonadetes > Gemmatimonadales > GWC2-71-9 > 20CM-2-65-7. The sequence continues at coordinate 14,626 of JBOHSJ010000189.1, read as the reverse complement.
GGCCTTTGAGCGGCTCGAGGTCGGCAGCGTCGTGCGGTTCGTGGAGGAAGTCGGCGACAAAGGTCCACAAGCGAGCTCAGTCGCACTCGCTGGCGCGAGTCACTAGACGAGGATGGGCTCGATCATGTGCGCCGGAGTCTGATGTGAAGGGGGTGGCTCCGACGCTGCAGTTTCTTGGCGGCGCCGGGACTGTGACGGGCGCGATGTATCTCGTGCGCGCCGCCCGCGGCGAGGTCTTGCTCGACTGCGGCCTCTTTCAGGGTCTCAAAGCACTGCGCCTGCGGAATTGGGCGCCCCGCGTGGCGGCTCCTGCGGATGTCGCCGCTGTCGTGCTCAGCCATGCGCACATCGATCATATCGGATATCTCCCGTTGCTTGTGAAGCAGGGATTTCGAGGGCCGGTGTACTGCACCGCGGCGACCGGCGATCTCGTCCGTGTGCTGCTGCCAGACTGTGCCCACCTGCAGGAGGAGGAAGCGGAGCGGGCGAACCGCTGGGGCTATTCCAAGCATCATCCCGCGTTGCCACTGTACAGCGTCGCCGACGCCCATGCCGCGCTAGCGCTGTTGCAGCATCGGTCCTACGGCGAGCGGTTTGACGTAGGCCGCGGGATCACGGCGCGTCTCCGGCCTGCGGGCCACATCCTCGGCGCCGCGTCTGTGGACCTCGAGGTGGAGGGAACTCGCGTCGTGTACTCGGGGGACCTGGGGCGGTGGAACCGGCCGCTGGTTCCCGATCCCGAATTGATCGCCGCCGCCGATGTGCTGCTCCTCGAGTCGACCTACGGGGAACGCCGCCATCCTGAAGGGGGAGACGAACAGCTCGCACGTGTCGTTGCCGAGACGGCGCGGCGCGGCGGCGCCCTCCTCATCCCGGCATTCGCCGTCGATCGGACACAGGAAGTCGTGTGGATGCTGGAGCGGCTCGAGCGCGAAGGCCGGATTCCGGCGCTGCCGGTTTACCTCGACAGTCCGCTCGCCATCGAGGCCACGGAGATCTATGCGCGGCACGGCGCCTACCGGATGCCGGAGCGCTATCGCTTCGCGCGCACACCGGCGGAGTCGCAGGCGCTGAACGATCTCACAGGCCCCTTCATTATTATCTCGGCGAGCGGCATGGCGACCGGCGGGCGAATTCTCCATCACCTGGCGCTGCGGCTCCCCGACGAGCGGACGACGGTGCTGCTCGTCGGTTTTCAGGGTGCGGGCACGCGAGGGCGGCTGTTGGAGGAAGGTGCGCGCGAGGTCAAAATGCTCGGCCGGCTGGTTCCGGTGCGTGCGCGCATCGAGAAGATCGATGCCCTGTCGGCCCACGCCGACCGCGATGACATCGTGCGGTGGTTGGAAGGGTTCGAGCGTCCGCCGCGCGTCACGTATCTCGTGCATGGCGAACCAGCGGCGGCGAGCGCGCTTGCCATGGCGATTCGAGACCGCTTCGGCTGGAACGTGCAGGTGGCTCGTGACCGCGAGACTGTCGCGCTTCAGTGTGCCGCGGTCGACGGCTGCCGCGCCGCGCGCTCGGCGCGCCGCTTGAGTCCCGCGAACTGACGGGTCTGCATGATGCACGTCGAGGGCTCGATGAAGAGGAAGCCGACGATGCCCTGCAGCCATTTCGGCCGGAATGTCCAGTAGCCGCTGACCACCAGTCTGATACGGTCGCCCGCGAGCGGTACCAGCAGGAAGGCCCAGAGCGAATCGGAGTAGAAGCGCGGGGGCGTCTTCTTGGTGTCGAACCGCCGGCCGAGCAGGTCAACCGACATCCGCAGGCCGAGGAAGCGCTCCGGCTCGAGGGCCGCGACCTCCCACCACGCGCTGCCCTTCGGGGTGGAGGGCATGCGGTACCCGACCGAGATGTTCTGCCATTCGGGGTGGATCCGGTCGGCACTGCGCAGGCCCCACGGCCGCCAGTAATCCCAGGTGTACCAGATGCCGCGATCGACACCCATTTGTGCGAGCCACGGCCAGACCGCGGACGGCGGGGCGTCAATCGTGACCGCCATCGTCCCCCCCCGCGTACCACCAGGAATGATGTCGGCGCCCGGGTACGGCCCAGTCACCTCGTCGTCGGTGGCGCCCCAGCGCAGCAGCCTGTCCCGTACGGCGAAAGCGTACACGCCGAGGAGGCCGAGAGCGGCGATGAGCAGCGCGGAGATCATGGAGCGGCTCCCGCGAGCGAGAGTGTGTCAGCTGGGCGCGGTGCCGCTGGCTGCCTGCGCAAGAGCGCGATTGCCAGGACCATGTCCCAGACGATGACCACGCCGATTTGGATGCGCTCCCACACGCCGATCAGGGGCGTCGGCAGATTCGCGGAGAGCTTGGGGGCGTCGAGTCCCGTCAACACGCCGAACGTGACGAGGATCGTGAGCGTCACGATGGAGTAACGGCGAAACCGTTTCCCGAGCGCCGCGGCGCCGAATGCGATCGACGCCAGCATGAAGGCGACCCAGGCGACGGACCATACGATATGCAGCGTGTCGGTCAGCGTTCCCCCGCCCGCGGCGACCACCTCGCGCTGGTGCATCGGCGGCCAGGCGAGCCCAATGATCGAGTAGACGAGTATCAACGCTCCCGCGATGCGCAGGTGGCGGTTGCCACGCCCGGACACCCAGACGCCCCATCCGAACGCGACCATGAGCACGCTGTACGCAATGCCCAGTGGCACCCACAGCGACCGCGTCGGCGCGTCAATCGCGGACAGCTCGCTGATGACCTGCGAAGCGAAGCTGTAGCCCTGCCACTGCAGCGGGATGAGGACGTTCATGGCGAAATAGAGCACTGCGGCGACGATGCCGCAGGTGAGCCAGACCGATTCCGGCTCTGCCTTCGCGGTCCGATGGGATGGCAATGTTTCTCCGGGTGGTTATCACAAGCAGTCTGGTGGCATCGCTATGATGCGAGTCTGAGGCATTCTTGAAAAGAATGTGGTAATGAAATCTGCACGCCGTCTTCCCGGACGCTTCACAGTCCTGGTGTAGATTGCGGTCAAGTTCTCCAGACGAGTCGGGGAGATTCCAGGACCGGCAACGGAAGCGGAACCGGCGATCCGAATGGTCATCTGGTCTGGGGAGCGGTGGGGCCAATCGCGTGTCTCACCCACGCCGGAGTGGCGCTCCGGTGTGCCGTGCAAGAGGTCGATCCGCGATTCGACCGACTCGCAGCGCCCGCATCGGCGAACCATGTGGCTGGTCAGGCCGCGTGGGAATGGAAGCCGGAGCTCCCAAGGCCATAAGCGGCCGCGGGAAGAAGAACGAGCAAGTCAATTCCTCGACTCCGGGTAACCGGTGCGTAGGGCGGCCCGCCATCAAACAGCGGGCCGCTCTAGTTCTTGGTCCCACCACGTGAAGCGCGCTTCAGCGTTCCTTCAGAATCGGGCCATCGCTGCGCCGCTACGCTCCACACATGACCGCCCCGGCTGTCTTCCAGGCGCGCGGCCTCACCAAGACCTATCGCATGGGCGACGTGGAGGTGCAGGCGCTGCGGTCTGTCGATCTCGATCTCTTCCGCTCCGAGCTCGTCGTGATTCTCGGCCCGTCAGGCAGCGGCAAGTCCACGCTGCTCAACATCCTCGGCGGACTCGATGCGCCGACCAGCGGCCAGGTGCGGTTCCTGGACCATGAGCTGACCGGTGCGGGCGACCGCGAGCTGACCCGCTACCGCCGCGAGCACGTCGGCTTCGTGTTCCAGTTTTACAACCTCATTCCCAGTCTTACAGCGCGGGAGAACGTCGCGCTGGTAACCGAGATTGCCGAGCGGCCGATGGATCCCGCCGCGGCGCTCCGGCTCGTGGGGCTCGGTGAGCGGCTCGACCACTTTCCGGCGCAGCTCTCCGGCGGCGAGCAGCAGCGCGTGGCGATCGCGCGCGCGATCGCCAAGCAGCCGGATGCGCTGCTGTGCGACGAGCCGACGGGCGCGCTCGACTACGAGACCGGCAAGCTCGTGCTGGACGTGCTGGAGCGGGCGAATCGCGAGCTCGGGACGACGACCGCGGTCATTACCCACAACGCCGCGATCGCCGCGATGGCCGACCGCGTGATCCGGCTGCGCAGCGGTCAGATCAGTGACATCACGCGCAATGCGCGCCGGGCTCGGCCCGACGAGCTGTCATGGTAGCCCTGGACCGCAAGCTGTTGCGCGATCTCTGGCACATGCGCGCCCAGCTGATCGCGATCGGTGTCGTGGTCGCCTGCGGGGTGGCGACGGTGGTCACGACCCGCACGGCGTACACCTCCCTGCTGGTGTCGCGGGCGGCGTATTACGAGCAGTATCGGTTCGGCGACGTATTCGTGCACCTGAAACGCGCCCCCGCATCGGCGGCGTCGAAACTGGGCGCGATTCCCGGCGTGGCGACCGTAGAGACGCGCATCGTCAGCGGGGTGACGCTCGACGTGCCGGGGCTCGCCGAGCCGGCCACCGGGTTGCTGGTGTCCGTGCCGGAGCGTGGCCGCCCGGGCCTCAACGATCTGCATCTGCGGCGCGGGCGGTGGCTCGAGCCTCCGCCGGGACGGCGTGATGAGGTCATCGCGAGTGAGGCGTTTGCCACGGCGAATGGCCTGGACATCGGGGACTCGCTCGGCGCGGTCTTGAATGGGCGGTGGCAACGGCTGCGCATCGTCGGGATCGGCATCTCCCCGGAGTACGTCTACGAGATCGGCGAAGGCGGCCTGTTCCCCGACAACCGGCGCTTCGGGGTGCTGTGGATGAGCCGCGATGCGATGGCGGCCGCGTTCGACCTGACTGGCGCATTCAACGACGCGTCGCTCCGGCTCGAGCGCGGCGCCTCGTTCCCCGACGTGCTGGCGCGCGTGGATCGGTTGCTGGAACGCTACGGGGGCATGGGCGCCTACGGCCGGGACGATCAGGTCTCGGCCCGTTTTCTCAACGATGAGATCGCGCAGAATCGCGTCTCCGGAACCGCCGTGCCCGCGATTTTCCTCGGGATCGCTGCGTTCCTGCTGAACATCGTGCTCGGCCGTCTGGTGACGACGGAACGGGAGCAGATCGCCGTCCTCAAGGCCTTCGGGTACAGCGACTGGGTCGTAGGGTGGCACTATCTCAAGTTCGCGCTCGTCGCACTGCTGCTCGGCGCCGCCGGCGGCGTGGGGCTGGGCCTGCGCTTCGCCACCCTCACGATCGCGCGCTACGCCCAGTTCTACCGCTTTCCCGAGTTCGTTTTTCGGCTGGACTGGACCGCCCTGGGGCTCGCCGTGCTGGTGACGCTGGTTGCGGCGCTGTTGGGCGCGATCAGTGCGGTTCGCCGTGCCGTGCGGCTGGCGCCCGCGGCAGCGATGCAACCGGAGCCGCCGGCTCGCTTTCACGGCGGTCTGTTCGAACGGTTACGCCTGGACCGCGCCCTTCGGGTCCCCGGCCGGCTCATCGCGAGAAGTCTCGAACGTCGGCCCATCAAGGCCGCACTGTCGGTGCTGGGCATCGCGCTTGCCGTCGCCGTGCTGCTCGTCGGCCGGTTCTTTGTCGACGCCATCCTCCGGATCGCGGACGTGCAGTTCCGTCATGTGCAGCGTGAGAACCTGACGGTGGTGCTCACCACGCCACGTGCCGCCGACGCCGTGTACGAGTTGCGCCACCTTCCGGGCGTCCTGCGAGCCGAGCCCTTCCGCAGCGTCCCCGCCCGCTTGCGCGCCACGCACCACAGCCGGCGAGGCGTGGTGCTGGGGCTCGAAAGTGACGGTGAGTTGCGGCGGCTGGTTGACCAGGAGTTTCGCGTCACGCCCCTCGCGCCAGAGGGTGTTCTGCTCACCGCCAAGCTGGCCGAGATCCTGCGCGTCGTTCCGGGCGACAGCGTCACGATCGAGGTGCTGGAGGGTGCGCGTCCGGTGCGGCGAGTGCCGGTCGTGGGCGCCGTCAACGAGCTGCTCGGGCTGTCGGCGTACATGGACGCGGCCGCGCTGCACCGGCTGCTGCGAGAGGGAAATACCCGGTCCGGCGCGTTCCTGCGGGTGGATCCCGCGGCGGCCCTTTCCTTATATGACCGGCTGAAACGGTTGCCCGGCGTCGCGGGGGTATCGAACCGCGACGCGGCGCTCGTGAGTTTCGAAGCCACGCTCGCGCGCAGCATCGGTCTGGTCACTACGATCCTGATCGGCTTCGCCGGCACGCTGGCGGTTGCGATGGTCTACAACGCCGCCCGCATCGCGCTCTCGGAGCGTGCCCGCGAGCTTGCGAGCCTGCGCGTGCTCGGATTCACGCGGGGGGAGATCACCCTGCTGCTCCTCGGCGAACAAGCCGTGCTCGCCCTGGTGGGGATCGTCGCGGGGCTCGGTATCGGCTATGGTCTGTCCGCGGTGCTGGCGCACCTCTATCAGTGGGAGTTGTTCCGCCTTCCGCTCGTGCTCAGCGGGCGGACATACGTGTTTGCCGTCGCTGTCATCGTCATGGCCGCGCTGGCGTCCGGGCTGCTCGTGCGGCGGCGGCTCAATCGGTTGGACCTCGTTGCCGTGCTGAAGACGCGAGAGTGAGGGCACGATGCGGATAACGGCGAAGCGTGTGGGCCTCGGGGTGGTGGTGGCGGTGGCCGGCTACGGAGTGTTTGCGCTGCTCCGGCCCGCCTCGGTGCGCGTGGAGACGGCCCGGGCAACGCGCCGGCCGCTTGTGGTCACGGTGGACGAAGAGGGCGAAACGCGCGTGCGCGACCGCTTCGTTGTCGCCGCGCCCGTGGCGGGACGCGTCGCCCGAATCACGCTGCGGGAGGGCGACCCTGTGCGGGCGGGAACGGTCGTGGCACGTATCTTTCCCGCGCCACTCGATCCGCGTACCCGGGATCAGGCAGCGGCGCGGCTCGAGGCCGCCGAGGACGCCCAGCGTGCGGCGGCAGCCGCCGTGGCCCAGGCGAAGGCCGCGCACGATCAAGCCCACCGGGAATGGGAGCGGGCCCGCAGGCTCGCCGCGCAAAACGCCATCGCCACGGAAGCGCACGAGCGCATCGACCTGGAGGAGGTGTCGCGCGCGCGGGACCTCGAGTCGGCTGAGTTCCGGGCGCAGGCGGCGGCGCACGAGGTCGAGGTGGCACGAGCGGCGCTTGCCGGCGGAGGAGAGCCGATCGCGATTCGCTCGCCGGTCGCCGGCCGCATTCTGCGCGTGCCCGAGCCGAGCGAACGGGTGGTCACACCGGGCACGCCGCTCGCCGAGGTGGGGGACCGCTCGCGCCTCGAAATCGTGGCCGATCTGCTATCCGCCGACGCGGTGAAGGTGCCCAGCGGAGCGCCTATGCAGATCGAAGGATGGGGGGGCGAGACGCTGCGTGGGCGCGTCCGTCTCGTGGAGCCTTCGGCCTTCACGAAGATCTCTGCCCTCGGCGTCGAGGAACAACGCGTCAACGTCATCGGCGATTTGCTGGATCAGCCTGCCACCCTGGGCGATCGCTATCGGGTCGAGATCCGCATCGTGATCTGGAGTGCCGACAGCGTCCTCACTGTTCCGGCGAGCGCGCTGTTCCGCGCGGGCGATGGGTGGCACCTCTTCGTGGTGGAAGGGGGCAGAGCCCTGGCGCGCAGCGTGACGGTGGGACACCGCACGTCAGTCGATGCCGAGATCACGGCCGGCGTGAGCGAGGGGGAGGTAGTCATTCGCTACCCGAACGATCGGGTGAGCGACGGGGTGCGTATTGTCGAACGTTTTTGAGGTGGAAGGGGCGTCCGTGTCCGAGCTTTCGATCGCGAAGGGCACCTGCTATTCGCTCTTCGCCTACGAGGTTGCGCAGGCGATCGACCTCGACCTGGCCGAGCGGCGGCTCGTGGCGGAGGCTGAGCGCCAGAGGATCAAGCAGAAGCGGCGGGCGCCGGCGTACTTCGAGTACCGGCCCGCGCCGCTGCGCGTGACCCGGGCCGGCGTGACACAGGCGCACGGCGCCTATCGCACGGCACCCAGCGTGGAAGTCGTGCTGTACGACTTCGGGGCGGTGTCCGTGAGCTATGCCACTCCGATCGAAGGTCCGCTCAGCGACCTGCCCGCGCTCGCCGACGAGCTGTGGGGCAACCCGCGCCTCCTCGCCGACTCCCGCCGACATGTCGAGGACCTGCTCGCACATCTGGGTGACGCCGCCGTTCGCCCCCAGATCGGCGACACGGTGGAGGACTACGCGCTCTTTCATGTCGAGGCGTTTACGACACCCTGCGATGCGGCGTCGCTGTGGACCGAGCACGGCCAGACCGTGGCCAGGATCCTCCGCGCGGCACTGCACCCCTTGTCGCAACAGGAAGTGACCGACGCCACGGCGCTCCGGTTGTCGTTTGGGCCCAACGACGCGGCGATCATAGACACCGACGCGGCGCTGCTGTTCGATCCCGAGGGCGAGGACGTGCGGATGGTACTCGAGTTCGCCAATTCCCAGCTCCTGGAGATGCGCTACCTCGATCAGCAGCTGGACGACACTCTGGAGAAGGCCTACGAGACGCTCCTGGGACGGCCCGCGCGGCTCTGGGGGGCTGGCCGGCGCGGACCGGACCTCATGCGGCTCGGCCGCCTGCAGGTCGACGCCGCCATCCTGTTCGAGCAGGTCACGAACGCCCTGAAGCTCGTCGGCGAGCAGTATCTCGCGCGCATTTACTCGCTGGCGTCACGCCGCTTCCACCTGGCTGAATGGGACGCCACGATCTCCCGCAAGCTGCAGACGATTGACGGCATCTATGGGAAGATGGCCGATCGTGCCGCCAACCGGCGGATGGAGGTGCTGGAGTGGATCATCATTGTCCTGATCGCGTTGTCCCTCGGCCTGTCACTGCTGACTCTCACCCCCCACTGACCCGCGCGTGGGCGAAGCGGCCGCGCAGCGCGTACGCCGCGACGACCGTGACCAGTGCCAGCAGGGTGAGCCCGGCGAGAACGGGGAGCAAGCGCCGCTCCAGCACGCCCTGGCCCAGATACACCGTCACGATGCCGTACGCCAGCTCGACGACGCCGAGCGCGGCCAGATAGCGCGCGAACGAGTACCGCACCACGCCGAGCAGGTAACCGGGAATCTCCGAAGGCAGGGACAGCTGCACGAGCAACACGACGTAGAAGGGCATGTGCCGGGCGAAGCGTTGCTCGTAACGGGCCAGACTATCGCCGCGCACGAGCCACCGCACCGCGGGCCGCCCCAGGAACCGCCCGGTAGCGTAGGTCGCGGCGCCTCCCAACAGCCAGCCGGTCCACAACAGCAGCAGGGCCACGGGTGCGCCCCATGTGAAGACCGCGAATGGCACGAACACCCAGCTCGAGACGAACGCGAGCATCGCGGCCAGGGCGGAGAACAGCACGATGAGCGCCATGGCGTAGGCCGGCTGAGCCACCGCAAGTCGTCGAGCGTCCTCGAACCCCAGCAATACGAGCCGGTGGGCGGTGCCCGAGCCGAGGATGACGATGATCGCCAGGGCCAGCAGTGTGGCGAGCGCAATCCGCCTCGCAAGCATGGCGATCAGCCTAACCGGTCGCGGGACAGGAACGGATGAGGTTCGTGGTAAGGCGCCTTCCAACGAATTTCAGCGCCACTTTATCGTACGGCGCCGAGGTTCTTGACTATGGCGAGCGATCACGCCCCACCGGCGCGGGTACGGGCCATCCTGCGGAGCCAGAGCTACGTCGAGGCTGACCAGGACGTCACCTTCCTGGATCGTGCGGAGGTTCGAGGCCTGCGGCTGCAGCTCGACTACGCCAAGGCGGAGCTGCTGCTGGAGGAACACGGCATCCGGTCCACGATCGTGGTTCTTGGCAGCACGCGGATTCCCGAGCCGGCCGAGGCGCGGCGCCGGGCTGCGGCGCTCCGTACCGCGCTCAAGAAGGACTCGCGGAATGTCGAGCTGGCCCGCCGCCTTGCGGTCGCCGAACGCGTCCTCGCGAAGAGCCAGTACTACGACAGGGCGCGAGAATTTGCCCGGCTGGTGAGCGCCGGCTCGGAGGAGTTGCCCGACTACCGGCCGGTGATTCTGACCGGTGGCGGTCCCGGCATCATGGAGGCAGCGAATCGCGGCGCCGATGATGCCCACGCGCAATCCATCGGCCTGAACATCGTGTTGCCGCACGAGCAATACCCGAATCCGTACATCACCCCGGAGCTGTGTTTTCGATTTCACTACTTCGCCGTGCGGAAAATGCATCTGCTCCTGCGGGCTACGGCGCTCGTCGCATTCCCCGGGGGTTACGGGACACTGGACGAGTTGTTCGAGACGCTGGCGCTCGTGCAGGCGCGGAAGATCGAGCCCCTGCCCATCGTGCTGGTGGGCCAACGCTACTGGCACCAGGCGCTGGATTTCGACTTTCTCCTGGCCGAAGGCGTGATCGACCTGGAAGATCTCGAGCTGTTCTGGTTCGCTGAAACGGCGCAGGAGGTGTGGGACGAGATCGTGCAGTGGCATCTGCGCCACCGCACGCCTGTCATCGCCTCCGCTGGTGTGCTTCCGAGCGATCTCAACACCTTTTCACCCACGGCCTCACAACCTCAGGAGAGTCTATGACACACGTCGAGCAGCTTCCTCCTCGGCCAGTTCTTGCCCGGAGAGTGGACGCGGCGGGGTGGGGATTGTTCTTCGTTTGGGTCGGCGTAGCACTGATCGCCCACTTGGGGTGGGCGCTGGGCCTGCTTGGTGTCGGGGGCATCACGGTCGGTGTGCAGTTGGCGCGCAAGTACGTCGGGTTGGGCGCGGAGCCGTTCTGGCTCGTCGTGGGATCCCTGTTTGTTGCAGGCAGTGTGGCGGAATTCATGAAGCTCGAGTTCAGCCTACTGCCATTTGTACTGATAGCTGCGGGTCTCGCGCTCCTCGTCTCCGCGCTGCGCAGGCCCGCTCGAGGCTGATTTCGATGTCCTTCTCGGTGAAGCCAACGTGAAAGGGAAGAGAGCTTCCCGCCGGCTTCAAAATTCCGTCATACGTGTTTCAGGACATTAGAACCGGAGACATTCGACTCACATCAGGAGCCAACGATGACGACAAAACAGCGACTCGCGCTCGCAACGAAGCGCACGCTGGCCCGCGCGCGGATCGCGGGGAAACTCGCGACCAAACGGCTCATCGCCGCGGCCGATGACGAACTCGTGAAGCAGGGCAAGGCCGCCAGGGCACGGATCCGCAAGCGGGCGGCGAAGGCGGCGTTCAAGAAGGTGGCCAAGAGGGTGGCGATCGCGGGGGCGGCAGCGGCGACCATGATGGCCGTGCGGGCCACGGTGCGCGAGGTCCGGCGCCGGGCCGCGCTGACCACGTAGCAGGACACGGTCGTACGGGATCAGCAGTGCACGAGAAGGTCGGCGAGTGATCGGTCCTGGTGAAGCCGTCCGATGCATTGGGCCATGCACGGCGCGATGCTGACGACCTGAACCGGGAGAGCGGCTGCGGCGGCTGGAATCGCGACACTGTCGGTGACGATCACGCGCTCCAGAGCCAACTGCTGGAGACGCGCCACGGCGTCCCCCACCAACAGCGCGTGACTCGCCACGACCGTGAACTGCGGGCGGCAGCCGGCCTCCCGCAGAGCGGCGACGGCCGCGGCGATCGTCGCTCCGGTGCTGATCATGTCGTCCACGATTATCGGCGCGCGACCGGCAACATCTCCGGTTACGCCGCGGACGACCACCTCCTCACCCGTGATGCGCGTCTTGTGCACCATGGCGACGGGAAGGTCCAGCGCCCGCCCGTACCGATCGGCGAGTCGCGCCGCGCCGAGATCGGGTGCGACCACCACGCGCTCACGAAGACCGTTCCCCAGAGCCGCAGCGAGAGCAGGGACCGCGGTCAAGTGCTCGAGCGGAAAGGAGAAGAAACCTTCGAGCGTCGGGGAATGCAGGTCGATGGCCACGAGCCGATGAATCCCCGCCGCGGAGAACAGATCGGCGATCAGCCGCGCGCCGACCGGCTCGCGGCCCGAGGCCCGGCGATCCTGGCGGGCGTAGCCGAAGTACGGGACCACGGCCGTGAGGCGCACGGCGCCGGCCCGCCGGCACGCGTCCGCCAGCAACAGCAGCTCGAGGAAATGCGTTTCGAACGGCGGAGACGTGGGCTGTATGAGATAGACGTCGTGCCCCCGCAGGCTGTCCCGCACCGCGACATGCAGCTCGCCGTCCGGAAAGCGATGCAGGCTGATGACCCCCAGCCGCGTCCCGAGCGTTTGGGCGACGGCCTCCGCCAGCGGGAGGTTGGCGCCGCCCGACAACAGCGTGAGGACCATCGGCCTCAGGCTTCCGCCACCATTTGCTCGACTTCGTACTTCAAGTCCCCGACCGTCTTCTCGAGACTCCGCACGGCCTTTTCGAGGGCCGCCAGTCTCTTCGCGACGTCCCGGGCGGACGGTGATGCCGTGGGCCGGGTTCGATTGGATGTCGTAGCCATTATCCTGCCTCCTGTCGTTAGCCTTTGATCACACCGATCGGGCGGAGCCGCGCCACCTTCCGGGCAAGTCCCGCGCGGTGCACGACGTCCACGACGCGCTCCACGTCCTTGTACGCGAGCGGCGCTTCCTCCGCGAGCTCACCGCTCGATGGGCAGGCAACGGCGATCCCCTGCGCCGCCAACTCCTGCCGCACCGCGCGTCCCGACGTGGCCCGCTTCGCCGCATGGCGGCTCATCGCGCGGCCGGCGCCGTGACAGGCGCTGCCGAAGCTCAGCCCCAGCGCGGCGTCGGTGCCCGCCAGCACGTACGAGCGCGTCCCCATGCTGCCGGGGATGAAGACGGGTTGACCGGCGGCGCGGTAGCGCTCGGGCGTCTCGGCATGCCGCGGGCCGAACGCCCGCGTGGCGCCCTTGCGGTGCACGCACAGTAGCTCACCGTCGTGCTCTTCCAGCTTCGCCATGTTGTGCGCGACGTCGTACACCAGCCGTAAACGTCCGGCCCCGCCAAAGAAGCGATGGAAGACATCGCGTACGCGTTGGCTGATCGTCTGGCGATTGGCAAACGCGAAATTGGCGGCGGCGCACATCGCACCGAAGTAGCGCTGACCTTCGGATGAGGCGAACGGCGCACAGGCGAGCTCGCGATCGGGCAAGGTAATGCCGTAGGCCGGCATGACCCGGTCCATCAGCCGGACATAGTCGGTGCAGATCTGGTGGCCCAGGCCGCGCGATCCCGTGTGGATGAGCACGGCGACGCGCCTCGCTGCAACACCGTAGGCGCGCGCGGCCGCTGGATCGATCACGGTCTCAACAGTCTGGACCTCGACGAAGTGATTCCCGGACCCAAGCGTGCCGAGCTGGTCGCGGCCCCGCGCCTTCGCACGGGACGACACCGCATCGGGATCAGCTCGGGCCAGACTGCCCCCGGCCTCGATCGTCTCCAGGTCCTCGGGGACGGCCTGCCCGCGCTCCACGAGGTAGCGACACCCCTCGCCGAGCACGCGGTCGAGCTCGGCGTCGCTCAGAGAAACTCGGGTGCCGCGCCCCGTCCCGGACGGGATGCTCCGCGACAGCTCGTGCACCAAGGCGGGCAAGCGGGGCCGCACGGCGTCCTCTTCGAGATCCGAGATCAGCAGCCGGACGCCACAGTTGATGTCGTATCCCACGCCGCCCGGCGAAATCACGCCATCGCTCGCCCGCGTGGCCGCGACGCCGCCGACGGGGAAGCCGTAGCCCTCGTGCACGTCGGGCATCGCGTACACGCAGCGCGTGACGCCGGGCAAGGTCGCGACGTTCATCAGCTGCTCGAGCGAGCGATCGTGCGCGATCGCCTTCCACAACTCGTCGTCCGCGAACACGCGCGCGGGCACGCGCATATCCCACCGCTGCGTGGCGGGGATGTCGTGGACGAGCTCCGCGGAGGGTATCGTGTCGAGCGCCGTCATGGTCCGCCTCTCAGACATCAAAAACGACTTCGGCTTCGAGACCACCCGGAATGGGCCGGATCTCCAGACCGGAAAAGGTCGCGGCCTTGACGCGGGCGGGCGCCTCCTTGACCGATACGCCGCGGGCGAGCACGCGCAGCGTCGTGTCGGTGTTGACCACCTGAAATGCGGCCGGCACCCAGCGCTCGGTCTCCGCGAGAAAGATCAGCTCGTTCAACCAATCGACGAGCAGCGCCTCACGGTCGCTCGCGCGCACCTCGATCCGCCGCCAGGCCCCAGCCGGCCGCGTCGCGATCCCTCCGAGCTGGATCCTTGCGAGCGCGCGCCCGGCCTCGGCCGCCAACTCGCCAAACGACGGTGCGCGGACCCGGACGCGCATTTCCGCGGTGTGCTCGAGTAGCTCCGATGAAGCACGTGACGCTTGTGCCGTCACGCCCCTTCTCCCTCGCCTACTCGCTCGTATTCCGTCGAGAGGCAGCTGTCGAAGGGGCCGGCCCAGCGGAGCTCGATCGGTCCTTCGTTGCGCAGCATGTCCAGGACCGCCGCGAAGCGCGAGCGCGCGAAGTAGAGCGTCACGCAGTCGCGCGTTGCCGCCGCCGGGGGGAGGGGCAGGTCGTCGGCCGGGAAGCACAGCTGGCCGACGACGTCGGCTTTGTCGTCGTATAGGAGAATGACGACGTCGTCCTCCGTCCGGGACGAGAACAAGTGGTATGTGTAACGCGTGATTCGCCTCGCCCGCAGCGCGTCTGTGGTCTGGGTGTTCAGTAGCATCGCGTTCATGGATGCTCTCGCTCTCTATGAGTCGATTTCAAGCTCGTTTTCCACCGTGGTCACGCCCGGCGCGGCCCAGGCCGCGGCCTCCGCGGCCGCGCGC
>JBOHSJ010000188.1:0-5049 GCA_050733035.1 Gemmatimonadales bacterium | reverse complement strand
CAGCTCCCCGCGCGCGCGCCAGCTCGGTGCCGTGCTCGCGGGCGAGCTGCTGCAGGCGGCGGAGCGCCTGTTCACGGGCCCCGGGGATCTGGCCTAGGCGCTCGAGCATGCGCGGGATCGCCTGCGCCAGCGCCCCACCTCCGTATTGCGCGGGGACCGGGATCTCTTCGACGTGGGCCCGCGCCAGCAGCTGCTCGACGCGCGCCGCGGCGGGGGCGGCCACGATGATCAACAGCGCGATCTCCCCGTTCGGAAGGGGATGCGTGTAGATCTCGAAGTCGGCACCGATGGCTGTGGCCAAGCTCGCGCGCAGTTTCGGGATCGCGCCGGCATCCGAGCCCCGAACCAGCACGTGGTAGGCCGTCGCATTGGGCCAGCGGGTCTCCGCCTCGAGGAGCGCCCGGAAGGCGGAGAAGAACGCCTCGTACTTCCTGATCAGCGCTTTTTCCTCTTCCAGGGCGACGAGCTGCAACCGGAGACGCTCCGCTTCCCGGCGCACACGCCACGCGAGCCGCGCCCAGCGGGGGAAATCAGCCGCTGCCGCGCGGGTCGTCGCGGGGTGAGCGGCTCGCACCTGAAGCTCCTGGATCGCCGCCTCGAGATCGGCGAGAACGGCGCGCAGATGCCGGCGCTCCCGCTCTTCGGCGGCCTTGAGGATCGCTCGCCCCAACGGAGCGTCCGCCGGTACCTGCGGCGCGGCGAGATGCAAGAGACTCAGGTCCTGAAGCACGCGGAGGACGTCGGTCAAGCGCTCCCGTGGACCGAGCACGCGCACCTTCGACATCGCGATGATCATCGGCTGCCCTCGTCGGCGAGGAGGCGGGGCGCAAGGATTCGGGCGATCTCCTTCAATCGCGGTGTGGAGACTCGCGCATACGCCTCGACCTCATGCTCCGCGGCCGCTTCGATCTCGCGCTCGCGCTTGCGGCGTTCCCGCTCCAACCGCGCACCCATCAGCCGCTGGTCGGCTTCCAGCTGGGCGGCGAGTGTGGCCTCGCGTCGCTCGGCTGCGGCGCGCGCCTGCGCGACCAGCGCCTCGGCCTCGACGTGTGCGGCTTGCAGCCGCTCCGCCAGCCGACGCTCGGTCTCCAGTAATTGCGCGAGATCGCCCGCGGAAACCGAGTCGCCTGTCATGCGCGTAGTCTGACACCCGTCTGATCGAACGACCGTGAAGCACGGGTAAAGGTTTCTTCACGCGGACTTGCAGAGACCTACCGAGTTCGCGGGCTACTCTCCCGGAACATGAAGGAGGAGCTGCGCATGTACTTTCCGACTTCTCATCCGTGGATCCCAGACCAATCGCTGGGTCAGTATCTCGAGGGCCGCGGCGTCAGCCGCCGCGATTTTCTCACGTTTTGCGCGCAAATGACGGCAGCGCTGGGTCTGTCCGAGCTGCTGACCCCCAGGGTGGCCGCGGCGCTCGCCGCGGTGAAACGGCCGACGGTCGTCTGGTTGTCGCTGCAGGAGTGCACGGGCTGCGTGGAAAGCGTGCTGCGCACCGCCGAGCCCACCATCGGCGACCTCGTCCTCGACGTCGTGTCGCTCGATTACCAGCACAACATCATGGCCGCCGCGGGGCACCAGGCCGAGGCTGCGCTGCAGAGCTCGATGGCGAAGAACAAGGGTGAGTATCTGTTGGTCGTGACCGGATCCGTTCCGCTGAACGACGGGGGGATTTACACGACGATCGGCGGCCGCACGGCGGAAACAATCCTCAAAGAGGCGGCGCGGGATGCCAAGGCGGTGATCGCGATCGGCGCCTGCGCGCACTGGGGCAACATCCAGGCCGCCCGCCCCAATCCGACTGGTGCCGTGGGCGTCTCCGACATCGTGAACGACAAGCCGGTGGTGAACATCGCCGGCTGCCCGCCGATCGGTGACGTGGTCACGGCGACCATCGTGCATTATCTCACGTTCGGCCGGGTTCCCGAGCTCGATTACGACGGCCGTCCGCTCTTTGCCTACGGCGCGCGGATTCACGACCAGTGTCCCCGGCGCGCCAACTTCGACGCGGGCCAGTTCGTCGAAGCGTTCGACGACGAAGCGGCGCGCAAGGGATGGTGCCTGTATCACGTCGGCTGCAAGGGGCCGGCGACCTTTTCTCCCTGCCCGATTTTCCTGTGGAACACGCGTACCAGCTGGCCCATCGGCGCGGGTCACCCCTGCCTCGGCTGCACCGAGCGGCATTTCTGGGACACGATGACGCCCTTCTACGGACGTTTGCCTGACGTGGCCGGCTTCGGGGTGGAGCGGTACGCCGACACGATCGGGGCGGCGCTCGCCGTCGGCGCCACCGCCGGCGTGGCGGCCCACGCGATCGCGACGGGTGTCCACCAGATGCGGGAACGCCGCAAAGCGCTGCCGGTGCTCGAATCACCACCCAAGAAGGAAACGGGAGGCGGCGATGGCCACGACTAAGATCGTTGTCGATCCCCTGACGCGGATCGAAGGCCATCTCCGCATCGAGGCGCAGGCGGAAAACGGGCGTATCACCAACGCCTGGGCGACCTCCACCCAGTTTCGCGGCATCGAGATCATCATGCAGGGCCGCGACCCGCGCGACGCCTGGGCCTTCACGCAGCGGATCTGCGGCGTCTGCACGGTCGTCCATGCCGTCGCGTCGTGCCGCGCCGTGGAAGACGCGCTCGACATCCGCATTCCGGCCAACGCCAACCTGATCCGCAATCTGATCCACGGCATGCAGTTCGTGCAGGACCACGTGATCCACTTCTATCACCTGCACGCGCTCGACTGGGTGGACGTGGTGAGCGCGTTGTCGGCGGACCCGGCGGCGACGTCGCGGCTGGCGCAGTCGCTCTCGCCGTGGCCCAACAACTCGGCGACGTACTTCGCCGAGGTCAAGAACCGGCTCAAGACGTTCGTGGGGACCGGGCAGCTGGGCATCTTCACCAACGGCTATTGGGGCCACCCCGCTTACAAGCTGCCGCCGGCCGCGAACCTGATGGCGGTCGCGCACTACCTCGAGGCGCTCGATTGGCAGCGCGACGTCATCCGCCTGCACACGATCTTCGGCGGCAAGAACCCGCACCCCAATTTCCTGGTGGGCGGCATGGCATCCGCCATCAATCTTGACGACACCGCGACGATCAATGCCGAGCGGTTGACCGACATCCGCGACATCATCACCCGCGCGCAGCGGTTCGTGGAGCAGGTCTACTGGCCGGACCTGATGGCCATCGCCGGCTTCTATAAGGAATGGGCGGGCATCGGTGGCGGAACCGGCAACTATCTCGCCTGCGGCGAGTTCCCCGACGGCGACGTGCGCGACATCGACTCACTCTACTTTCCGCGCGGGATCATCCTCGCGAAGGACCTGTCGAAGGTCTACCCCTACGACCACCAGCTCGTGAAAGAGTACATCAACAGCTCCTGGTACGAGTACTCAAAAGGCGACGAGGCCGGGTTGCATCCCTGGGAAGGCGAGACCAAAGCGAAGTACGACGGGCCGCCCACACCCTGGACGTACCTGCAGGGGCAGAAGAAGTACACGTGGATGAAGGCGCCGCGCTACGAGGGGAAGGCGATGGAAGTCGGCCCGCTGGCACGGATGCTGGTCGGCTTCGCATCGGGTCACGAAGGCGTGCGAGCCCAGGTCAAGGAGGTGCTCGATCGGCTCGAAGTCGGCCCGGCCGCGTTGTTCTCGACGCTCGGCCGCACCGGCGCACGTGGCATCGAGACCGTGCTGCTGTCACGCCGTCTCTCTCACTGGTACGACGCGCTCGTCGCCCGCATCAAGGGGGGCGACGTGCGCACCCACAACGGCGACAAATGGAATCCCGACAGCTGGCCCGCCAAGGCGCAGGGGTACGGCTATCTCGACGCGCCGCGCGGCGCGCTCGGGCACTGGGTGCAGATCGAGGACGGGAAGATCTCCCGCTATCAGTGCGTGGTGCCGAGCACGTGGAACTGCTCGCCGCGCGACGGCCAGGGACAGCCGGGGCCGTATGAAGCGGCGCTGATGGATCACCACCCACTCGTCAAACCGGATCAGCCGATCGAGATCCTGCGCACGATCCACTCGTTCGATCCGTGCATGGCGTGCGGCGTGCACGTCCTCGATGCGACCGGCAAAGAAGTGATCACGGTGAAGGTCCAATGAGACGGGGCACGGGGGTTTCGCTCGCCCACAAGATGCCGCCGCCGAGCGGCAACTACCGCTGGGTCTATCTCTGGGAATGGCCGATCCGTGCGATGCACTGGGCGGCGGCGCTGTCGATCCTGGTGCTCGTCGTCACCGGATTCTACATCGGCAAGCCGTACTTCATCACGCACGGCGAGGCGAGCGCTCACTACTTGATGGGCTGGATGCGCTTCCTGCATTTCGCCGCCGCCGGCGTATTCGTCGCGACCGCGATCGTGCGCGTCTACTGGCTGTTCGCGGGCAATCAGTTCGAGCGGTGGAAGGCGCTGTTCCCCGTCCGCAGGTCGGATTGGATCAACATGCTCAAGCAGGTGAAGTTCTATCTCATGATCCAGCCCGAGAAGGCGCCACACTATCTCGGGCACAACCCGCTCCAGCAATTCAGCTACACGGGGATGTACACCGTGGCGATTGCCCAAGTGATCACCGGCTTCGCGATGTACGGGCAATCGCGTCCAGGCGGCCTCTGGTACCTGCTGTTCGGCTGGGTCGTGCCGCTGCTCGGCGGCATTCAGGTCGTGCATTTCGTGCACCACGTCCTGACCTGGGCGTTCCTCATCTTCATCCCGATTCACATCTATCTCGCGTTGCGTGCCGACTTGCTCGAGCGCACCGGGACGATCTCCTCGATCATCAGCGGCGGCCGCTTTGTTCGCTCGGACGTCACCTATGTCGACCAATAAGACCTCACCCCCTGACCCCCGCTCCCAACGGGAGCGGGGGAACGCGCGGGTCGTGGTCATCGGGCTCGGCAACCCGCTCATGGGCGACGATGGCCTGGGCCTCATCACGCTCGATCATCTTCGCACCGCCTATGCGTTTCCGCCCGATGTCGAGCTCGTGGACGGCGGCACCTGGGGCATGAACCTGCTGCCGGTGGTCGAGGA
>JBOHSJ010000187.1:0-10043 GCA_050733035.1 Gemmatimonadales bacterium | reverse complement strand
GACTGAGGCAGGGGCATGAGCCGATCGACGCGGGCAGAATCGGAAGCTGTCAGAGCCCGCTCATATGCCTCACGGCAAAGCGCGATCGCCCCAG
The DNA here is from genome assembly GCA_050733035.1 of Gemmatimonadales bacterium. Taxonomy (GTDB): domain Bacteria; phylum Gemmatimonadota; class Gemmatimonadetes; order Gemmatimonadales; family GWC2-71-9; genus 20CM-2-65-7. Next base: position 9,949 of record JBOHSJ010000187.1, on the reverse strand, counting down.
CATTTGATCTCCGCGGGTTCATCCAAATCCAGGCGGCTAAGATGAGCAGAAGGCCAATGCCAATCAGTGGCGCCGCTCGACGAAGAGTGTTCAAGGTCCTGTGAAGTTATTCGCTGTCTAACTAGTTATTAGGCTGACTCAACGGGAGCCCATGACCGTCGCCGTGTGTCTGCATAACCCGCATTCTCAAGATACCTCCCGCGTGTTAGGCTGCGTTCGATAGCAAGATAACACGCGCTCGTGCGCGTTAGGCTGCGAAATCGCGACCGATGCTCAACGGGCACCGCTCACACTCCCGCGAACCAGGGGTAGCCCTGATCCTCCCAGTACCCGCCCGGTCGCTCGGCCGTGAAGGTCACCGACACGAGATACTTCGTCATCTTGTAGCCAAGCTTGGTAGGAGAATAGAGCCGCAGCGGCGCGCCGTGCGCGGGCGACAACGGATTGTCGTTCATCCCGTACGCCAGAATCGTCTGCGGATGCATCGCGCTCGCCATATCCCAGCCATTGGAGTAACCGGAGTCGAACGAATCGAAGCGCACGTAGCGCGCGGCCGGCAGCAGCTCGCACCGCTCGGCGATCGCCGAAACCGGAACGCCATGCCAGGTGGCGATCGCGCTCCAGCCCTCGACGCAATGATGCTTGACCGTGTACGACGTCCCTGGCATCGCATGCAGATCGTCGAGCGACAGGGCCTGCGGGCGGCGGACCAGCCCTTCCACGCGCAACCGCCACGCGGCGGGGTTCTGCAACATCGGCGTCACTTTCGAAATGAAATAGCTCGGCAGCTGCGCCGCGCGCTCGGACACGTCGTACTCGCGCGCCAGCCGGGTCCTTGAAAACAAAACCTTCTCGCCGACCCAGTCGTTCAAGCGGCTGACGTCGAGCAGCAACGGGCGTACCGTATTGCCGCCGTCCCACCCGCACGCCCCGACGAGTGAAGCGGTGCCGGCGCCCGCGGCGAGTCGCAGAAACGCGCGCCGATCAATCATGGTTGGGGAACCGCCCGCGGTACCACCCCGAGACCATGGCCCGCAGCGACGCGGGATCGACGACGAAAACCAGAATGACGTGCACGACCAGGAAACCGGTGAAGATCCACACCGTCCAGAAATGCCAGTAGCGAGCGGCCTGGAACCCGCCGAACAGCGCCGTGAGCCACGAGAGCTGCGTGGGTTTGTAGATCGCGAATCCGGTCAGCACCGACAGCACGCCGAGCAGAATGATGAACGTGTAGGCGAGCTTTTGCAGCGGATTATGCTTCCCCTGCGGCGGATGGTCCTTCCGCAGACGGAGGTAGTACTTCTGCATGTCGATCGCGCCGCGGATGTCGCGGGGCCGGAACAACAACGAGCGCCACGTGCCGCTCGCCACGAGATACGACAGGTACAGCGCGCCGGCGACGATGAACGGCCACATCAACGTGAAATGCCAATTGAGGGCTCCCGCGAGCCACCCGCCCAGCCGGCTCCACGCCGGAAACGCGCGGTCCTCGAACGGATTCACGTAATACGGGCCACCGCGATCGCCGAAGCGGGCATAGGCGCTGTAGATCTGCAGCCCGCTCGTGATCATCCCCACGAGCAACAGGAACGTCGCCCAGTGGGTGAGCCGGACGATCCCATGATGTCGCTTGCCCTGAAGAAGTGTGGTCATGAGCTAAGTATATTGTCTGCCATGCGCGCAGCAACGCTCTTCGCAGTCGCACTGTTTGTGTCGTGCCGGACGCAGAATGCCTCCGTTGCGACTCGCACCGCGGACACGCTGAGCTTCGCGGACATGAACCCGAGCGATTCCGCCGACAGCACCCTGCTCACGCCGCGTCTCGTCACCGAACCGACCGTCATCGTGTTCTGGCTCGCCGCTGCCGACACCTTTTCCGCCGACGATCAGGCCGAGGCGCTCGAGGAGCTGAATTTCACGACGGACCACATCGCGCCCAGGCTCGCCCGCGCCAAGATCAAGCTCGTGCCGACGAATTCCGACTCGATCTACGTCGCGCTCCCCAACCGCCAGCGCCGCCTGATCCTGCTGACCGGAGTGGATTACCCATTCGGCTACGTGCTGGTCGAGCCAGGCAGCGCCGAGCGGATTCTTTCCGGGCTGTACGACGACGACGAGCTGCTGGATGAGGTGGAGGCGTACTTCGATCTGCCGCCATCCACCGATTCCGCCCCCGTCACGCCGCGGATTTCGACTTGATGCTGCTGCCCGCCCTCATCGCGCTCGCGGTCGTGCAGGACGTCAGCTGGGAGCCGGCCGTGCCGCGCCAGGGATCGCTGATCGTCATCTCGGCGCCGGGCGCCATCACGGGCGAGGTCGCGGGAGAGCCGCTGCATTTCAGCGACGGGCAGGCGTTCGCCGCCGTACCACTCGGCACGTCCAAGAGCACCGCCGTCAACGTCCTCTATTTGCGTTGGGATGGCGCGATTCTCGGCAAGACCGTGCACGTGCCGCTGACCGCGCGGCCCGAGTCCCGCGAACGAATCCGCGTGGCCCGGCGATTCACGCAGCCGCCTGACAGCGCCCTCCAGGCCCGCATCGACCGCGAGCGCGTGCGGTCCCGCGACGCCGCGCGGCGCGCGCACACGGTGCCGCGCCTGTGGTGGACGCCGTTCATGCAACCGCGCGATGCCCGAGTCACGAGCCCGTTCGGTGGCGGCCGTGTGGTGAACGGCGTGCGGCGCAGCGTCCATTACGGCCTCGATCTCGACGGCCGGCGCGGCGAGCCTGTGAAGGTCGCGAATCGCGGCGTCGTCGCCCTCGTCGGCGACTTCTTCTACGGCGGGATATCGGTGTACGTGCACCACGGCGACGGCTTGATGACGGTGTACCATCACCTGAGTCGCACGCTCGTCGCGGTCGGCGACACGGTGCAGCGCGGGCAGATCATCGGCCGCGTCGGCGCGACGGGGCGCGTGACGGGTCCCCATCTGCATTGGGGCGCGCAGTACGGAACGGTCTCCTTCGACCCCACGGATCTTCTGAACCTTCCTTGAGCAAACCGCTGCTGCTCCGCGGAGCGCGGCTGGTTACCCTGGACAATGCCCGTCGGGTGATGGACGCCGATGTGCTCATCGACAACGGGCGCATCAAATCGGTTGGGCGGAGGGGCGGACGGGCCGATGGGCGGTCAAAACCCACAGTAATCGATTGCTCAGGCCTCATCATTCTTCCTGGTCTCATCCAAGCTCACATCCATCTCTGTCAAACGCTGTTCCGCGGGCTCGCTGACGATCTCGCACTGGAGAGCTGGCTCGCCAAGCGAATTTGGCCGCTCGAGGCGGCGCATACCGAAGCGTCGATTCACGCCTCCGCCATGCTCGGCGCGGCGGAGCTGCTGCTCGGCGGCACCACGGCGATTCTGGACATGGAGACGGTGCGGCACACGAGCGCGGCGTTCGACGCGCTCGAGTCCATCGGCATCCGGGCGACGGCGGGGAAATGCCTCATGGACGGATCCGCGAATCCGCCCTCCCTGCGCGAATCCACCGATGCGGCGCTTTCCGAAAGCGCGGATCTGTGCGGGAAATGGCATGGCGCCGCCGATGGCAGGTTGCGCTACTGCTTTGCACCCCGCTTCGCGCCGAGCTGTACCGGTCCGCTGCTGCGCGCGGTCAGCGACTTGGCCGAGAAGGCGGGAGCCGTCATCCACACGCACGCGGCCGAAACGGTGCTCGAGCTCGATACCGTGAAACGGGAAACCGGCCACGATGAAATCGCCTATCTCGACTCCGTCGGGATCTCCGGGCCGCGCGCGGCGCTGGCGCACTGCGTGTGGGTGGACACGGACGGCATCGCGCGGCTCGCGCGCCAGGAAACGAACGTCGTTCACTGTCCCAGCTCGAATCTGAAGCTCGGCAGCGGCCTGGCGCCGATTCCCGAGATGCTCGCGGCGGGCTGCCGCGTCGCCATCGGGGCGGACGGCGCGCCGTGCAACAACCGCCTGGACGCGTTCGCCGAGATGCGGCTGGCGGCGCTGGTGCAGAAGCCGCGGCTCGGCCCCGAGACGATGCCGGCGGCGCAGGTGCTGGAGCTGGCGACGCTCGGCGGCGCACGGGCGCTGGGTCTCGAGTCGGAGATCGGCTCGATCGAGGTCGGAAAGCGCGCCGACCTGATCGCGCTCGACCTGGACGGACCGCACGCGCAGCCAGCGGAGGCCGACTTGATCTCCCGGATCGTCTACAGCGCGCGCGCGGCCGACGTACGCCACGTGATCGTGGACGGCCGCATCGTGGTGCGGGATGGTGCGCTGAAGACGGCGGATGTCGCGAAGATTCGCGCGACAGCCAACAAGGAAGCGCGGCGGCTACGCCGCGCCGTCGGATTCTAGAAGCTCGTTCCCGCCGTTGCCGCTGACGCGGAACCGCTGAATCGTCTGGGACAGCATCGCCGCGGCATCGGAGAGATGCTGCGACGTCGTGGTCAACTCACCGAGCGAGGCGATCTGCTGGGCCGTCGCCGCCGAGGTTTGGCGGGCGCCGCTCGCCGCGCCGTCGGCGATCGCGGCGACCTCTTCCATCCGCCGCAGCACTTCCCGCATCCGCTTGGTCTGATTCTCGGTTTCGGCGGCGAACGTCGTGGCGAACTGCACGGTGGAGTTGAGATCGGCGAAGATCGCGTCGAGCGCGCCATGCACCGTCGTGGCCACGCTGCCGACGCCTTTCGCAGCCTCGCGGCCTTGCTGCATCGCGTCCACGACGCGCGTGATCTGCTCCTGCGTCGCCCGCACGCGCGCGCGCACTTCTTCGGCCGACCGCGAGCTCTGCTCGGCAAGCTTGCGGACCTCGCCGGCCACGACGCGGAAGCCGAGTCCATGCTGTCCCGCGCGCGCCGCCTCGATCGCGGCGTTGAGCGCCAGGAGATCGGTCTGGCTCGCGATGCGCGTGATCCCGTCCACGAGCTTGCCGATCTCCCGCGACTCCTTGTCGAGCACGGCCGCGACTTCGGACGCGTGGTCCATGTGCACCATCAGGTTCATCAGCAGCGTGCTGGCGCGCGCGACTTCCTCGCCGCGCTTGTGCGCCTGCAGGGCGATCTGCGTGATCTGCCGCTCGGCCTCCTGCGCGCGGGCGTGCAGCGTCGTCGCGAGACCGGAGGCCGCCTCCGAATCCTGGCGGCCGTAGCCGATCAGCTGCCGCTGCCGCTCGGTGCCCTCGGAAAGCTGCACCGAGGTGCTGGAAATCGATTGCGAGGAGGCCTGGAGCTCGCGGGCGGCGCCGGCCAGCTCGCCGGCCATCTTGGCGAGCGCGTGACCCTGCCGGCCGATCTCGCGAACGATGTCCGCGATCGCAGCGGTGGTGCGGTTGACGCTGACGCCGAGATAACCCAGCTCGTCGCTGCCGATCTCCGCCGCGACGCTCTCCATCTGCCGGGTGAGATCGCCGCGCTCGATTTCGCCGAGCACGCCGCGCGCGGTCCGGAGGCGGTCGATGATTTGCACGAGCATCGGGACGAGGGCCACACAGACGAACACCAGCACCAGACTTTCCTGCACGTACAGCGCCCACGGCCAGCCGTGGCCCGCGACTTGAGCGAACGCGGTCGCGAGCGTGAAGGCGGCGAGATTGATGATGAGCGCGCCCCAGGCCTCGCGCCGCTCGAGGTACAGCGCCGCCTGCAGCGGCGCGATGAGGTAAGCGCCGTACAGGACGTGGCCGTTGGGTCCCATGGCGTAGAGCACCGCGGAGATCATCAAGCAGCCGACGACGAGATTGAGCTGCGCGTACCAGGGCTGGAATGTGGACCGCTGCACCAGCCGGCGCACGGCGTAATTGGCGGCGACGAAGCTCGCGGCGAACACGACGATGAACCACGGCGAAATCGGCGTGAGATGCGCGAGCTTGACGACCGCCAGCAGCACGATGCCGAACCCCATGAATCCCCAGCGGGCGCGCGTGTTGGTGAGCACGTACTGCCGCTGCTTGGCGAGTCGCTCTTCGAGGAGCTGGTGCTCGAGCGTTTTCACATGCGGAACAGGTAGCTGGCCTTCAGGAAGAATCCGTCGCCGGTGCGCGACAGGCGGCGGAAGCTGAACGGATCCGGTTCGCTGAGCGACGAACCGTACCCGAAGAAGAACACGGTGCCGGGAATCGGCTTGTAGGAAAACAGCAAGTCGTTGCGGAACTCGGTATCCGTGACTCGCGCCGGGGGGGTCCCGTTGACGAGCAGCGGGTCGCCGCTCCGTGGGTCGCGCAGCGTATCGCGCACCTGGGCGAAGTACTGCCCGACATACCGGAAGAAAATGTCGCGCGTGAGCTGGTACTCCACCTTGAGGCGCGGAATGTTCGCGGTGGAGAACCAGCTGCCGTCCTGTGCGCGATTGATGCGTTGATGCGGCCATTGACCCGCGACACGCAGCGCGGACGTGGGTTTCCATTCGAGGTTGAGGAAGAGATTGAGCGCGCGGCCTTCCGACGCTTCCGCGAAGATCGGACCCGACGCAAGCCCTAGGCTGATGTCCGCCTTCAGCGCGCGGTTCGGCGTGCTGAGGGCGCCCAGCCCGGTCCACATGTTGTACAGCCCGTGCGGAATCGCGAACGGAATCGGGGTGCCCGCCGAGTCCACCTCGTACCCGCCGTAGTCGACTTGGTCGAAGCGCTGGTGGTTGTTGCTCCAGAAGAGCGTCGCCACCCACGCGCCCCGCAGCTGCAGAATCCAGCGCTGCGAGATGCTGCCCTCGAGCGTGCTGCGGAACTTGAAGAAATCGTCGTAGCGCCACACCGGCTCGACGCCAATGAACGTGGTGGCGTTCTCGAGGAACGCACCGGGTTTGCCGTAAAACGTGAACCGGTTGAAGAAGCGGCCCTGAACGATGTTGACGCGGTTCACGAAGCCGCTCAGCGCGGTGAAATCAGGACTGACGCCGGTGAGGCGTCCGTGATTGCCGTACGAGTATCCGGTGCGGTCGTACAGCGTCGCCTCCCACAACTCTCCGGAGCGCACGTCGGCGCCGCTCGAGTCCCTCGTCCACGATCCGGCGACTTGCAGACCCGAGTACCAGATCTTGCCCCAGATCACCCGCGCGTCGGCGCCCGCGACGCGGTTCCACGCGTCTCCCTCGATCCGGTCGGTGTACGCTAATCCGAGTGTGGAATTGGAGCCGAGGTCGCGGCGCAGCCGCAACAAGTTGAACACAGGGTGGTCGCCCGTCGCGGAGAACGCGTCGTCATCCACCGCGCCGATGTACGCGACACCGGTGCCACCCACTTTCCCCGTGAGCTTCACGCCTGCCACGGGCGCGTTGATGCGCCGCGTGTAGATCAGCGCGTTCGGTGTGTCGAACTGCTCGAGTCCTTCGAGGAAGAAGGGCCGTTTCTCCGGGAAAAACAGCGCGAACCGCTCGTTGACCGTCACCTGGCCGACATCGGCCTCGACCTGTGAGAAGTCCGGATTGGCGGTGCCCGTCGCGCTCAGGTTCTGCGTAATCCCCCAGCGCAGGTTGATGCCGAGCTGCGGGTCTGCTTTGCCGTAGTGGTACGTCGAGGCGCCCCCGCCCCCCCCGCGCGCGCCGTCCACCCGCGAGGTGAACTCGGGGTTTATGTCCATCACGAGTCCGCGGCGCAGCCCATTGAGACTCTTCAATGTTCCCGACTGGACGAGAAAACTCGCGTTGGCGCGCACGACGGGCGCCCACGTGTCCTCGTAGCCTGTGTGCTGGGTGAGCCGAATGATTTGAATACCCCAGTCCTGGGTCTCGCCGCTCTGATAGCGCAGGCTCTTGAACGGGATGCGCACCTCGATCTCGAAGCCGGACGGCGTCACGCGACCCTGCGACTGATAGACGTAGTCGGGGTTGAGATCCACGGTGCCGTCGAACCGGAAGCCGGCGTTGGCGCCGCCCGCCGCGCCCGCGAGTCCCTCGCTTCGCACGCCGTCTTCCTGCGCGCCCAGCGGGTTCACCGCGAACAGCAGCGCGCGGCGGCGGTCGTTGAAGGTGTCAAGCAGGATCTGGATCTGGTCGTCGGCGCCGATGTTGTCGCGGTCGGCGAGCGTGGCCCGCACGACGGCGCCGTGCGCCTCGAAGCCGCGAATACCGAAGTAGATCGCGTCGGGCGCGTAGAACACGAGCACTTCGGTCGAGTCTTCGGCGGGCCGGCTGTCTACGGGGCGGTACTGCGTGAATCCCTTGAGGAGCGCGGCCTGGCGCCAGACGTCGTCATCGAGGACTCCGTCGATCCGCACCGGTGCGGCCTCGATGCGCGGCAACCGCACGTCGCTGTGACGAAGCCGGCCGTCGAACACGTGCTGCTGACCGACGGATTGGACGAGAAGAAGAGCAACGGCGAGCATGCGATACAAAATAACGTGTGGCGTGGGACGTGCGACGTGTCCATGCCGGTCCGAACCATCCAACGAAACGTCAGCTCAATCCGTCGACGCCGCACGCCCCACGCCGCACGTTCCGACTATTCGTACCGCAGCGCCGCGATCGGATCCAGGCTCGCGGCCCGCCGCGCCGGCCAGATCCCAAAGAAGAGTCCCACGATCGCGCTGAACACGAACGCGATCAGGATGGCGAAGAGGTTGATCGAGGTATTCCACTGCGCGATTTTCGACAGCCCCACCGCGCCCAGTGCCCCGACCAGAATGCCGATCAGGCCGCCCAGCAGACACAGGACCAGTGCCTCGACGAGGAATTGGAACAGGATGTTGAAGCGCGTGGCGCCGAGGGCTTTGCGGACGCCGATCTCCCGGGTCCGCTCCGTCACCGACACCAGCATGATGTTCATGATGCCGATCCCCCCGACGAGCAGGCTGACGGCCGCGATGCCGGCGAGGAGATAGGTGAATGTCTCGGTGGTCTGCTGGAACGTCGCGAGAATATCCGACTGGTTCCGGATCTGGAAATCGTTTTCGCCGCCGGGCCGGATCTTGTGCTCGCGGCGCAGCACGCGCTCGATCTCGATCATCGTGAGCGTCATCTGCGGCACGCTCGCGGCGTCCACCGTGATGGACCGCAGCCGATCCGTGCCCATCACGCGGTAGCGGGCGGTCTGCAGCGGGATCAGGATCTGCTCGTCCGGATTCCCAAAGCCCATCGCCGAGCCCTTCGACGACAGCACGCCGATGATCTCGAACGGAATGCCGCGAATCTGGATTTCCTGGCCGATCATGGCGGCGCCGTTGGCGTTGAACATCTCGGGAATCGACGAGCCGAGCACGGCGTAGCGGCGCCGTCCTTCGTCCTCGCCCGCGCTGAACATCCGGCCGGCGGTGAGCGTGTAGTTCTTCACGGTCGCATAGTTCGGCGTCGTGCCGACGATGTTGACGTTGGCGTTCTGGCCGCCGCGCTTCACCTGGAAATTGCGGGTCAGCTCGGGCACGACGGCGTTCACGTAGCGCGCGTCCTGTGCGAGTGCCTGAGCGTCGTCCACGGTGAGGCTGACGCGCTGCCCGAAGTCGATCGCGATCCCGCCGCGGAACGACTGGCCGGGATACAGCGACAGCAGCGTCGGGCCCAGCGCCTGGATGCGCGCCTGCACGGCCTTCTGCGCCCCGCTTCCCAACGCGACCATCGTGATCACGGCGCCGACGCCGATGATGATGCCGAGCATCGTCAGGAATGACCGCAGCTTGTTGACGCGGATCGCCTGCAGCGCGACCTGGAAGATTTCGCCGAAGAGCATCGCTACGGCCTCGCCGGCGTCGCCTGCGGGCGCTGCTGCGTGGTCGGCTGCTGCTGCTGCAGGCCGGGCAGGCCGCCGCCCGTCACATTGCGCATGCGCTGCTGCATGTCGCGCTGCGAATTGAGCAGTGACGCGCTCGGCAGAACCAGGACCGTGTCCTGCTCGGTCAGGCCGCTCACCACCTCGGTGTAGTCGAGGTCGGTGAGCCCGGTGCGAATCTGCACGGGCGTCGGCTTTCCATTTTTCATCGTGAACACGATGTAGCTGGTCGGGTCGCCCTGGTTGCGCCGGAACGCGCCGCCCGCGCCGCCCGCGCCGCC
>JBOHSJ010000186.1:0-46260 GCA_050733035.1 Gemmatimonadales bacterium | reverse complement strand
CCGGTAGCCCGCCGCGAGCAGCGGATCGGCGAACGCGGCGAAGCGGGCGCCGCGGCTGCCCCAGCCGTGGCTCAAATAGACGGCTGGTGCGGCGGGGTCACCCCACCGCCAACCGACGACGCGGCGCCCATCCACGCGCAGCGTAAAGCGCTCCCCGCGCGCGAGAAACGCGCGCGCGGCGGCCGACGCTTTCCGGCGCGGGGCGGTGAAGAAGAGACGCTCGGTCAGCCACGCCGCCCCGGCGGGCCACGTCGGCTGCAGCACACGGAGAATCGTGCGAACCACTCTCATGCGGCGGCTCCTTCGAGCAGGGTGTCGAACGCCCGGCGCGCCCGCACCTCGGCGCCGGCGTCCCGCATCAAGCGGCGATGGAAATGAAGGGCCAACATGATGCCGTACATGTCTTGCGCGAACTGGTCGGGATCGGCGTCGGACCGGAACAGTCCGGACTCCACTCCTTTGCGCAGCGAGGTCGCCAGCACGTTGATCCAATCGCGCTGCAGCGCCACGAGCCGATCGCGCACCGGACCGGGCCGGTCGTCGAGCTCGGCCGTCGCGGCGACGAAGATGCAGCCGCCGGGGAGCGCGACATCGCGTTCCCACGCGATCCAGCGCTCGAACAGCGCCCGCAGCCGGGGCACGCCGCGCGGTTCGCGCAGGGCAGGCCGCACCACCGTTTCGGAAAACCGGTGCGCCGCGTGCTCCAGCACGTCGATCTGCAGCGTTTCTTTCGATTGGAAGTGCGCGAACAGACCACTCTTGGAGAGATTCAGCTCGTCGGCCAGGACGCCGATCGTCAGTCCGGTGAGCCCGACCTGGCTTGCCAGGCCAGTTGCGCGATCGAGAATCGCCGCTCGGGTTCGTTCGCCCTTACTCATGCGGCGAAGAAATAGCACGAACGTTCGTTTCTGTCAATGATGTTCTGTAAGCCCTCCTGGCACAATGCTTTTGGCGCCGAACCTGCCGCGCACGCGGTCAATGGCCTGAGCGAGTCCGCGGTCCCGTTCGGTCTCTTCGGAGTCCAGCAACGCGATCTGATCCTTCTCGTGCGTCTTCACCAAACCCGACAGCCGCACTCCAACCAGCCGAGCCGGCACCCGCCGGTCCGTTCGCAACTTCCCGAGCAGCTCACGCGCGACGCGCAGGATCACCCGGTCGGAGACCACCGGCTCGGGCAATGTCCGCTGCGTCGCGCGCGTCTTGAAATCCCAATCTCGCAGCCGCACTGCCACGGTCCGGGCGGAGAGGCCGTCGCCCCGCATATCGGCTGCGGCGCGCGTGACCAACCGCAGCAGCTCGCGCTCGATGTCTTCATCTTGCTGGAGATCTCTGCCGAACGTCTCGTCGCGACTGAGTCCCTTGTTCATCACGCGATGCGCGACCGTGCCGTCGTCCAGCCCGTGCGCGCGATTCCACAGCCACGCAGCCTCGCGCTTGTTCATCCATTGCTGCAGCGCGGCGAGATCGTGTCGCAACACGTCTGTCACTGTCACAAGGCCCAACGCCGCCAGCCGCTGCTGAAACTTGGGCCCGACGAGCGGGATCTCGGCGAGCGTGCAGGTTCGCAGGAATGCCGTTTCGGAGCCGGGCTCGATGATCATCACGCCGTCCCCGCCGCTGCTCGGCTTGGCGCGGTCCACCGCCATCTTGGCGATCAGTTTGTTCGTGCCGCCCCCGATCGAGAGGGTGAGGCCCGTCGTGGCACGGACGTGGTCGCGGATGCGCTGCGCCGTCGTGGCGAGCGGCTCGTGATGATAGACGCCTTCCGTTCCGGTGAGGTCGAGATACCATTCGTCCACGCTCGCGCCTTCGACGACGGGCGTAAACTGCTGCAGGGCCTGGCGGATCTCCCCGCTTTTGCGCCAGCATTCTTTGAAAGGAACGGGCACGCACATCGCGTCGGGGCAGAGTCGCAGCGCGCGGGCGATCGGCATCGCCGACCGCACACCGAATTTCCGGACCTCATAGGAGGCGGAGCAGACGACGCCGCGGCTGTCGCGCGAGCCGCCGACGATGAGCAGCGCCGCCCGCCCCGCGCCCTCCGGATCGACGGCGCGCGCAACCGCTACGTAGAAGGCGTCAGCATCCGCCAAAAGAATCCGGCGCATGGTTTGTCCGTACTGGGAGCGTGCCCGGCGCGAGCGCCGAGCCATCCCGAACATATCCCGAAGCTCATCCGGCAGCAAGGATCATGACCGAACCTCTCCACGATCGTGTAGTCGCGGCCATCGGCCAGCAATACGAAGTCGAGCAGGAGATCGGCCGCGGCGGCATGTCCGTCGTGTTTCGGGCGCGCGACCGCCGCTTGAACCGGCTGGTGGCCATCAAGGTGCTGCCTCCCGAGCTGGCGTACGATCCCGCGATCCGTACCCGCTTCACGCGCGAGGCGCAGACCGCGGCCCAGCTATCGCACGCCCACATCGTGCCGATCTACGACGTCGGCGAGCGGGACGGCGTCGCGCACTTCGTGATGGCGCTGATCACCGGCGGCAATCTCGCCGACGTACTGGCCCGCGAGCCGCGCCAGCCGATCGAGCAAGCGCGGCGCCTGCTGCGGGAGATCGCCGACGCGCTGGCGTACGCGCATCTGCGCGGCGTCATCCACCGCGACATCAAGCCCGACAACATTCTGCTCGATGCGGCGACGGGGCGCGCGATGGTGACGGACTTCGGCATCGCGCGGGCCATCGAAGCCGGCACGCGGCTGACGGTCACCGGCGCGGCGGTCGGAACGCCGACGTACATGTCGCCGGAGCAGGCGATGGGAGAGCGCGAAATCGACGGCCGCAGCGACATCTACTCGCTCGGCGTTATCGGCTACCAGATGCTCACGGGCCGCGTGCCGTTCGCGGCGGGAAACGCGATGGCGCTGCTGCTCAAGCATGTGGGAGAGCGCCCGCGCCCGATCGCCGACCTGCGCGGCGACGCGCCAGTCTCGCTGCGCGATTCGATCGAGCGCGCGATGATGAAGGAAGCCGAGGACCGCTGGCCCACGGCGGCGGCGCTCCGCGACGCGCTCGTCGCGGACGCGCCGGTGTCGTCGTGGCGCGCTCCCCTCGAGCCGCGCGAGCCGGTTCGGTATGTGTCGCCGCGTCCCCCTGCGCGCGCCGGATCGGCGGCGCGATCGCCGGCGAGCGGCATCGCGATGGAGCCGGCGCATCTTGCCGTGCTGACGAGCGCGCAGCGCGCGGACCTGCGTCTCTGGCACGGTCGCATCAACTTGCTCGACCGCATCAAGGCGATGCGCGGCTATGCGCTGCTGACCCTCGGGGCCGTGGTCCTGGGGATGATGGGGTTTGTGGCCGGGGTAGAAGACATCCCGCCGCTCGTCCTCGCGCCGATCGTGCCCATCTACATGACGGCCAAGCTGTGGCGGCGCGGCAAATCGCTGCGCGCGAGCGGCGTGAGTCTGCGTCGCGTGCTATTGATGCCACGCGCGCAGTGGGCGCTGCCGACACGCAAGCCCACCGCCATCGAGTTGGAGCTGGCGAAGCTCGCGCCGAGCGACATCCTCGACAGTCCGGAGGGTGGCGCTATTCGTCAGGCGGTCGATGATCGCGCGGCCATCTCCCAGATCGTGGCGGGGCTGACGAAACCGGAACGGTCGATGCTCCCCGACTTGACGGCGACGGTCAACGCCCTGGTCGAGCGGATCGCGCACCTGGCGCAGACGCTGTACCGGCTCGGCCAGGAAACCGATCCGCGCCTCGTGCCCAGGCTCGCGGAACAGCGGGCCGCTCTCGGGACGCAACTCGAGTCCGCCGGGCTGGCGCTGCAGAACATTCGCCTCGATCTGATCAGATTTCGCTCCTCCGGCCTCCAGTCGGCGTTGTCGGATGCGTCGAGCGCGACGCAGCAGGCGCGCGCGTTGTCACGCGAGATCGCCGCGGCGCTGGAAGCGGTGGGCGAGGTGAACAACCTCTAGCTCTTACCGGTTCGGAGCCGGTTTCGGGAAGCGCTGAAACGCCTTGCTCACGATCTTCCACTCCCCGCCGGCGCGGACGAGCATGAAGTAATCCACCAGCCTGACGTCCGGATAATCGAGCTCAGCCTTTGCGACTGCGACATCACCCGTCACATCGACGTTGAGAACGCGCCGGCGCCGCTGCGCTTCGTCCGCGGCGGGCCTGCCGGGGAAACCGTTGATGTAATCGGTGCTGGTGCGGCTGCGCAGCTGCCCGTCAGCGGACCAGAACATGCGCCCGTCCTCCACGAACACGCCGCGCAGCGACTCGCCGCTGCCGGTTGCGTGCGCCGCGAAGTACTGCTGCTCGATCGTGCGGCGCACCGCCGCGTCGCTCGTGGTGTCGGTCTGGGCGGTCGCGAACGCCGTGAGAGTCAGTAACAGCGCCAAGCTCATGAAGCCTCCCATATATTGGTTTCCCGTGTCCACCGAACTGCCCGTAGAGCTGGTAGCAGCGCTCGCCGGCCGCTACGACCTGTGCGACACCCTGGGGCAGGGCGGTATGGCGACGGTCTACCATGCGTATGACGGCCGCCATCACCGTGATGTCGCGCTGAAGGTGCTGCTCCCGGGACTCGCCGCGCATGTCGGTGCCGAGCGGTTCCTGAAGGAGATCCGCATCGCGGCGCGGCTGACGCACCCGCACATCCTGGCGCTGTACGACTCGGGCGAGGCCGCGGGTTTCCTCTATTACGTGATGCCGTTTCTGCCGGAACCATCGCTGCGCCAGCGGCTCGCCACAACGGGGCGCCTCGCGGCGGACGAAGCTCTGACAATCGCGGCACGCGTGGCCGACGCGTTGAGCCTATGACCCGCAGACCAACATCTGGGCGACGCGAGCGCCGCTCCCCACCAATCGGAAGTGGTTCGGCACGGCCACGCTGCAGGGGCTGCTGTACGTCGTCGGTGGGCAGAGCTATATCGTCACGGGGCCAGACTCCTGCGTGTGTCAGGTGCCCGACGTGAACGTGTACCACCACCCGTAGCGTTCGTGTTCGCCTGTATTCCGCCCCGCAACGGCCTTCCGTTGCGGGGCTTCGGCTTCCCTCTATCTTCTTGCCACCATGGGAAAAGGCACAATCGGTATTCTGACCGGCGGCGGCGACGTTCCCGGTCTCAACCCCGCGATCCGCGCGATCACGATCCGCGCGCTCCGCGACGATTACAAGGTCGTCGGCATTCGCCACGGCTGGGGTGGGCTCGTGGACTACTCGCGCGACAAGGATGCGGACAACACCGACCACGTTCTGCCGCTCACCGAGGCGATCGTCAATCGCGCCGGCCGCACGGGCGGAACGTTCCTGCACACCTCGCGCATGCGGCCCAGCCACCTGCCGCAGGAGCGCGTGCCGGCGCACCTGACCGGCTACACGGAGAAGATCAACGACGCCACCAAAGACGTGCTCAAGAACCTCGAGCACATCGGCGTGGACGTCCTGATCCCCATCGGCGGCGACGACACGCTCAGCTACGGCAAGCGGCTGCATGACGAGGGCGTGAACGTGGTGGCGATTCCGAAGACGATGGACAACGACGTCTACGGGACCGACTACTGCATCGGCTTCAGCACCTGCGTCACGCGCACGATCGAGCTGACGCACCGGCTGCGCACCTCGGCGGGCTCGCACGAGCGCTTTCTGGTGATCGAAGTCTTCGGCCGTTACGCCGGCTTCACCGCGCTGCTGCCGACGATGGCCGGCGCCGCGGATCGCTGCGTGATCCCCGAGTACCCGGTCGAGGTCGAGCATCTGGCCGAGCTGCTTACGATGGATCGCAACCGCAATCCCAGTCGCTATTCCGTGGTGCTCGTCTCGGAGGGCTCGCGCCTCACGTCGCACGAGGGGATGAGCTTCGAGGGCGAGGAGACGGACATGTACGGCCACCGCAAGCTGGGCGGGATCGGCGACCGGATCGGTGCCGCGCTCAAGGACGCGTCGGTGAAATACAACAAGGGCCGGCGCATCGACGTCGTCAACCAGCGCCTCGGCTACCTCGTGCGCTCCGGCGATCCCGACGCGCTCGACTCGATCGTGCCGATGGCGTTCGGCAACCTCGCGCTCGATCTGGTGAACCGGAGAGAATACGGACGCCTCGTCAGTATCCATCGCGGCTTCTACGACAGCGTGCCGCTCTCGAGCGTGACGTCGGAGAAGAAGGTCGTGGACGTCTCGAAGTACTACAACACCAAACGGCTGCGCCCGATTTACCAGTTCGACGGGGCGCCGCTCTTCATCATGACGAGCGACTGGAAGACGCCGGTCGGCGCGGGCTGAAGACGCTAGACCGGGACTCTCACGCCTGCGAGGTACTCGCGCGCCATTTGCCGCCCGGATTCGATGCGTTCATCGATGGCGGTGCGCGAAAAATCGAGATTGTCGCCGAGCGGCACGCGCGGCCGCAGCACGCCGATCGTGCAATCGAGATACGGCGTGCCGTCCTCGCGCTCCAGCGTGAAGCCGTTCCGCTTCGCCTGCTTGACCAGCTTGTTGATCCGGACGAACTCGCGAACGTCGTCCACCATGATCTCGTTGATCGTGATGTCCATGAGACTGCGCCGGGCGGCGTCGAGGATGTCCCGGGGCCGCGGGGCGAAGTCGGGCTGATCGGGCGTGCAGTTCAGCACGATCAGCTCGGTCGCGCCGAGGTCCAGCGCGTCGCCCAGCGGGGTCACGTTGCGCAGGCTGCCGTCCACCAGGGCGCGCGGACCGATCGGCTCCCAGATCACCGCCATCGTGGCGCTCTGCCAGATCGCGTCCAGCATCTCGGGCTCCGTGCTCTGATCGCTCCGTACGCTTTCGTACGCGCCGCTCACCAGCGAGACGCGGCCGACGTGCAGCGGAACGAGGAACGGGCGGCCCGCAATACGCTTTTGAATCGTGGCGCGCAGCGGCGTGTTGTCGTAGATGCCGGCTTTGCGCAGAATCACGAGCCGCCACGGAATCCACAGCCACCACGGCTTCCTGTAGAGGTCCTCGCGCCGCACCGTTCGCCACACCTCGAGCAGGCGGGCGTACTCGCGCTGCGCCAGCAGCGCGCCATTCAGGGCGCCGACGGAGACGCCGAAGATGCGCTCCCACTCAAAGCCGCCTTCCTCGCGGAGGACCTGTTCGGCCCCAACTTGAAAGGCGCCCTTTGCTCCGCCGCCCGAAAGCACCAAGGTTGCGCGGCGTGTCATGAGACCCCCAGCGTTAAGCGTGCTTAATGTCGGCCTGGTTGGGTTCGGGTTCGCGGGCAAAGTATTCCATGCGCCCGTCATTCGCGCTACCAGCGGACTGCGTCTCACCACCATCGTGCAGCGCCACGGCGCTCCCGATCCTCTCTACACTGACGTCGAATTCGTCCGCAGCGTCGACGAGCTGCTGACGCGCGCCATCGATCTCGTGGTTGTCGCCACGCCCAACACGTCACATCATCCCATCGCGAAGCAGTGTCTCGTGGCGGGTCGTCACGTCGTCGTGGACAAGCCGTTCGCGACGACGCTGGCCGAAGCCGAGGACCTGGTTCGGACCGCGAGACAGCAACGGCGCGTCGTGAGCGTGTACCAGGATCGGCGCTACACGGGCGACTTCGCCACAGTGCAGAAAGTAGTGTCCGACGGCGCGGTCGGCCGAGTCGTGATGTTCGAGTCGCATTTCGACCGGTTTCGTCCGGAGCGCAGGCCGAACGCGTGGCGCGAGGAGCGCCTTCCCGGATCGGGCGTCTGGTTCGACCTGGGCCCGCACCTGTTCGACCAGGCCCTGCTGTTGTTCGGAATCCCGCAGGCGATCGGCGCCGACATTCGGATCGAGCGGCCGGACGCGGTCGTGGACGATGCGTTCGACGTCACGCTGTACTACCCGCACGCACGGGCCATCTTGCGCGCGTCCATGATGGCGACTCCGCTCGGCCCGACCTGGATCGTGCACGGGACGAAGGGCTCGTTCATCAAGCACGGCATGGACCCGCAGGAAGCCGCGCTCAAACAGGGGCGCACGCCCACCGAGCCTGAGTGGGATGTCGAGCCACCCGAGCTGTACGGCAAGTTGGTGACCCGTGATGGAACGAGGGTCGTGCCGACGCTCCGATCGAGCTTCGCGCGGTACTACGAGAATGTGCGGGACGTCATTCTCGGAACAGCACAGCTGGCTGTTTCCCCTGAATGGTCGCTGGACGTGATGCGTGGTCTCATCCTGGCGCTCGAAAGCAGCAAACAGCGCCGCGTCCTGGAGTGGACTACGTGAAGAGATCGTGGCGTCTCGTGCTCGCGGGCGGTGTCGTGGCCGGCACGCTCGACATCGTCTACGCCTGCGTCTTCTGGGCGATCAAGCGCGGCGTTGCGCCGCAGCGCGTCCTGCAGCGCGTCGCGTCCGGCTTGCTGGGCGAGGCGAGTCTCACCGGCGGCTGGGCGACCGCGGCGCTCGGTCTCGTGTCCCATTACTTCATCGCGATTTCGATGGCCGTGACCTACTACCTCGTCGCGCGCCGCTGGTCCGTGTTATGGGAACGGCCGGTGCCCTACGGCGCCGCCTACGGGCTATTGCTCTACGGCATCATGAACCACGTCGTCGTGCCGCGCTCTGCCGCGGGGCCGAGCTCCAAGGATGCGCTCTGGATCGCGATGAGCATCGTCGTCCACATGTTCCTCATCGGCGTGCCGTGCGCAATGTTTGCGCGGCTGGCGGTTCTCGCGGACCTGAGGACGTCAGCGCTTGAAGGCAACCCGCCTAGACGTCTAGACGTCTAGACGTCTAGTTTGCCGCATGCCCAACCGACCCTATATCCTCGACGAGCTGACGTGGAAGACCGTGCGCGAGACGCGCTACGAAGTCGCCGTGCTCCCCTGGGGTGCGACGGAGGCGCACAATCTTCATCTCCCGTATTCCACCGATAATGTGCAAACCGCGGAAATTGCCGCACGCGCCGCGGAGCGCGCGTGGCAACAGGGCGCCAAGGTCGTGGTGCTTCCGCTCGTCCCGTTCGGTGTGAACACCGGGCAGCTCGACATTCCGCTGTGCATCAACATGAACCCCAGTACGCAAGCGCTCGTGCTGCGTGATGTGGCGAGGGCGCTCGCGGGGCAGGGGATCGCCAAGCTGGTCATCCTCAATGGTCACGGCGGCAACGACTTCCGCCAGATGATTCGGGAATTGCAGCCGCACGTCTC
The DNA here is from genome assembly GCA_050733035.1 of Gemmatimonadales bacterium. GTDB lineage: Bacteria > Gemmatimonadota > Gemmatimonadetes > Gemmatimonadales > GWC2-71-9 > 20CM-2-65-7. The sequence goes on along the minus strand of JBOHSJ010000186.1, from coordinate 37,153 downwards.
GTTGTTTCTCTGCACCGTCAACTGGTACAAGGTCGGCGACCCAAAGGCGTATTTCAGCGATCTCGGCGACCACGCGGGCGAGCTCGAGACCAGCGTGATGCAGCATATCGCACCGGAGCTCGTGAGTCCCCTGTCGGAAGCGGGCAGCGGCAAGGCGAAGGCGTTCAAGATCTCCGGATTCCGGGAAGGCTGGGCGTGGGCGCCGCGGAAGTGGCGGGAGGTGACCGACGATACCGGCGTCGGCAATCCGGCGAAGGCGACGGCGGAGAAAGGTCAGCGCTACGTCGCAGCGGTGACCGGGAAGATCGGAGATTTTCTGGTGGAGCTGGCGCGGGCGGACCCGGCCAAGATGTACGAATGAGTGTCAGCTCGCTCGCGTGTACACATCCGTGCCGAGGTACTTCAAGCCGGAGTCAGCCATGAGCGTCACCACCGTCGCCTCAGGTCCCAGCTTCCTGCCGAGCTGAATCGCGGCGATGACATTGGCGCCGGACGACGTCCCGGCGAACAGTCCTTCCTCCCGCGCGAGCCGCCGCGCCATCGCTTTCGCATCGTTGGTCTTCACGGCGACGATCTCGTCCACGAGCGAGGGCTCCCACAGCGGGGGCGTGTATCCGATGCCGACGCCCTCGATCTTGTGAGGTCCTGGTTGCCCGCCTGACAACACCGCCGACTCGCCGGGCTCGACCACTGCGATTGTGACGTCGGGCTTGTGTTTCTTCAGCACCGTGGCGACGCCGCGCGAGGATGCTCCCGTGCCGACGGAATGCACGAACGCATCCACCTCTCCACGCGTCTGACGCCAGATCTCCTCGCCGAGGGGATGGTAGCCCGCGATGCTGTCGTGATTGTTGAGTTGATCCGTCCAATAGGTGTGGGGCTGCTTACTCAGCTCTCGCGCGGCCTCGATCATGTCGAGAATCAGCTTCTTCGTCGTGAGTCCGCCCTCGCTCGGCACCAGCGTCAACTCGGCGCCGAGCGCGGACATCTGATCGAGCTTCTCACGGCTGAAGGCGTCGGAGGTAACGATCTTGATCCGGTAGCTCTTGGCCGCGCACACGAGGGCCAGCGACGCGCCGGTGCTGCCGCCGGTGTACTCGACGACGGTGTCCCCCGGCTTCAATCGCCCGTCCGCTTCCGGGCGCGAGATGACGGCCTGCGCCATTCGATCCTTGACGCTGCCGGTCGGATTCTCCCATTCCAGCTTGACGAAGACGGCGGCGCAGTCGCGCGGCACGACGTTACGCAGCTGGACCATCGACGTGTTCCCGATGGCATCCAGAATATTCACGACTGCTCCCTGCTCCCTCTACTGGCCGCTTGCCGCCGGCTCACTCAACCAGCGCGCGAGCCACGCCGCCACGTCGCGATAGAAGAACCGGCTGTTTTCCCCCTTCAGGACCCAGTGGTTCTCGTCGGGCCACACGATGAGCCGGCTGGGAATCTGCTGCCGCTGCAGCGCCGTCCAGAACTCCAGCGCGTTGTTCATCGGCACGCGGAAGTCCCGCTCGCCGACGGACACCAGCACGGGTGTGTGCAGGTTTTTCGCGCGCCGCATCGGGCTCTGCGTCTTCCAGAGCGCGTGATCTTCCCACGGCGGCCCGCCGACATTGCGCTCGCGGTCGTAGTTGAAATCGCTCGTCGCCCATTGGGTCTCGAGATCCCACTCGCCGGCGTGGCTGACGAGCGCGCGATAGCGCGTCGTTGTCACCGCCAGCCAGTTGGTGAGATGCCCGCCGTAGCTCGCCCCGCCGGCAGCTTGCCGCGAGCCGTCGATGAAGCGGAACCGCTTGATCGCCGAGTCGGCGGCCTCATTGATGTCGTTCGCGGGCCCCTCGAGCGGATCGAACTGGATGTCCTGCGAGAACTTCTCGCCGTAGCCGGTCGAGCCCCGGTAGTCGGTCAGCAGCACGACATACCCGGCCGCGCCAAGCAGATGCGGGTTCCAGCGCAGGCCAAAATTGTCGGTCCACATGTTCGCCGCGCCGCCGTGAATCAAGACAAAAAGCGGGTAGCGTCGAGTCGAGTCGAACGCGGGCGGCAAGGCGAGGAAGGAGTGGATCCGCTTGCCGCTGCGCGCCGTGAACCAGAAGTCGCGCAGCGGTTGCCAGTCGATGCGGGCCGCGCGCTCGGCGTTGAACTTGGTGAGCGCCGTTCCCCGGCCCGTTGCCGGATCGATGCGCGCGATCTCCGGGGGGTTAGTCGCGCTCTCCCACACGGCCGCGATACGGACGGCGTTGGCGGTGGTTCTCGTCGCGACCTGCAAACCGGTGAAGGTGCCACTCGTCATCGTGCCCACTTCACGCTCGCCCGCAGCTCCCGTAGTCGCCGCGCGGAACAGCCGTTGGTGACCCGCGACCTCCGACAGGAAGAACACCGCACGGCTGTCGGGAGCGAATGCGTACGCGCCGACGGAATGATTGGCGCCGCCGGCGACGACCCGGGGAGCTGCAGTGCCGCTCCGCGGCCAGGTCCACGAAACGAGGCGGCGGTTGTTGAACGTGTGCTCGTTCGTCGCCGTCATCCCGGCGTACAGCGTGCGCCCGTCGGGACTGAATTCGGGATTGTCGTAGTCGTCCTTGCCCTGCGTGAGCCGTTGCGGCTCGCCACCAGTGGCGCTCACGAGCCACAGCGCGCTCGTGACGTCATTACGCGTCCACTCGCCGCGGTTGGTGGTCGCCGCGAATACGACACCGCCGCCGTCCGGCGTCCACGTCGCGGAGAGGTCGTCACCGCTGGTACCGAGCTGCCCGCCGAAACCCGCTCCGGCGGCGAGCTGGGAACCCGCGAGCAGGCTCTGTGGCTGTGCGCCTGGCTCGAGCGTCTGCACGAACAGGCTTGGCTTGCGATCGTCGAGCCAGCGATCCCAGAGCCGGATGGGCGAGGCGTCGTACACGCGCGCGTTGTACTTGCGCGCGCGCCGCTCGGCGGCGGCGGCGCGGTTCGCCGAGTCGGTCGTCGCGCCGGGATAGACCATGCTCGCGAACAGGATCGCGCGGCCGTCGGGGCGCCACAGCGGATTCGAGGCGCCGGTGGAGATGGTGGTCACGCGCTGCGCTTCCCCGCCCCCGCTCAGGTCGAGCACGTAGATCTGCGATGCATCGTCCCCTTCCCGTCGAGCGCTGAAGGCGATCCGCCGGCTGTCGCTGCTCCAGTCCACGCCGCTCTCGCCGCCTTTGCTGTTCGTCAGGCGCCGCGGCTCGGGGGGGGCGCTGCCGTCGAGCGACACGATCCAGAGGTCACTGACCTGCTCGCCTTCGGTGTACGACGGCTCGGTCACGCTGAACACGACCCAGCGGCCGTCCGGGCTGATCGCGGGCGACCCGAGGCGTTTCGAGAGAAAGACGTCTTCGTGGGTGATCGTATGCCGTTGCTGAGCGGCGAGAGGCGACGACAGCAAGACGAGGCAGCGGAGGAAGTGAATGGCGCGCATGTGTTGCGTACTCCTTAGTACGACAAGGTCACGGAATTCGTCGTTCCCACCGATGAATGAAGGATCCGATTACAGCGCCGAGTACGGCTCCTTGGTGTAATCCGTCGATCGCGACGGCACTCCTAGCGTGAGAGTCGGTCCGGACCGCGCGACCAGCCGGCCCTCGATTCTCTGCCCGCCCGCGTGAATCCGGATCCTGGCCCCTGGGTTGAGCCTCGACAGCGCCGCTCCCCAGATGGAGTCTGCGCTGGCCGGCGGCCCTACGACTTGGGCCGCCGCCGTCGCGTACGCAAGGAGCAGACTGTGGATCAGAGCACTTCTCCCAGTGCCTTCAACCGCTCCTCCCAAAATGCTTTCATCTTAGTGACCGCCGCACGGTCGCCGAGTTTCGTGTGCTGCACCGCTACTTGGCTTTTCGCGGGACCCTTTTTCGTGAAGCCCAGCACCACCGTGGTTCCGTCCGCCCAGGCGATGCGCATGTATTTCTGCGGCGACACCGAGCGCACGGTGAAACCCTCGGGCAACCATCTGGCTCGAAGCTTGGGATTACTCCATGAACGGTACAGGCGCGGCAGCGGCACGCTGAACGTCTTACTCTTCGCGGCCTCGAACGTGCCGTCACGACGCTGCCCGATTGCGCGCAGGCCCTTGATGCGCTCGTAGCCCACCGTGACGGCCTGCGCCCACCAGTCGCCCACCTTGAACTTCTCCTGCACGTACTCGGCGATCTTGCGATGCGGCCACGCCTGCGCGTCCACGTAGTCGAGCGCGTGCGTCCACCGCGCCCACGTGCAGCCGGTCTTCGCCTTGATCGCGGCGTCCTTCATACCGGCGAGCCTGGCGTAGTCGAGAGGCTTGGTCTTGAGGAGTCGCGCGCGGGCCGCGGTGTAGGCTTCACCCGTTTTCTGCATGCGGGCGCGGACGAGACGCTTGAAGTCTTTATTGGCAGGCATTGGATGGTCCTTTGGTTAAGCCACGGGCACACACCCCCCAGCGGTGACCGCCCCGCGGCGTCCAAAGGCTTCACTTGGATCATCGATCCGGGAGTATGCCCCCCTTTGCCTCACACGGGCCCTCGCTGGGGGAGAGCCGAAGAGGTTGGGCGCGGATCAGACCGCCCGTGCCCTTAGAATGGCGGGGAGGTAGGTGGTCCGCAAGAGGTCAAAGTCTGAACAAGTAGCTCAGCTTCACGAACAACGCGTCGTCGGTTCGCGTCAAGCCGCGGAACCGGAATGCGTCGTCGTCCAGCATGTTGCTGCCGTATCCCGCGAACACCACAGTTCCCGGCACCGGCTGATAGCTGAGCAAGACATCCACGTGGAAGAGATTGTTGGCGCTGGCGACAGTACGCCGCACGCCCGTCGGCCCCTCGATCAGAATCGGCGCGTTCGTGCGCGAGTCGTCGCGCAATGAGTCCGTCTGATCCTGGATGTACTGGCCGACGAGCCGGACGAAAAAGGGCCGCGACAGCTGGTACTCCGTCTTCACCCGCAGCACGCGGCCGACGTTGACCAGGCTGCCGTCGGTGCGGCGGTTCACCTGCTGCCAGAAGTAGCTCACCGAATTGCGCAGCCGATCCGTCGGCCGATAGGAGAGATCCAGACTCAACAGCAGCAGGTCGGCCGACGCCCACTCGAAGAAGTTTTCGTCGTGGCCCCGCAGAAAGAACCCGCCGCCACTGAAGTGCTTCCACTGGGGCGTGTTGATCTGGATGATGTATTCACTGTTGGGAATCGTGGGCTGCCCGACGAACGGAATCGTGTCCAGCCCTCCTCCCGCGGCTGGCACTTCGAGCCGGTAATTGGCGTAGAGCGCCGAGTCGTAGCCAAACGATTCGACGAACCAGCCGCCACCGACGTTCCAACCACCGCGCAGCGCCGCGTTGACATTGAAGTGCAGCTTCTTGTCCTGCATGCCCCGCCCGTGGACGAACTTCTGATATTGCCAGATGCCGTCCACCACGATGTCGCCGGTGAAGCGCTCGAGCGGCGCACCGGGCTTCCCATACGTCGTGTAGCTCGGGTCGACGTAGGCGTGCACGATTCCCGCTCGGCCGACGAATCCGCTCGCGGCGCGAAAGTCGTCCGAGAGCCCGGCAAACAAGCTCCGCAGTCCCCAGACGCGATGCCGAATGTTGAATTGACCGAGCCACAGTGGTGCCGTCGTCGTCACGCCGCCCGAGCGAGTCCGGCTGCCGCCCAGCTGCAGGTTGACGCTGTAGATGTCCTTGAAGACGAGACGGCTGTCGATCTCGGCGACGCGATTGTAGTCGTCCCCTTCGATGCGATCGGTGTACGCCACGCCCACGCGCGAGCCATGGCCCAGGCTGCGCTGCGCGCGCACGATCGTGAAGATGGGGTTATCTGTCCCGCTCGCCGACGCGAACTTCTGGTCCACCGCCGACAAGAGCCCGATGTCCGTACCGTGCGCGGTCCCGGTCAGCTTGAGTGCCGCGACCGGCTGCACGATGCGCCGCGTGTAGATGAGTCCCTGCGGCACCTGGAACAGCTCGCTCCCTTCCAGGAAGAACGGGCGCTTCTCGGGAAAGAACAGCGCCTGGCGGGGATCGAACACGAGCTGGCCGGCGTCCGATTCGATTTGCGAAAAGTCCGGCTTGATAGTGCCGTTGAGCGTCAGGTTGTCGCTCAGTCCCCACCTGACGTTGCCGCCGATCTGCGGATTGCCCAGGTCGTAGTCGTACCCGGACGCGGCCGGCGCGCCGTTCGCGCGCGCGGTCGCCTCGGGATTCAAGTCCACGACGAGACCGCGATGCATGCCGCTCAGCCCTACCAGATTCCCGGACTGTCCGATGAACGTCGCGTTCGCCCGCAGCGCGGGGAACCACGAGTCCTCGAATCCGGAGTGCTTCACCTGCCGCACGATGTTGACGCTCCAATCCTGCGGCTGCCGCGGCTGATAGCGGAGACTCTTGAACGGGATGCGGATTTCGACCTCGTAGCCCCACGGCGTCACGCGCCCATGCGACTGAAACACGTAGTCGGGACTCAGGTCGGGTTGCTCGCGACCTATCACCGCGCCGCCGATGAAACCGCTCGCGGTCACATTGGCGCCCTCGATGAGCGCACCGTCGCCTTGGACGCCGAGCGGGTTCACCGCGAACATCAGCGCCTGCTTGCGGTCGTGGAACGTGCCGAGGAGGATCTGGACGTTATCGTCGCCGGAGATCTGATCGCGGTCGGCCAGCGTCGCGGTCGCTTGCCCGTGCAGCTCGTAGGCGCGAATGCCGAAGTAGATTGCGCTGGACGAGTACCATACCAGCACCTGCGTCGAGTCGACCGCGGACACGCCGTCGTTGGGGGCGTACTGGGAGAAGCCCGTCAGTAGCGCGGCGCGGGCCCAGACCGAGTCCTGCAGGTCTCCGTCCACGAGCGCGTCCGTGTCGAAGCGGGGGATGCGCACGTCGAGCTGGCGGTCACGGCCCGAGTAGACGCCGAGCGTGTCGGGAGCTCCGCAAAGCAGCAGACACAATGTCAGCAGCATGTTCGATAATTATGATCGCCGGGCTTCGGGCCACCACGTCCCGAGAGTCAGGATCGTGTCACAAGGATCTGTCCTACGGCGCCTGACGGATCGCAACGAGGGTAATGGCGAATGTCACCCGGTCGGCGACGCGCACCGTTCCCCCGGGCCCGCCCCGAAACGGCCGGATTCCGAAATCGGTCTGCTTCACGGCGAAGCTGGTGACCGCGCGCAGCGTATCCGGACCGGTCTGCAGCTCGACGGTGACCGGCACGTCGCGGGTCTGATCCTTGATCGTCAAGGCCGCGACCAGTTCCAGCCGCTGGTCTTTCAACACCACCTGCCGGGAGACCAGGCGAATCTCGGGGTAGCTCGCGACGTCGAGGACTTCCGTCCGCATCGAGGCGGTGACCTTGCGGATTTCCTCGGTGTCCGGCGGAGTCAGCACCTCGAGACTGTCGGTGAGCACCGTGATCTCGACGCGGGATGCGGCCACCGAGTCGGGACGATAGACGATGCGACCGGAGAACGACCGCGCGCGGATCGTGTGCTCGTGGCCCATGAAACCGAACAGGCCGGCTTTGCCGGTGCTGACCTCGAGCCGGCTCGCGGGCGAGACGAGATAGACGATCGAGTCTTGCGCGTGAGCGGTGGCAGGCTGGAGTGCGAGGACGATCAGAGGAAGGGCCTTCGGCACCTTCCGCGCGATGTATACGCCGACCAGGCACAGCACTCCGCCGAGCACTGCGATTGGCGCCGGCACCTCGCCGAGGATCAGCCAGCTCATCACGATGGCGATTGGCGGCACGAGGTAGGCCGTCGCCGCGACGCGTCCGGCGGATCCCCGCGCCAGCGCGTAGGCCCACGTCGTGAAAGCGATCGAGGTTGGGAAGACCCCGAGAAAGATCAGCCAGCCAAGGCCGGCGCCCGGCGTCGCTCGCAGCTCACGGACGAGGAGCGGCGCGTACGGCAGACAGAACAGCGTGCCAACCGCACAGCACATCCACGTCGCCTGCAGGGCGGAGACTCGACTCAAGACCGGCTTCTCCGCGACCAGCCCGATCGCGGATGCCAGCGCCGCGACGAGACACAGGATGACCCCGACGAGCGACGCGCTCCCCGTCGAGCTCGCCACGCCGATGACGATCACGCCGGCAAACGCGAGCCCGCCACCAAGCAAGAGATTCGGCGTCGCGCGCTCCTTCAGGAATACGGCCGCTAGTCCGATGATGAAGATCGGCGCAATCAGGACGAGCATGGCCGCCGTCCCGGCATCCACGCGGCGCTCGGCGTCGTTGAGGACGACGTTGTACACCCCGAACCACAGCAGTCCCGCGATCACGAGCAGTCCGAAGTCGCGTCGCGAAAGCCGGACGACGGGGCGTGACCAGGTCAGAACGCCCAACAGCACCGTGCCGATGGTGAGCCGGCCCAGCGCTAGGGCCCCCGGCGAGAACGAGCGGCCCGCGGCGCGGATGCCCACGAATGCTGCGGCCCACAGCACGACGGCCACCAGAGCGGCGGCGAGCGGCAGGTAGCTGCTCGAAGAATCTGGGCGGGAATTCATGCGCAGTATGATAACCGCGCATCGTGACAGACGGTTCTCTAGCGCCGTCCGAGCTTGGGTGGCCGCGGTCCGTGGAGCACTGCGCCGCGCACCGGTACATAATCGAGCGGCGTTCCCACCTGCGCGCAGCGCAGCATCAGGCCACCGCGGCTCATGTCGCCCCGGCCCACGAATGTGGCAGGGAAGTGGAGGCGCTCCCCGAAGACTTCCAAGAGCGGCTTCACATATTTGTCGGTGGCGACACTGCCGAGCAGCACGACGCGGTCCGTGGCTGCGAGATTCTTGGCGAGTGCGATCGCGTCCCGCACGAGCGGCTCGCGAAAGGCGGGCACGGCTTCGTCGACCTCGACGGTCGCCATCGTCCGCAGATCCTCGACTCGAATCAGCACATCGGCCGGGAGCAGTCCCCGCCCCGGTGTAATGACGTAGCCGCGCCCGAAGCGCGTCGCGTACGCGAGCTTCCCGCGGAAATACAGGCTGCTCATGAACGTGAAGACCTCGCCCAGGGGCGCGCCCCCATTCTCGAGCCGCGCGGTCAACGGACTCGTCTGGCTCCTCAGCAGCATCTGCGCGCGCGTCCCCGCGCAGTTCGCGGGTGACAGCAAAAACACCGTCAGCACGCTACCGCTGCATATATCGGCGCAGCCAAAACATCCCAACGCCGAACGCCACGATGATCAAGCTGACCCACACGATGCGCATGAACGGCCTCCAGAGGAGAGGCGCCAAAAGTCATACCCACTCAAACAAAATAATTGCGCGTTAAAAACCGTTTTCACATATTAACCCATGTTCGGGCTCGGCGGTGGCATCCTGACCTTTGCGGCGCTCTTCTACTTCGCCGCCTCGTACGAGCACCTCACGCCGTGGAAATGGGCGTTGGCCAGTATCGCGGTCACGTTGACAGTCGATCAGCTATTCCCCGCCTCCTTCATTTTTGTGCTGCCGGCGCAGTTCGGTCTCTTCCTCGTGATGTGGTGGGCGCACATCAAGAACCAGAAGCAGCGGGCACTCGATCTCGACCGACGGCAGAAGGAGGATCAGCGACTGCGCCGCGAGCACGTCAAGCAGCAGCAGATGGCGGCCGACGCGAACACCGATTGGGACGCCCAAGAGCGCGAGCGTGCCGCCGCCGCCGACGCGGCGCTCAAGGAGCGGCAGGAACGCGTGCGTCTGGCGCGCGAGGCGCGCGAACGCGAGGAGAAGGAGCGCGGCTCCGGCGGCGGGACCATCGTCTAGATCACTCCCTGTCCCAGTTTCCACGCCGTCGAGATTCCCAGACCCATCCACAGCAGATCCAGCGGTCCGAAGGACATGATCAGCAGCACCCAAAATCCAATCTTCTCGAGCAGCACCTCATCGAGATGCGTGCGGATCAGCCGCTCCCGCTCGGCCGTCGTCGTGGCCCGTGCGCGTGCCTCCGCCTCGGACATCATTGCAGTGCGCAGCTCGTAACCCGCCCCCAGGAACGTCGAATCGTGCAGCAGCTCGGGACGCGTGTCGATGGTGCGTTGCAGGTCCGGAGAAAAGGACCGGTTCTGGGTCATCTCCGTGAGCACCATCGGAGCAACCACGTCTGGATCCTTGAGGTATTCCGCGCGGAGGGCAGGCTGCAGCGCAAACGTGACCACGGCAACCTTCGCGATCAGCAGGATGCACGTCGTGAGGACGGCGGCCATCATGCCCGTCGCGCGGGTGGGTGGCTTGGCCGTTTTCCCAATGACGATTCCCAGCAAGCCGCCGACGCCCCACGAGGCGAGGCCCACGTCCTTGTGCGTCATGCGCGCGAGAATGATCCACGCGATGATCAGCACGATGCCGACGAGCAGTGCCGCAAACAGCGGCGACCCCCCACCTGAGCTTCGGGCCTTGCTTCCCCCGCTCCCGTACACCCGCACGTTCGCCATGGGGCATACGATACTAAAACCTGGGGACTCGGGGTTAGGATCTGGGATTGGGGAGGGCGAAGGGGGCAGGGGGGAGGGGCCCCAATCCCTAATCCCCAATCCCTAATCCCGTCGTTAGCACCACCGGAGCGTGGTCGCTCGTTCCCACATCGGCCTGGACGATGCAGCTCGAGGCGCGCTCCGCAATCGCGGGTGATGCCAGCACGTAGTCCAACCGCCAGCCGATGTTGCGCGCCCGGAGATTGCGCCACGGCGCCCACCAGGTGAACAGATTCGCGTTGTCGGGATCGAACGTCCGTCCCAGATCCACGAGGGGCGCGCCGAGCAGCGTCTCGAACAGCGCCCGCTCTTCCGGGCGCTGGCCGACGGCGTTGGGTTTGCGCTCCTTGGGGTGCACGTCCATTTCGCTCCGCGCGATGTTCATGTCGCCGCACAGAATCAGGTCGCGTCCCTCCGCGTGCAGCCGCCGGGCCCACTCGACGAGCTTCGTGACGAAGTCGAGCTTGGCGGCGTAGTCTTTCCCCCCGTTCGGGACGTACACCGACGCGATGACGAGATTGCCGTGCTCGACCTGGACGATGCGGGATTCCCTGTCGAAAGGCGGATGACTGAAGACGGGATCGACGGCGAACAGGTCCTTACGCACGTGCAGCGACACCCCCGAATAGCCCTTGAGCGTGTGCCAGTACGCGTGATAATCGGCGACCTGGCACGCGGCGGGAATCTGCGCGGTGGTCGCCTTCAGCTCCTGGAGGCAGACCACGTCGGGCCGGTCGCGCGCCAGCCAGTCGCACAGCTGCGCGGCGCGCGCGCGAATCCCGTTGACGTTCCACGTTGCGATCTTCACGCCGGGAAAGTCTACCTTGACCGCGCCGCGCTCGCATGACGACGATTACCCTGACGCGTTGCGGCGCACACTCAAAGAAGGAGCCTGACCATGCAGAAGATCGTGACGTACCTGTGGTTCGAGAAGAACGCGGAAGAGGCGGCGCAGCACTACACGTCCATCTTCAAGAATTCGAAGATTCTCAGCGTCAGCCGCTACGGGGACGCGGGGCCGGGTCCGAAGGGAATGGCCATGGTCGTCAACTTCCAGCTCGAGGGGCAGGAGTTCATCGCCCTGAACGGAGGGCCGCAGTTCAAGTTCACCGAGGCGATCTCGCTGCTCGTGAACTGCGAGACCCAGCAGGAAGTCGATGAGTTGTGGCGCACGCTCGCCGCCGGCGGGGCGGAGAGTCAGTGCGGCTGGCTCAAGGACAAGTTCGGGCTGTCCTGGCAGATCATCCCGACGGCGCTGGGGAAGATGCTGAGCGACAAGGACCCCAAGAAAGCCGGCCGCGTCATGCAGGCGATGCTGCAGATGCGGAAGATCGAGCTTCCGAAGCTGGAGCGCGCCTACGCAGGGTAGTCCTCGACGCATTATGACTTTTGGGGCGCTCCCCAGTGACGCGCCGCGGGTCTGCCTTGGTATAGTCAGGAGAGGGTCCTTCACCCGTCGAGGTTTCTATGCCACCTGCCGGCCTTCGGGCCATCTGTCTCGCCATTCCGCTGCTGTGGTTCGCGACTCCAGTATCCGCGCAGATCATCCCGATCAAGACGATTCCGATTGCGCAGGGCGATCAGTTCCAGCTCTTCCCGTCGAACAATCTCGGGATGGGGAGCGTGTCGATCGCGCTCGTGGATTCGTTGCGCGATCCCTTCGTGAACCCCGCCACCACGGTGCGGCTGCGGGGCTCACGGTTCTTTGGATCACCAACGGTCTACAGTCTGTCGGGCCGCGCCGGCGGTGGCCGCTCACTGCCGGTCTCGGTGCTCGCGCGAAAGGCCAACTGGTACGGTGGTCTCGGGTTCGTGTTGCAGCAGGTGGATCCCAGTCGTCCGCCACGAAGTGGATTTGGCGTCGTTGATCTTGCCGTCCCAGCGCCAGGGGTGACGCCTCCGCTGCCGCCGGGCGACGGGTTTCTTCCCGGCACCATCCCCGGTCCCGACCAGAGCGCGCACGGGAATAAGTACGCGTTCGGCATGGTCGGCCGGACGTACCCCGAGGGCAACCTGTCGATCGGCGCCAGCGCGTTGTGGACCGGTCTGCACGCGCTCGACGGCGTCGATCTGCTGTACGCGGGGAGCCGGCGCGTGGCGCAATCGGGACACGCGCTCGATTTGCGCGTCGGCGCCCTCAAGGAGTGGCCGGGCGAGCGCGGCGCGCGGACTCTCGAAGCGATCGTGGTGCACAACCGCTTCATGGCGACGCACGACGTGCTGTACGCCGACCTCTTCTGGGATCCGAATACGCAGCAGTTCCTCGAGAGCGCGCGCACGGAGCGGAACCTCGATCATACGGTCACCTGGGGCACGCAGCTCCAGTATTCGATACCGCTCGGCGATCCGGGCTGGCGACTGGGCTGGCTCGCGATCGTGAACCGCGCGTCGCACCCGAAGATCCCGAATTATGAAATCGCCAACGTGCCCGGTATCCCGCGCGATCCCGGATACACGTCTGCGTACAACTTCGGCATCGGAGCCTCGAAGGTGCTCGGGCCATCGACGTTCGGCATTGACGCGGTGTTCGAGCCGATCCGCAGCTACACGTGGGCGGATGCGCCGACCGCACTCGTCACCGCGGCCGGGGACACGATTCCCGCGGGCGGCAAAACCATCGAGAACCGCTTCCGGTTCTCCAACGCGCTGGTACGCATCGGCGTCGGTCGCCAGTTCCGGCTCGAGGGTGAAGGCCAGAGCGTCACGCTGCAGCTCGGATTGATGACGCGCAGCATTGATTACCGTCTGCGCCAGGTGGACAACGTCACACTCTTACAGAGAGCGGTGCGGACCCGGTGGCTCGAGTACACGCCGACCTGGGGGTTCAGCCTCCGCTTCCCGGAGATCGAGATCCGTTACAGCGGCCGCGTCACGAAGGGCGCCGGACGTCCCGGAGGGTTCGGTGGGTTTATTGCCGGCTTCCGCGACGTCGCACTCGCCGGCGGGACGATTCTCGCGGCGCCGACCGGCCCGTTGAATCTGACCGATGTGAACACATCGACGCATCAGCTTTCGGTGTCATTGCCGCTCCGCTGAGGGGCAAGGAGATGTGATGATGACTCGTTCTGTGCGAGCGCTCGGCGTCGCGGCCCTGGTCGCGGTGGCCGCGTGCGACGAAGTGACGCCGCCCGACAATCTCCCGGGATCGCTCGACGCGCAGCTGCGGAGCAGCATCGGCCAGTGGGGTGCGGTGCCAATTGGCGCGGTGGATCCGCAACCGCCCGCGCTCGTCGCGCTCGGCCGGGCCCTGATGTTCGACAAGATTCTCAGCGGCAATCGCGACATCGCGTGCGCGACCTGCCATGAACCGTCGTTGCATGCGACCGACGGCCTGCCGCTCGCGATCGGAACCGGTGGGACGGGCGTCGGCGCCGCGCGCACGCTGGGGCCGGGGCGCCGCTTCGTGCCGCGCAACGCTCCGTCGCTGTTGAACAGCGGCATCGGTCTGTTCTACGTCTTCTGGGACGGCCGCCTGACGCGCTTCGGTTCCGACCCGGGCGTCATCTTGCCTCCGGACCTGCCGAACGTGCTCGCCGCGCAGGCCATGTTGCCGGTCTTGAATCGGCAGGAAATGCGCGGGGACTCGGGTGACGTGGACGTGTTCGGCAATCCCAACGAGCTCGCGCAATTCGGCGACAATCAGTCGACTCAGACCTGGCAGGCCGTGATGGCCCGGCTGCTTGCGATTCCGGCCTACGTCACGCTGTTCCGGGACGCGTTCCCCGGTACGCCGCCGGCGAGTCTCAGCTTTTCCCACGCGGCGCGCGCCATCGCCGCGTTTCAGATGGACGCCTTGATGAAGACGAACACCCCATTCGATCGCTATCTGCGGCGCGACGACAATGCGCTGACGGTGGAGGAAAAGCGCGGGGGGTTGCTGTTCTTCACGACCGCGCGGTGCGCCAGCTGTCACAACGGGGCGTTGCTCGGTGGACAGTCGTTCGCCAATAGCGGAGTGCCCCAGCTCGGCCCGGGCGTTGGAAGGGGTGCGCCGCTCGATCTCGGCCGTGGCGCCCTGCAGAATCAGGAGTTCTACGCGTTCGCCTTCCGGATACCGCCGCTCCGCAACGTGGAGCTCACCGCTCCCTATTTCCACGATGGCACGTTCGCGACGCTCGAGGCCGCGGTCCGGCACTATAACGACGTGCCGAAGTCGTTGCGCGAGTTCGATCCGGCGACGCTGCCACCTGCGTTTCAGGATCAGTACCACGGCGACGCGGCGACCATCGACACCGTGCTGCAGACGCTCGATTTCAGGCTGCGTGAACCACTGCGGCTGACCGACACGGAAATCGCCGAGCTGGTGGCGTTCTTGAAGTCGCTCACCGATCCGGCGGCACGCGATATCTCCGGCATCGCGCCTGCGTCGGTGCCGAGCGGCCTGCCGGTGCGTTAGATGCGTTGGTGACGGGTTGTCGAGGTTGGTGGAGGATGGTGGAGGTACACCTTCACCATCCTCCACCATCCTCCAGAACTTGCTTCTAGAACCCCTGCGTCAGGCTGAACCGCAACATCCAATCCTTCTGCGGCCGGTCGAAGGGATGCACGACGTCCATCTGGCCGATCGCATAACCGAACAGGTTCATGCGGAATGAAATCCCCGCGCTCCTGACGATCTTGCGCGCGCCCGGGCTATTGTCCCCAAAAATCTTGGGACCGTCGGCGTCCGTCCACGCGACGCCGGCGTCGTAGAAGATTCCGGCGTCCACCGGCAGCACGCCGTAATAGCCGCCGCCCAGCCCCAACAACCCGAACGGCGGAAACCGCAGCTCGACGTTGCCGACCAGCAGTCGGCTACCGATCAGCTGGTCGAACGCGGGACAGACGTTCGGGTCGGAGCCGCACTCGCTCGCGTCGAAGCTGCCGATGTCGTAGCCGCGTACCATGCTCGAGTACCCGATGAACAGCGGGTACATGCGGGGGTCTTCGGCGTCGCGGCCGTAGCGGCCCACGTGCAGGATGCGGCCCGCCAGCGTGAACGGCCGCACCGGCATCACGTACTTCCGGTAGTCGACGATCGCGGTCACGAACTGCAGGGTTCCGAACGTAGGGTCGGCCTCGAGCCGCCACCGGTCGCCGAGAATCGGCCCCGTGGCGCCGAAGAACGAGTTGTCGTGCACCAGCGCCGCCGTGCTGGAGAACAGCGTGAGCGAGCCCGGGGCCGGAAGGTCCTCCGTCCGGTCGTCGATCACGGCGCCGCTGAACGGATCGAAAGTCGTTGTCCGCAGCTCGTGCGCGAACGAGATCTGGCTGACGCCGACCGAGGCCTCGATGCGCCGCGAACGGTTGAACGGATAGGCCACGATGCCGCTCAGCTCGCGATTCGTCTGCTTCAAGCGCTCCACTTGTTGGACGAAGGCCCCCGTCGAGTCGAAGCCCTGGCCGAACGCGCCCGTGATGTACGGAACCTGCTGCACGCCCACCATCCAGTTCAGGCGCGACTTGCGATTGCCGTACGCGAGCAACGCGGCGAAATCCTCGATCCGGCCGTTGACCTGGGCCATCGTCACGAGGTTGTGATCGCCGAGCATGTCGCTCCAGTACAGCGTGATTCCGCCGCCGACGTAGGTCCCGAAGCGGTCGGCCGCGATCGCGAGATTGGGCTGCGCGATGAAGTCGAGCGACAGCTTCGGATGATATGCCTTGACCGCGCTCGCCAGATCGACCGATCCCTGTTGCGGCAGGCCCGCATTCGGATCGTTGATCACCGCGGTAATCCCGGTCCCCACTGCTTCGCGGTCGAGCGGCGGCAGCGCGGCCGCAGCAGGCGGGAGCGCTTTCACCGGACCGCCGGCCAGCGTCTGAATGTCGTCGATCGCCTGAATCGCGTACCCGCCGCCCGTATAGACGCTGAACACCGCGCGCGGCGCGTTCTGGGCGACGCTGAGCGCCGGGCTCAAGGCGGTGATGCCGCTGACGCCGGTGAATACATTCGTGACCTGCGCGAGGGCACCGTCCGCGAGGGACAGCCGGTAGACGTTGCTGATGCCGCCGGGATCCCCGATGAAGTAGAGACTCCGGCCGTCCGGGCTCCACTGCGGGTTGATGTGCTTCGCGCCGGACAGCGTCGGCAGCCGTGTAATCTGGCCGCCGCGCCGCGCGTCGATCAGCGCCAGCTGATAGTCGCCGAACGACAGCGCGTCGAGCGACGTCCCGAAGCGATCGGTGACGAACGCGATCTGCGTGCCGTCGGGTGACCAGGCCGGCTCGAGATCGGCGTACGCGTCGTCCGTCAGGCGCTGCAGCTGGCCGGTGTCGAGATCGTACACAAAGAGATCGGTGAGCCCTCCGACCTGCGCGCTGAACGCGATCTGCTTCCCGTCGGGCGACCAGGTCGGGTTGAAGATCTCGCCGAGCGAGGGGAACTTGATCTGCTTCACCAGGTCGCCGTTGTCGCCTTTGACGATGCGCAGCGCCGGGTGGCCGGTCACGATGGCGCCGAACACGAAGCGTGTGCCGGTCGCGTCCCACGCGCCCGCCGAGTTGATGAACTGCATGCTCTCGAGGTGCGGATCGCGCGTTGAGGACACGAGCTTGCGGATGGTGTGTCCGTTCTCCGCGTTGGCGAGGTAGATGTCGATGGAGAAGAGTCCCGCATCCGAGTAGTAGACCATGCGGCGGCCGTCAGGACTCAGCGCCGGCGCGAGGTTGTAGTGCTGCTCCTTGCCCGGGCTCACCAGCAGGCGCGCGCCCGACGTCAAGACCGGCGTCAACCGCTCGCGTTGCACCCGCGCCTTGTCCGCCGGCAGCTCGACACCCGTCGCCGCCGCGACCAGTTGGGCGCCGGAGGTGAGCGCGCGATGCCAGTCCGCAAACAGGCTGTCCACCGGCCGGTGCGTCATCTGCTCGAGTGACGCCTGAACGTTGCCGGTCCGGCCCGCCGCGCGCAGCAGCGCGCCGACGATGTCGTCGCCGTATGTGCCGCCCATGTAGGCCCAGAACGACTGGCCCCAGCGATACGGGAAGTACTTGAAGCTGTCGAGCTGACGGAACTTGGGCAGCTCGCCGCGCCGCACCGCATCCCGCATCCACATCGTGGTGTTGGGGTCCACGTTGCCGATCGACAGATACTCTGCCATCCCTTCGATGAACCACAGGGGCACGCGGTTCAACCCGGTCGCCAGCGAGCCGCGGCCCACCCCCGTGATGTCATACTGAAACGCGTGGACCAGCTCGTGACCGACGACGTGGTCGGTCTCGGCGAGCGACGCGCCCATGGGCAGGATGATGCGCCGCTTCAGGCTCTCCGTAACACCACCCGTGCCTTCGCCCGGCTGCTCGCCGAGTACGTTCGTCTGCTCGAAGTCCGGGTGATCGGAATAGAGAATGAGGGGCTGCCGGCTGCTGAGCTGATGGCGCAGTATGGTCGAGAGCCTGGTATACCAGCGCTCCGCCATGCGCGCGGCCTCGGCGGCTGACGCTGCTTCCTTATCATAGAAGTAGACGTCGAAGTGCTGGGTTCTCAGGATCTTGAAGTGGAAGTTCTCGTACTGCACGGCGTTGCGGCCGAAATACTGCGCCGATGCGGGAAGCGCGATGAAACTCAGTGCGCCGAGCAGCAGCGTGATGCGAGCAGTGTTGTTCATGTCCTAGAATTACCCCTCTCCCCCCGGTTTGGCACGGTTGGTCGGCCGTAAGAGTCTGGTTCCTGAACGTACAACATCCCAGGATTGTTCAGACTTCACAAATGCCCGAGACGTAACGGACCCCGCCATGGCGCGGATTGTTAAGCCGGCATTCGGGCGGTTGCCGGCGCTGCTTTCCGGGTGAATCTTTTCCGCGCCATGAGTGCACCGCGTTCCACTTCTAGCGCCGCAGCCCCAACCGTCTCGCCTTCGCGGATCGCATCGATCGACCTGATCCGCGGGGCGGTCATGATCCTGATGGCGATCGACCACGTGCGCGTCTATGCGGGCGTCCCCGCCGGCGGTCCCACGGTGGGGGTTTTCTTTACCCGCTGGATCACCCACGTCGTCGCGCCGGCGTTCATCTTCCTCGCCGGTACCAGCGCGCTCTTCTACGGCCGCAAACACACCGATCTCTCGCGGTTCCTGCTCGTGCGCGGCGGGTGGCTGGTGCTGCTCGAGCTGACGGTGATTCGCGTGGCGTGGACCTTCAACTTCGACTTTGCCAATTACATGCTCGCCGGCGTCATCTGGGTGATCGGCTGGTGCATGATCATCATGTCGGGCCTGGTGAAGATGCGGCCGCGCACCGTCGGCATCGTCGGCATCGCGATCATCGTCCTCCACAACGGGATCATGGGCCCGCTCATGCAGGTGCTGCCGCTCGGCGAGTCCTGGAAGGTGTTGTACATCGGGTTCTTCAACGGACCGCTGAACGGCACGCCGCTGATCGTGCTGTACTCGATCATTCCGTGGATCGGCGTCATGGCGGCGGGATACGGCTTCGGAGCAATCCTCATGCTGGAACCGGCGCGGCGGAATCGCCTGTGCGCGCGGATCGGAGTGGGCGCGATCGCGCTGTTTCTCGTGCTGCGGGGATTCAATCTCTACGGCGATCCGCAGCCCTGGAGCACGACGGGGCGGATGCCGGCGGTCCTCTCATTCTTGAACACGACCAAGTATCCGGCGTCGCTCAGCTTCCTGCTCATGACGCTCGGCCCCACGATCGCGTTGATTCCGCTGCTCGATCGCGCGCGCGGCAAGGTTGCGGCCTGGGTGAGCGTATTCGGACGCGTCCCGTTCTTCTATTACCTGTTGCACATCCCGCTCATTCACGCGCTCGCGGTTGTAGTGTCGAAGGTCCGTTCGCCGGACGCGAGTTGGTGGCTGTTCACGAACCATCCGATGGGCAATCCACCACCGCCCGATGGCTACCCGTGGAGCCTGGGACTGCTGTATCTCGTCTGGGCGATTGCAATTGTGATGCTGTACGTCCCGTGCCGCTGGTACGCCGATCTCAAGGCGCGCCGCCGCGACTGGTGGCTGAAGTACCTCTAGAACGCTCCGCCGCCGCCGCCTCCACCACCGCCGCCCGAGCTTCCGCCACCGCCACCGCCGCTGCCGCCGAAACCGGAGCCGCTCGAGCTGCGCGGTGACGAAGTCATCGTGGTGCTCGCCGCGCTCGACAGATGCGACATGCTGCTCGAGAAGTGCGACACGTTGAAATTCATCATGCTCGGGCCGACGTACCACTGCGGCGGCTCGGTGTAGATCCCGGCGAACGCCTTTGCGAACTGGCGCTCCACGCCGAACGCCATCGCGAAGGGCAGGTATTTGTCAAACAGCTCGGGATGCCCGATGATGATGCGTTTCAGATTCTCGCTCTCCACTCGGCGCAGAAACTCCTCGAATCCGAGTACGTGCTCGAGCGCGCGCGCTCCCGATTCGGTTCGTGCGGGCATGATCTGGGCGAACACGAGCATGAAGATTCCGACGACGATCCCGGCGATGATGAAGGAAACCGGCGTGAGCTGAAACAGCGAGGCCAGAACGCTCCCGCCGACACCGATCAGGAGCCCCAGGCCGATCGCGATCCCCGTCCACGTTTGCTTCACCTTGTCGGGGCGGTTGCGATAATAGCCCTGCTCCTTCAATCGGTCGTAGATCGCGGCGCGAATCGGTGGAAGCTCCGTGTAGAACTCATCCTTGAGCTCGTCGAGCTCGACGTCGTCGCCCCGTCCGTCAAAGACGCCCTTAAACACGCGCGTCTCGTGAGGTGCAAGACTCTCGTTCTCCGCGAGGCGATGCAGGGTGTACTCGGTGCCGCCTCCGAACAACCCAAAGAGCTTGGGGTTCTGGCGCTCCTCGATGCGCATGTGTCCGCGGACAGCCAGATCCACCAGCGTCGCAGTGATGTCGCGCATGTCAGCGCTGTTGTCGAGCAGCGTGCCCGCTTCGGCAGGCGTCATCCCGGCCGGCGGCTCGTACTGAACCGCAATCGGCCGGCGACGTGGATCCCTGCCCGAGCGTCGCCATATAGCCAACACCAGCAGAAACACCGGGATCGGGATGAGCAGCGGCCAGTTGCTCCGCAACACCGCGACCACACGGTCCGCAGTCGAGGGCTCGGTCACCACGCCCTTGTCCCACCCCACGACTGCCGTCAGCCCTTCGTGATACGACAGCGGATGGGGCATCGTGATGCGTACGACGTTGCCCCGGATGTC
The DNA here is from genome assembly GCA_050733035.1 of Gemmatimonadales bacterium. Lineage (GTDB taxonomy): Bacteria > Gemmatimonadota > Gemmatimonadetes > Gemmatimonadales > GWC2-71-9 > 20CM-2-65-7. The sequence goes on along the minus strand of JBOHSJ010000186.1, from coordinate 16,595 downwards.
GACCTTCGCGTCCCGGGCCGTCGAGCCGTACACGCCGTTGAACGCGATCGCGCGCACTCCCGGCGAGCGGGGCGGCAGCACGATCTCCGCCGTCGCCGACTTGATCGGGACCGCCCACTCGTCGCCGGTGACATTCCAGTACAGCTCGTCGTGCTCGTCGAAAAAGCGCAGCCCGTTGGTCGCCCGGTAGCGCAGTACGATGGTGCGATTCGCGTTGGCGGCTCCCGGGATCCAGACCTTGTACTTCACGTAGTGGCGCTCGCGACTCGTTTCGGTGCGGAGACTGGTGCCGGCGTCGTCCTGCACGCTGACGAGCCGCAGGCCGAGGCTCCAGTTCAATCCCTGCGCGGTGCGGTACTCCACGGGAATCATGCGATACAGCCCGTTCCACGATCCAACGAAGTGCGCGGTAATCGTTTCGGTGACGTCGATGCTGGCATCGCGATTGACGGCAATGCGCGCGTCGAAGCGCTCGATCCAATAGGATTTTTGCTGGGCGTGGAGTGACGTTGCCGAAAGGGAGATCAGCAGCAGCACCGCCGGCGCGACCTTGGGGACCGCGCGCTCGGAGGGATCGTCGAGCCCGAAGAACTCACGCGGCCGGAGCCGCATCACGCCCGCCACCATCCCGGATGGGAATTGCGCGATGGCGGTATTGAAGTCGCGCACGACGGCGTTGTAGTAGCGGCGCGCGTTCTGGAGATGATCCTCGACGTCGGTCAGCGTGCGCTGCAAGCCGGCGAAGCTCGCCGCCGCTTTGAGCTCCGGGTACGCCTCGGCGACCGCGACGACGCGCTGCAGTGCGCCGCCGAGGGGATCTTCCTCGCGCGCGCGCGTGGCGGGTCCGCGGTCGGTCGCCTGCATGGCCCGCCCCCGCGCCGCCACCAGCGCTTCGAGCGTGCTGCGCTCGTAGCCGGCGTGGCCCTGCACGACGGCGACCACCGACGGAATCAGGTCGTGACGGCGCTTCAACTGGACGTCGATGTCGGCCCACGCGTTGTCGCCCAGCTGGCGCAGGCGGATGAGCCGGTTGTAGGTGAACACCGCCCAGGCGATGATGGCGAGACCGGCGACAACGAGGATCGTCATGGCCGCTACGCTACCTCGTCGAAGGACCGAATGCGAGGATGGTCGGTCGCGGCAGTGCCGGTGCGGCCGTCTCGCACGCACAGCGTGGTTCGCATGCCCGCCTGGCGGGCGGCATCGAGCTCAGCGGTGACGTCGGAGATGAACAGCACGTCGCCCGGAGGGTGGCGCAGCGCCGCGGCGATCTTGCCGTAGCTCCCCGCTGCGCGCTTTGGCCCCGTCGTCGTGTCGAAATAGGCCGAGAGAAAAGGCGAGAGATCGCCGTCGGTCGTGTTGGCGAACAGATTGCGCTGCGCCTGAACGCTGCCCGACGAAAAGATGGCGATGGCTTTCCCCGCCTGTTTCCAGCGCATGAGGGCGGGCCGCACATCGGGATACACCTCGCCTTTTCCCTTGAGCTCCCCGGCGCGGTAGCCGGCTTCCCAGATGCGACCCTGGAGCGCCTTTAACCCCGTCGATTTGCGGTCGCGATCCATCAGCCAGTAGACGTAGGCCTCGGCGGACTCTGCGTCATCAGCACGGTCCCAGGCCGGCAGGCCGGCATCGGCCGGTTCGGCGCGGTACTCGGCGCGCAGCACCGCGATGTCGTGTGCGTCGAGATGCTCGTGAATGTGCGCGCGCGCGTAGGGGAACAACACCTGATGGACGAACTCGATGGGCGTGGTCGTTCCCTCGATGTCCAGCAGGATGACGCGGATCTCGTTCAGGTGCGGAGTGGGATGTACGTCGGCCCCATGCACAGCGGTTGGAGGCCCTTATCGGTGCCGCTGTTGGTGTAATGCGGCGTCCACCCCGCCTTGTCCTGGAACAGCCGGATCGCGCGGATGTCGCGGTCGGCGCAGAGATCGAACCAGTGCCAAGTCCCGCGCGGCACGCGAATCAGATCGCCGGCCTCGACTTCGATCGCGATCACGGGACCCTCGCCCTCGCGCGGGTGAATGTGAAACAGGCCACGCCCGCGAATGATGAACCGGACCTCATCTTCATCGTGCCAATGCTCGGTGCTGAACTTGGCGAGCATCGTTTCGAGTCCGGGCGTCGCCTCCGTAACGTCGATGACGTCCGCGGTGACGTAGCCGCCGCGAGCCTTGAGCTTTTCGATTTCGGGCGCGTACGCCGCCAGCACCGCATCCGGCGGCGCGTTCGCCGCGGCGCGCTGCGCCAGCGGCCAGCGCTCGTAATCGATGCCCAGCTTGGAGAGGTACTCGGTCACTTCGCGCTGATCGGTCAACGTCCGCTGTTCGGACGGAATTCTCACGGTTGCCATGTCATGCCTCGCTTTCGTCCCATCACCTCAAACAGAAACTCGAGAATCTCCAGTTGCCGCTTGGCCTCGACCAGATCGCGGCCCCAGGTGTACAGGCCGTGCCGCCGGATCAGAAAGCCATGCACGTCGGCGTGCTCGCGCAACCTGGCCTCGATGCCCGGAGCCGCGGCGGACCAATCCTGGGTGTTCTCGACGACCGGCAGCCACTCGCGGCGCTCGTGGGTTCGGACACCGTCCAGACCCTTCAACATCTCGTAGCCTTCGATGGCGAGTCCACCCGCGGCATCGCTCGCCGCCTCCGATAGAATCGTGCTCCAAATCGAATGCGTATGCAACACCGCGCCGGCTTCCAGGCCTCGCGCGCGCACGATCGCCAGGTGTAACGTCGCCTCGGCCGACGGCTTGCCCGAGCCCCGCACGACGCGTCCCTGCGCGTCGATCTCGACGATCTGACTTGGCTCGAGCAGTCCCTTGTCCACGCCGCTGGTCGTGATGGCGAGCGTGAGGGGATTCCGGCGCGCGACCGCGCTGAAGTTGCCGCTGGTGCCGAGGACCCACCCCCGTGCGTAGCACTGACGGCCCACCTCGGCCAGCTGCGAAGCCAAGTCTTGCATAAGGTCAGGAGCCTATGCTTGCGCTCGGACGGAGGCAAGCTCAGCTTCGCCTCGGTGTTCCTCCTTGAGAAGTGGTACGGTGACGTCGTCACCGCTCAGGGTGACGGAGCGGGGGCGATTGTATACGCAGCACGACTTCGCTGGGGACCACTGCGCGCCGGTTACGGCGCGACGCTCATCTTCGGCGATTCGCCGCACACGAGCTCCACGGTCCGCGGCGTCGCGCTGCCGCGGCTCGAAACGGATCTCGCCACGTGGCGCAACGAGGCGCTCAGCGCCGACGCCACATGGTGCCGCGACGCCGACCCGATCGAGTCGTGCCTCGCGGACGGACCCAGCGGTGCCATTCGATGGACGTGCCACATGCCTCGGGCAGTTGCGCGCGTGCGCATCGGCGACACGACGTTCCACGGCCTCGGCTACCTCGAACAGCTCGTGCTCACGATCCCCCCGGCAAAGCTGCCGTTTCGCGGAGGCGCGTTGCGCTGGGGACGTTACCTGTCGCCGCGCCACGCGCTCGTCTGGATCGCGTGGACGGGAGGGGACGCCGAGCCGCGGCAATGGACGTGGCTCGACGGCGATCTCGACGGCGCACACCGGCTCGTCTTCCACGAGAGCCGCCCGATCCGCGATCAACCGCTCCTGGCCACAATCGGCGCGCCTCTTCCCAAGCTCGCCCGCCGGCTCGCTGGGACGCTCGCGGCCGTGCGCGAGCACAAGCGCGTCTCTCGCGCGACGCTGGTGAACGGCGCCGGCCCGGTCGACGAGGGGTGGGCGATTCACGAAGAGGTCCTGTGGTAAAGCTCGCGTACGGTGCGCTCTTTCTGGTCGGCCTGCCCGCGGGGCTCGCCGTGTGGGCGCGAGCGACCGCCGACGTGGTTCGACTGCCCGCTGTCCGAGCGCCTGTCCTTGGGTGGAGTCTGGTGGTCCTTGGCTTGCTGCTCGGCTCGGCGGGGGCATACGAGTTGATCGTGCGAGGCCGCGGGCTGCCGATGAATCCATTCCCACCCCGGCTGTTCGTGCGCAGCGGCATCTATCGCTGGCTTCGCAATCCGATGTATCTCGGATTCGTCGCGATGTGCGCGGGCGTGGCGCTGGCGATGGGTTCGGCATCCGGGCTCTGGCTCATCACCCCGACGGTTGCGCTCGGCGCCGCCGCTCTCGTGTACGGCTACGAACGCCACGATCTCGCGCGGCGTTTCGGTCCCGCGGCACTGGTCCCGCCGGTTCTTTCGTTGCCACGCGCGACAAACGACGCGCCATGCGCCGCCGACCGGGTCGCTGTGTTCCTCTGGGTGTTTCTGCCGTGGCTCCTCGTTTATTACGGTATTCAGTCGTTCGGCCGCCCGCGCGATGCATTTGGCACGCAGCTGTCGTTCGAGCGGGGCTGGCCGGTGCTCCAGTGGACCGAGCTGTTGTACATGAGCGCCTATCTCTTCATTCCGCTGACGGCGCTGCTGCTCCGGACACGCCATGCGCTGCGCCGCTTCGCCATCCAGAGTGCGCTCGCCACCGTCGTCATTACCGTCCTGTGGATCGTGATTCCGGTGGTCGCCATCAATCGGCCGTTCGAGCCCTCCGGCCTCTGGGGCCGGCTGCTCGCGTGGGAACAGCGCCACTCACACGGCGTCGCCGCGTTTCCGGCGTTCCACGTGTTGTGGACGTTACTCGCGGCCGACGGCTGGGTGGCGAATTCCCGTGCGACGGCGCGGCTCGCCTGGAGATGGATCGGCTGGACTTGGGCAGCGCTGATCACGCTCAGCTGCATCACGACCGGCATGCATACCGTCATCGACGTGCTGGCTGCGATCGCGTTGTATCCGCTGCTGAGCCGCTATGAGACGACATGGTCGCGGATCCGTGGCGCTGTCCAACGGCTCGCGAATTCCTGGAAGGAATGGCGCTTCGGGTCGGTCCGAGTGATCAACCACGGCGTGTTTGCGGCCGCCGCCGCGACGGCCGGCATTCTCGTGGCCGGGAGCGCGGCGGGTCCCCAGGCGGTCGCGGCCGTCGTCTGGGTCGGCGTCTGCATTCTCGTGGGGTCGGCGATTTGGGCGCAGTGGTTGGAGGGCTCTTCGCGACTGTTGCGGCCGTTCGGTTGGTACGGGGGAGTGCTGGGTGGCGTGTTTGGCGCCGTCACTTCCCGGCTGGCGGGTGTGCCGGTGCTGCCGCTGCTCGGCGCATTCGCCGTGGCCGCGCCGTGGATTCAGATCCTGGGCCGGCTGCGCTGCCTGGTGCAGGGCTGCTGCCACGGTGGCCCCGCTCCCGAGGAAACCGGCATCCGCTACGTCCACCGTCGCTCGCGCGTGACGCAACTGGCCGATCTCGCCGGCGTTCCGATCCACGCCACGCCGCTCTACTCCATCGCGGGCAACGTCGTGCTCGGGCTAGTACTGCTGCGCTTGCGCCTGATCGGCGCGCCGGACGCGTTATTGGTGGGCAGCTATCTGATTCTGGGCGGCTGCGCCCGCTTCGTGGAGGAGTCGTTTCGCGCCGAGCCGCAAACGCCGATCATCGGCGGTCTGCATTCGTATCAGTGGGTGGCGATTGCGTCGGTCCTGGCGGGAATCGTAGCGACCGCGTTGCCGTCCGCGCCGGCGGTGCAGCCGTTTCACCCGCTCATGATGTCGCTGGTCTGGTCGGCGCTGGCGCTGGGTGTGATCACCGGCGCGGCGATGGGAGTGGACCTCCCGAAATCGGACCGCCGCTTCTCCCGGCTCGCTTCCGCCGACTAACGCGGGACGATCGGCCCGCTCACGTCAACCTGGACGGGGAAGCCCTCCAGTTGGCGCGGAACGCGGCGCTGCACGTCGTCGGTCACACGACTCACCAGGATTTTGATGCAGGGCGCGCCATTACACCGTCCGATGGCGGTGGCGAGCACGCCCGGCACCGCCATGAGCGAATCGTTGTGAGCCGCGAGCACGGCTTCGATCGTCTTCGGCGCATCCGTCACCGCTTGACCTCCCGCGTTCTGCGGCTTGGCGCGTCCGCATCCAGTGATCAGGAAGATCGCCACCAGGATCGTCTTGGAAATTGCGCTCATCGTATCATCCTTGTATGCCGAGTTCCAACGTCCCTCCGCCGAGGCTGGCGGGCCAGCGGGGAGTGACCGAGGTGCCCTGGACGGTTTCTTCGAATCCGCGCTCACTGCGCGCGACCGTGGTGATCTTGGACCGCCACACCTCAGCCTCAGGCTGAACGCGCAGCGGGACTTCGCGGGCGAGCGAAAGCTCAGGCGCGAACAGCGCATTGGCGTGCGCTGCCGCTGCATGCCATTTGTAGGCGGCCTGGAGACATCCCGCCGCGTCGAATGTCAATCGCTTCTCGAGATCGTGGCCCTGCAACACGACCGTCACCGACGCACCATCCACCGAGACGCGAGCGCTCATCGGCACCATGGCCCACGATCGAACCGGCTTGTAGTTCGCGCTCGCGTAGTCGGTGTCCGAAAGGTGCGCATCCAGCAATCGCTCGACGAAAATTGCGCGGGGCTCGGCGTCTACGGGCGGCAGCGCGGTGAGCCGGGACGCGCGCTCGATGTCGTGTATGCTCGCTGTCCCACCTGTGCCATCGCCGTGGTCCTGATCCGCAGGCTTGGTAATCTCGTGATACGATTCCCTCCGTCGTGTCAAAACATCGGCGAGATTCGTGAGATCGCTGAACCGCGTCAGCATCTCGACGGCGCCCCCACGGTGCGGACTGATCACCGCCGAGAACTCCGAGGAATGCACCCACAGCTCGGGGAAACCGTCGTAGTCGAGATCCAGCTCTTCGCAAGCGAGCGATTCGCCCTGGCGGAGCACCCGCTCAGCGATGGCGAGCTGCCGCCAGATCGCGTTGCGCAGGTGGGGCAGGTAGAGGCCGCCGAATACGCCATGCCAGTAGGCGTCGTTACACTGGGCACGCCCAATCGCCCGCCGTGCTGCCGGCGGATCACCGCGGCGACGGGACAGAGTGGAGAGTGCGAGCATCGCCTTATGCATGCGGTTCGACTCAGGGTACTTGACCAGGAAATGGTGCCAGTGTCCTCCACGGACGAACGATGCCGACGCCGCGAGGTTCTTGGGTCCCAGCTCCTCCTCGAGCCGCGTGAGCTCGCGTTGGGCGGTGGGCGGCAGCGACCACTTTTCCATCTCCCGATAGGACGCGGTCCCAAGGTAGGCCAGACCGCCTGACGAGACCTCGCGGAAGGCCTCCTGGCCGGTGGAGAGCTTGATTTCACCCTCCGCTCTGAGGCGCTCCATGGTCTCGAGGAACGTGTCCAGCCACCCAGAGCCGTAGACCCAGTCCTTCGTCCCGGGCCAACCGCCGAACTTTTCGCCGTCATCGGCGAGCACGGCGAGACGGTGGCCGTACGAGCGGAGTTGCCGCAGGTACGTCGCGGTCTCTTCTGGCGGCCGGAAGGGAATGAGGTAGCGGAGCCGCTCGTCGATCGCGAGCAAGCCCACTCGGCGCCCATCCGACTCCGTGTGGTGCGGGCGGTGGAGCTCGTCGGCGCGGAAGCCGCTGACGAGGAAGTGGCGGTCGTCCACGAGCGCGTACTCGACGCCCGCCTCCGCCAAATCGGCTGCCAGCTCCGGCTGCCAGACGCGCTCTGTGAGCCATAGACCGGTCGCCTGAACACCAAAGCGCCGCTTCAAGTGGTCGCGCATGCGGCCGATTTGCTCGAGCCGATCCGGCCGGGGCAGCGACGCGAGGATCGGCTCGTCAAAGCCCGCAAGCAGCAGCTCCAACCGGCCATCGGCAGCCAGCTTGCCGATCATGTCCAGCCAGGGTGTGTCGTGGTGCTCGAGCCATTCGAGCAGCGGGCCCGAGACGTGGAGCGTGAGCGGGAAGAACCCGGCCGCCGTGGCGCGCTCGACGATTGGCCGGTACACGTCGCGCACGTGATCGGCCATGACGTGATCGAAATTCCCCACCGGCTGATGCAAGTGGAGGCCGAAGACAAACCGCAGCGGTTGCTTCAAGAGGACGCCGGTTGCAGCGTCTGACGGAAGACATCGGCGGCGGTTCCCGCGTGCGGATCGTTGCTGCGGGCTTTCCCCAGCTTCTCTATGAACCCGGCTTCGAGCCGGCCGCTCTCCGGCCCGGCGAGTGTCATGGCGTGCGCCGCGTAGCGCAGCACCTGACGCCCCTCGATCCCCGCGATGTCGTCGAAGAACCAACCGCAGGAGGTCATGGCGCGCAGGACGCCGCGTTCCATCTCCACGAGCCGGGCGGCATTCTCGTCTCCGTTGACGGGTCCGATGGCACCGGCGGCATCCCGAAATCCCCACGGCCCTCCGGGCAGATCGCGGCCCTCGCGCGCATAGATCGCATGAATCTCTCCAGCGAGCCAGGCAACCGCAGCGTACAGTGGCGCGCGCCAGTCCTGCTGCGACTCCACCTCAAAGTGCATCCGGCAGCCGCAGGCCGAGCGCCAGCGCTCGATGCCGTGCGAGCAGCTCCAGGAGGTGGGCTCGACGAGATTGACGGTCTGAGCCGGCGCATGGGCGGCGAGCGCCGCGGCAAAATTCGTCAGCTGCACGTGGTCAGAGCGTAGCAGCCGGTCGAGAACGGTCGCGAGCCCGTCGTCGGCGCCCTTGTGGTGGTGGCCGAAGGTTTCGCCATCCACCGCGAGGGCCGCGATCGCGCCCGGCGGCGTGGCGCGCAGCACGGCGGTGAAGCGATTCGGGTCGATCGGCAGTCCGCCAAACGCCACGGCGTGCGACAGCCCGCCGTTGTAGGCGAAGACGGCGATGGATCGGCCGTTGTCCAGCGCAATCCTCCCGGGCAGCCCACGCTCCGGCGGGCGCGACACCTGATGTGGCGCGAGCACTGTGAAGGCAATCCCGGCGGCGGCAATGACGTCGAGCGTCTCGCGGTCTACCGCGGTTTCCGGCAGCCACAAGCCTACGGGGTCGCGGCCGAAGCGGCGCTGGAAATCGGCAATTCCCCAGCGAACCTCGGTCTCTTTGTCGCGCCGGCTGGCGAGCGGCAGGATGATGTGATGGAACGGCATGGCGAGCGCGTTGCCATGGCCGAGACGTCTCACGCTCGCGCGGTCGGCGCGAATCACGGCGTCGTGAACGTCGCGGGCTTCCCGCTCCATCCAGTCGAGCAACGTCGGGCCGAAATCGAAGCTCAGGTACTCGTAAACCGAGACCAGGGGCCGATAGGTCTCACGCGTAATGCGGACGTTCCAGTCGTGATCGGGAGCGGCGTTGGCCTCGGCATCGACCTGTCCGGTCCACGGGTTCTCGCGTGGCGGTTGGTAGAAATGCCCATGAATGATGACGAGACCATTCTGCTGCGTGCTCATCCGACAACCTCGGCAATGGTGCGCAGAATGTTAAACGAAATCCATCGCGGTGTTAGCGGGCGTTCACGCCTTTTCCACGCTTGGTGCTGGTGGAGGGTCGCTTGCGCGGCTTGCGGGCACCGGCGGTCGGGGTGGGCTGCGGGACGACCCGCGCGGCGGCGGCGCGCCGGTACACCGCGGCGTACGCTTCCGCCGGCTGGCGCCACGAGAAGTCCTTCCGCATCGCGCCCTTTGCCAGCTCGGTAAACCGCGCGCGATCCTGATAGAGCGTCACCGCGCGCTGCACGGCGTGGTCGAATGCTTCCGGGCTGTACGCGTCGTACAGGATGCCGGTCACGCCGTCCTCGATCGTATCAGCGAGACCGCCCACCCGGCGGGCCACGGGCAGCGCGCCGTAAAGCTGGGCGCGCATCTGCGTCAGCCCGCACGGCTCGTACAGCGACGGCATCATCAGAAAATCGGCGCCGGCGAGCAGATGATGCTCGAGCTTGTCGGTGAACGCATTCAGGGCGATCCGCTCCGGGAACCGGGCCGCCAGCTCGCGCAGCGCGTTCTCGAACTGTGCTTCGCCCGAGCCGAGGAAAATGAACTGGGCATCGAGCAGCCGCAGCGACTGCGACGCCACGATCTGGTCGAGCCCCTTCTGTGCGACGAGACGGGCGCTCATGCCGAACAGCGGAACGTCGGGGCGCGGCGGCAATCCCCACGCCTCCTGCAGCGTCGCCTTGCAGTGCGATTTCCCCGACAAATCGTGCGCCGTGAATCGCGTGGGGATGTCGGGGTCCTTGGCAGGATCCCATGTGTTGACGTCGATGCCGTTGCGAATGCCGACGAGCCGATCGCCGAGCTGGCGGAAGCTGTGCTGTAGACCGAAGCCGCCGACGTCCGACAGCAGCTCGGCGGCGTGCGTCGGGCTTACAGTCGTGACCATGTCGGCGTACCGCAGCCCGCCCTTCAGGTAGTTCAGCCGGCCGTACCACTCCATGTGCTCGGGTGACCACAGGTCGTTGGGCAGACCGACCTCGTTCAGCACACGCGGCGGGAAGACGCCCTGGAAGCCGCCGTTGTGGACCGTCAAGACGGTCGGCAGCCGCTGCAGGTCGGGCTCGTCGCGATACACGCGGCGCAAGAACACCGGCACGAGCGCGGCGTGCCAGTCATGCGCGTGCATGATCAGATTGCCTTCGCCGATCCGCCGCGCGATTTCAATCGCCGCGGATGCGAACAGCGCGAAACGGTGCGCATTGTCGGGGTAGTCGCCGCGCGAGTCGCCGTAGATGCCGGGCCGATCGAATGACGGATCATGCTCGAGGAACAGCGTTTTGGGGTAGTCGTCCCCGACCTCGTGCCAGCAGCGCACTTCTTCGCGCCGCCCACCGCTCTCGACCGTGAAGCGCTCGCCAAAGGGCTGGAGCTTGCCGGCGTGAGCGCGGGCCTCGCGATACAGCGGCAGGACGACGTGGCTCTCCGTTCCGGTCGCTGCCTGGTAGTCGGCGAGCCCCGCGACCGCCTGACCCAGTCCGCCCGTGCGGGCGTACGGCCACAACTCGGCGGTGAGGTGGAGAACGCGCGTCTTCAAAGAACCCCTCCCCACGCTGCTACGGTGGCGGATCGCCGGGAGGCGTTTCTCCAGTAGCGGCGGGAACGTAGTACTGCGTGACGTATGCTTGGGTCATCTGACGGGTGGTGAACCGCTCGATCGCGATCGCCAGCGCGCCTTTCATCATATGTACCCATTCGGCAGAGTGCTGGCCAGGGACGCGATCGTAATAGCACGGCACGATCTCGTTCTCCAGGATTCCGAACAGGTGTTCCATGTCCGACGGGTCGGCCTCGGCGTCCGCGGCCGGCAGCGGAATAGCCCACCCGTTCTCGCCCTGCGCATAGCCCTCCGCCCACCAGCCGTCGAGCGTACCCAGTTGCGGCACGCCATTCAGCGCCGCTTTCATGCCGCTGGTGCCGCACGCCTCGAGCGGCACGCGCGGCAGATTGATCCACACATCCACCCCGGCGACCATGCGCTGCGCCAGATGGAGCTCGTAGTCCTCCAGGAACGCGATGCGTCCCTCGAACGTGGGATCCTGCGCCGCGAGGTAGATCCGCTGCAGCACGCGCTTGCCGGGGTCGTCGGCCGGGTGCGCCTTGCCGGAGAAGATGATTTGGACGGGGTGACGCGGATTGGTGAGGAGGCGCCTGAGCCGTTCCGGGTCGCGGAAGAGCAGATCGGCGCGCTTGTAGGTGGCAAAGCGACGTGCGAAGCCAAGCGTCAGCACGTTGGGAGAAAGGAGCGCACCGGCTCCAGCCAGTTTCGCCGGGTCCTTCCAGTAATGCCGCCAACGGTGACGTGCCTCCTCGCGGACATAATGGAACAGCAGATGGCGCAGGCTTTCATGCACGGCCCACAGGCGGTGATCTTCGAGCTTGCGCACGGCCGCGGCGACCGCCGCGGGTTCCGCCTGCAGCTCCCAGTCCTCGTCCAAAGACTCGGTGAGCAGCTGCCGGATCGGTCGCGCCATCCAGGTGCCGAGATGGACGCCATTGGTCACGTGCCCGATGGGGACTTCGGCGGCGGGCTTGTGGCCCCATACCCAACGCCAAATGCGCCGTGATTCCTCGCGATGTCGCGCCGACACGCCATTCACCCGTCCGGCGAGCCGCAGTGACAGCACCGTCATTTCGTAGCGCGGATCGTCGGCGCCCGGTTTGCCGAGCGCCATGAACTGGTCGCGCGTCATACCCATTGTATTCCAGAACGGTCCTGTGACTTGCTCGACTTGCTGAGCCGTAAAGACGTCGTGTCCTGCCGGGACCGGCGTGTGTGTAGTAAACACGCTGCTCGCGCGGATCTGCTCCTTCGCCTGCGACGGGGTCAAGTCCTGCGCGGTGAGCTCGCGCATGCGCTCGACGTACATGAACGCCGCGTGCCCTTCGTTTGCGTGCCAGATCTCGGGGTTGATGCCGAGCGCGCGCAGCACGCGCACGCCGCCGACGCCGAGCACCCACTCCTGGCGCAGCCGCCACTCCGGCTCGCTCGTGTAGAGCCGAGCCGTGAGATCGCGATCGGCGGGATGGTTGCTCTCGAGATCGGTATCGAGCAGGTAAACCGGCACTCGCCCCACCATCACGCGCCACGCGCCGACTTGCACCTCGCGGCCGGAAACGGTGAGCGGAACGAGGCACGGGCCCCCATCGGCGGCGCCGTTCACGCGGACGACGGGATTCATTGTGGGGTCGACTGGATCGTCGGAGTCCCCCTGCCAGCCGTCGAGTCTGATCCGCTGATCGAAATAGCCGCCGTGGTAGTAGAGGCCGACGCCGACGAGCGGCACGCCCAGGTCGGACGCTTCCTTGCAATGGTCGCCGGCGAGCACGCCCAAGCCACCCGAATAGATCGGCAGCGAGCGGTGCAGGGCAAATTCCGCGGAAAAGTACGCAATCGATTTGTCGAGCAGCTGGGGCTCATGGGCAGCGAACCAGGTGCCGTCCCGCGCTTTCAGCAGGCTGAAGCGGCGCATGACCCGATCATAGAGCTCGAGAAACCCCGGGTCCTTCGCCCGATGCTCGAGGCGGTCGGGCGTGACCTGCCGCACGAACTGCACGGCGTTGTGTCTGGTGTCCTCCCACAGCCGGTGATCGATCCGGTGGAACAGCTCGCGCGCATCGAGCTGCCAGCTCCACCACAGATTCTGCGTGAGGTCCGCCAACTGCCGGATCCGTTCTGGAAGCGGATTCGGCGGGTGGGGCGGGACTGTCGGGGCAGTGGAGGCAGTCGGGGGGGGGGCGGTCATCGTTGGCACATATCTAACTGGAGTGATTGTAAGGCTCCAGTCAGGGCCGCAACCTTTTCCCGCCGCGGCGCGTCCAACCTGATATCCTAGCCCTCGTGACTGCCATGTCGAGAACACCCGTCTCTCTCGCCGTGCTGTGCGCAGCCGCCACGCTGCCGCTTTCCTTAATAGCCCAGAACATCCATCCCACGACCCCGCCCGACGTGCGGGCGGTCCCCCTGCAAGGCCAGTTCAGGCTCGACGGCCGCCTGGACGATCCGATCTGGCAGTCGGCTCCCGCGGCGACGGGACTCCGGCAAAATCAGCCCAACGCGGGGCAGCCCGCCACGCAGCGCACCGAAGTGCGCTTCACGTTCGACGACGCGGCGATCTACGTCGGGGCGCGCATGTACGACGATTCGGGGTCGCGCGGCGTTCGCACGCGGCTCGCGCGCCGCGACGCCGATTTCAGCTCCGACTACCTCCAGGTCATCTTCGACACCTATCACGACCATATCGGCCGTCTGTTTTTTCTGGTGAATCCCTCGGGCGTGAAGCAGGACGCCAACGGCCTCGGGGGAGGCGGCGATCCGTCGTGGGATCCGGTCTGGGAGGTGCAGACCAACGTCGACTCGCTCGGCTGGACCGCGGAGATGCGGATTCCGTTTTCGCAGCTGCGCTATCCGTCCACCGCCGAGGAACAGACGTGGGGCCTCCAGATTTGGCGGCAGGAGAACCGGCTGAACGAGCTGTCGCAATGGGCGTGGTGGGGGCTCGAGGAAACCGGTGGACCGCCGCGCTTCGGTCACCTGAACGGACTCGTGATTCGGCACCCACCGGGACGCGGCGAGGTGCTGCCGTATGTGGTGGGCCGCTCCGCCAACGTGCCGGGAGACGAAACCGATCCATTTTTCGATCCGCACGCAGTGGATGGCCGCGTCGGCGCCGACGCGACGCTGCGGGTGACGTCGAATCTCACACTCAATGCGACGGTGAATCCCGATTTTGGCCAGGTCGAGGTCGATCCGGCGGTCGTCAATCTGTCCGCGTTCGAGACGTTCTTCGACGAGAAGCGGCCGTTCTTCGTCGAAGGGGCTGGTTACTTCGGCCTCGGTGGTCTGAACTGTTTCTTCTGCTCGAACGTGTCGAGTTTGTCGATGCTCGCCACACGCCGGATCGGGCGGCCGCCGCAGATCTCGCCGTTTCGGAGCGGCTTAGTGACACCGATCGCGTTTGCGGACATGCCGGAGAACTCGACGATTCTCGGTGCCGCGAAGCTGACCGGGCGCACGCCCACGGGCTGGTCGATCGGTGCCCTCGACGCCGTCACCCGGCGGGAGCGCGCGCCGACCGAGGACACGCTCGGCGTGCGCGGGACGTTCGCCGTGGAGCCGTTCACGAACTATTTCGCCGGGCGCGTCGCCAAGGATCTGGACGGCGGCGCGACGCAGCTGCGCGCGATGGGGACGTCCGTGTATCGGGACTTGGACGACCCGTACATCGCCAGGCGCCTGTCGGAGCATGCCGAGGTGTTCGGTGTGGCCACGGACTCGTGGTGGAGTAAGCGCACCTATCGGCTCATGGCGCAGCTGGCCGCAACGCACGTGGCCGGCGACACCGCTGCAATGCGGCGGATCCGATTCGGCTCGGCGCACTTCTTCCAGCGCCCCGACCGCTCGGACACGGCCGATGCGCGGGCGCCGCGCACCGGCATGGCCGGACTGGGAGGGTACGCCAGGATGTCCAAAGAGTCGGGCCACTGGCTGTGGGAGGTCTCCACGAACTTCCGGACGCCGGCCTACAATAACAACGACATCGCGTTCTTCTCGCGCGCTGATTACTGGTGGATGAGCGCGAACATTTTTCCGATCTGGACCAAGCCCACCAAATGGTACCGGCAGCTGTTCCTGATTGCCGGCGGGCAGCAACAATACAATTTCGACGGTGATCTGACCGACCGGCAGTTCCAGCTCTTCGGTCAGGTCCAAACGCTGGGGTATTGGTGGCTCAGCGCCTTCTGGATCGGCCGGCCCAACGTCTTCGACGACCGCCTCACGCGCGGGGGACCCGTCGTCAGACGGCCGGGCATCAACTATTACTCGGTCAACGTGAACACCGACTCGCGCAGGAAGGTCGTGGCGAGCCTCAACGGGGAGCAGGGGTGCAACCGGGAGGGCGACTGCGACCGGTCCGTCAGCCTGTCGCTCGATCTGAAGCCACGCTCCAACGTGACCGTTTCGCTGGGTCCGTCCATCGGACAGCAGAACACCGGCTTTCAGTTCGTGGACACCTATTCCGACTCGACCGATACGCAGTTCTTCGGCACCCGGTACGTGTTCGCGCATCTCGAGCAGAATTCCGTCTCGATGAACACGCGTCTCAACGTCACGTTCTCCCCGACGTTGACGCTCGAGTTGTTCCTGCAGCCGCTCATCGCCTCGGGCGACTACACGCGCTACAACATCTTTGCGGCGCCGCGGTCGTCGCGGCGCCTGGAGTACCAGCGGGATTTTGGGACCTACCGCCGAACCCTGGCGTCCGATCCCAAGGACCCGGCAACCATTCTGCTCGATGCGGACACGGACACGCTGAGCGGGGCCGAGACGTTTCGATTCCCGGATCCGTCGTTTACGTTCCGCTCGCTGCGCGGCAATGCCGTGCTCCGCTGGGAGTACCGGCCGGGATCGACGCTATTCGTGGTCTGGACGCGCTCCAGCCAGATCGATGACCTGCCGCGCGGGCAAATCGATCTCGGCAGCGACGTGGGCGACCTCTTCCAAGGCCCCGCGGAAAACATCTTCCTGGTGAAAGTCAGTTATTGGCTGGGGTTCTAGGGAACCTCGAGGACGACGATCTGGTTACACTCCCCGTAACCAGCGTCTTCCCGAGGTGCGTGTCATGTCAATCCGAGCCGTCAAATCGATTTCTCAGTCGCAGCTCACGCTCGAAGGTGCCGGCGTCAAATTGCGCCGCGCGTTCGGGTTCGGCAAAACCAGCGACTTCGATCCCTTCCTGCTGCTCGACGATTTTCGCAACGAGCATCCCGAGGACTACCTCCCCGGCTTCCCGTGGCATCCGCATCGCGGCATCGAGACGATCACGTACGTCTTGAGCGGCAGTGTGCAGCACGGCGACAGCCTCGGCAACAAAGGCACGATGGGCGCCGGCGACGTCCAATGGATGACAGCCGGCAGCGGCATTCTGCACCAGGAGATGCCGAAGGGTGACGCGCAGGGCCGCATGCACGGCTTTCAGCTGTGGGCCAATCTGCCGCGCTCGCTGAAAATGACCGATCCGCGCTATCAAGACATTCATGCCAAGGAGATCCCGGAGGTCGTCGATGACGACGGCACCCGGGTGCGCGTCGTCGCCGGTGACTTCTGGGGGAAGACTGGACCGGTGGAAGGTGTCGCGGCCGATCCGCGCTATCTCGACATCTGGATTCCGCCGCGCGTGCGCAAGACGATTCCCGTGGAGTCGTCGCGCCATGCATTCGCGTACGTGTTCGAGGGCGGTGGCAGCTTCCGCGACGCGTCCGCGCCGCAAGGGGTGCGCAC
>JBOHSJ010000185.1:0-6735 GCA_050733035.1 Gemmatimonadales bacterium | reverse complement strand
ACGGCGACGTTCAGCTCGCTCCCGCCGACATACGCGTCGAAGCTCGAGGCTTGCTCGAGCCGCTGATGCCCCGGCGGCGTCAGCCGCACCATCGCTTCGCCGAAGGTGACGAGATCCATGCGCAATCCTACCGAACTTTCCCGCGTGCGGCGACCTTCCACCGTCCGTCCACTCTCCCGCCGCGGCCGAACGCGATTTCGTCGTGCAGGTTGACCGTCGCGCACACATGACTCGGCACCACCCAGACCTTGTCCCCCACCCTCGGCTTTCCATCGATTTCGACGTAGCCGTGCTCCTCATTCATCTTGCGCATCGTCCATGCTCGCCCGACGAAGTGGCCGAACGTGCCGACACCGACCGTCTGATCGCTCGAGAACGTCTTGGACCCGGCGTCGATCACGCACTGGCCCGGCACCGCGGTGCTGACGACGGTCGTGAGCACGCGCAGCGCGCAGTCCGCCTCGACGCAGACGTTTGCCTGGAGGCTGCTCGCGTCATAGAAGACGTACGTCCCAGGCCGGATCTCGGTCGTCCGCGGAATCAGGGGCGTCTTCGACGCACCCGGCGTCGAGCCTCCAGAGACGATCTTCGTCTCGAAGCCCGCCGCCGAGAGCGCCTCGAGCACCGCGTCGATCTTCACGCACGCCGCCCGGAAGCCTGCCTCGTCGAGCCACGACGGCCAATAGCAGATCCCCTGGAAATCGGAGCACGCCTGCGCGATCGCGACCGCCTGTGCGGGCGACTGCGCGCCACAGCGGCCCGCGCCAACGTCTATCTCGACCACCGTCTCGATCCCCGGAAGGTCACGCGCGACGTCCACCGAATCGACTGCCACCTTCACGCGTCGTGTTTTCGCGAGCTGTCTCAGTCTCGACACCTTCGCTTTCAATAGCGGGTAAGCGACGAGCACATCGTCGCCCGGCAGCACCTCCGCCTCGCCCACTTTGGCGACCGTGATCCCGATCGCGCCGGCATCGAGCTGCAGCTGCGCAATCTCAGGAATCTTGTGCGTCTTCACGTGCGGCCGGAGCGCGACGCCCCACGCGCGACATTGCTGCTGCATCCGCGCGATGTTGCGCTCGAGCACGTCGAGGTCGACGTACAGGGCAGGGGTGTCGAGGTCGAGCGCGTCCACTAGCGGGGGGGCGCCTTCTTGGCGATGCACTCGATCTCGACGGCGATCCCGCCCGGGAGCGCGCCCGCCTGGATCGTGGTGCGCGCCGGAAACGGCGCCGAGAAGTACGTTGCGTACACCTCGTTCATCGCGGCGAAATCGTTGATGTCGCGCAGGTACACGTTGCACTTCATCACCTGATCGAGTGACGAGCCCGCCGCCTGCAGAATCGCCTTGATGTTCTCGAACACGCGCTTCGTCTCCGCTCGCGCGTCCCCGAGCTCCAGCTGTCCGCTCTGCGGATTGATCGGCCCTTGTCCGGACACGAAGACGAGATCGCCTAGGGCGATGGCCTGCGCATACGGACCAACCGGCTTCGGCCCCTTCTCCGTCACGATGGCTTTTCTCACGCCGTCCTCTTCAGTCGTTTCCACAGGTGATGCACGGGGAATCCTGCCGCCGCAATGCCCAGACCGTAGATCGGCGCAAAGTTGCCGACCTGAATCTGTCCCCACACGATGGCCGACAACCCAACGATGGTGCCCAACACGAACAGCAGCGGCACCCACGGATAGCCCGGGGTGCGGAAGGGCCGCGGCTCCGTCGCCAGTTTCCGTCGCAGCACGAACACCGCTCCGACCGCAAAAATCAGCGCGGCCCACTCGATGACCACGAAGTACGTTATCAGCGAATCGTAATCCCTGAGCACCAGGACCATGATGATCGCGACCACGCTCTGGATCAGCACCGCTGCCCACGGCGTGGACCAGCGCGGATGGGCTTTCCCGAGAAACGAGAATATCAGGCCGTCGCGCGCCATCGCATAGGCGACCCGCGGCTTGGCGAGCAAGTTGCCGTTGAGCGCGCCGAATACACTCGTCATGATCGCGAGCAGGATGACGACACCGGCGGCGGGTCCCGCGATCCCCGTCATCACCGTGCGCGCGATGGCTTCCCTTTGCTGCGCCATCACGCTGACCGGCATCATGTACAGGTAGGCCAGGTTCGCGCCGATGTAGAGCGTCACGATGATCAGCATCCCGACGATGATGATCCGCTTCATCAGGCGCTCGGGGGCCACGACTTCGCCCGCGATCATGCTGACCGCGATCCAGCCGTCGTAGGTCCAGATGACTGCGGCGACGGCGCGCGCCAGGCCGCTGCCCGGTACGGCGCCGCCCTCGGTGAGGTGGGAAAAGCTGCCGTGCCCGAGCAAAAACGCGCCGAGGATGATCGCCGCCAGCGCGGTCACCTTCACGAGCGTGGTCACTTCGCTCACCGCCGCTCCGACTCGCGCGCCAAGCACGTTGGCAAGGGTCAGAGTGATGATGGCGAGGATCGCGATCACCTGTACTGTCGCAGCGCTCGTCGACTTGCCGAGCAGGTTGAGCAGGAATTCCGCGAATACGACGGCAAGCGCGGCAATAGTCGTGGGCGTGGTGATCAGCACATACAACCAGCCGAACACGAACGCGGCGGCGTCGCCATACGCCTCGCGCAGGAACACGTAGGCGCCACCGGGCCGCGGCAGCAGCGTGCTCAGCTCCGCCACCGCGAGCGCGCCGCAAATGCTGATCAGGCCGAAGGCCGTCCACAGCCCGATGATGACGAGCGGATTGGGGACGAGCCCGGCGATCGTGGGGGGTGTGCGGAAGATCCCGCTGCCGATCGTGATACCGACGATGAGCGCCGTGCCGCCGGCGAGTCCGATGACGCGCCGGAGATCGTGCGGGGTCGCGATGCGCTGATTTATCGCGGCACGGTTTCGAAGGTCGCCGTCAACAGTCCGAACATGAATCCATCGCCCTTCGCGTCGGGGTTCCGGAACACCAGATACACGTCGTGCGGACCCGATGTCGGCCGGAGCACCGTGCGAAGTTGTGACGGCGGCGCGGCCGAGTCAGCGGTCGGCCGAATGAGCTCGCTCTCGCCAAGCAACGGACCGGTCGCCGAATCGACGTGCACCTCGATCTTCCCGCCAGTCGCCTGATACTGCGCCGGCGCCACCGCGACGAAGGCCACGGCGCCGATGCCGGTCAGATCGAGCTGCTTCAAGACGACGGACCCGCCAGACCGACCCACGACGGTGATCTCGACCGGCAGCTCCGGCACGCTCTGCTTCGAGACTCCGTCCGAGAGCTCTCCGTTCGCGACGACCACGCTCGGCGCGCGGAGCACGAGCCTGTTCTCCTTCGAGATCGCGGGCATCCCGTTCGCGCCACGATCCGTGTACTCGGCACGCAGTACCAGTGCGCCCTTCGGCGCGTCACCCGACCCAGCTGGCGGGACGTAGGCGCCGCGAGCGGGGAGCGAAGGGATGATCGCCTTTCGATCGGCGAGACTCATGATGTACGCGAGCAGGGCGGAGGCCTGCTCGTCCGTCAGTGCAGGGTGCGCGGGCATGTTCACCTTGCCCCACACGCCGGATCCTCCTTCGCGGATCTTGCGGACGAGACGCGCGGTCGCCGTACTGTCGCCCTGATACTTGCCTGCGACATCAACGAAGGTGGGGCCGATCGATTTCCTGGTGAACTGGTGGCAGGAGAGGCAGTCACTCCCTTCGATCAGTTTTCTCCCGGTTGCCTGCGCGCTCGCGCTCGCCGAACCCCAGTCCTTCAGGTTCTGCGCGCTGACTCGAACTCGGCTCGCCGCGATGCTGCCGCGGCGGAGCGAGCCGTCCTCGCGATCCGTCACGCGCACCTGATAGCGCACCGGCACGCCCGGGAAGAAGAACGTTTTGTTGCCGCCGACGAGATCGATCGCAACGTTGGGCGGCTCGTTGCCGGCGACGATCTGTACGTCGGCAGCCGCGTGCGCGCCCTGCGCGTCGGTCACCGTGAGCGACGCCGTGTACGTACCGGGCCGAGTGAATGTGAACGACGGGTTGGGCTGGGTCAGCCGCTGCACCACGGAACCGTTTCGCCGGGTGATGGTCCACTCGTATCGCAGCGAGTCCTCGTCGAGGTCCACGGTGCCCGCCGAGGAAAGCTCGACACGCAGGGGCAGCGCGCCGGCGGGCCGATCGACCGCGGCGGCGACGGTCGGCTTCCGATTGCCTGCGTTGTACTCGATGCGGACGAGGCGAGCGTCCGGGTTGCCCTGGAACCAGGCGGTGCCGTACTCGAGGAGGTATAGATCTCCGCTCGGCGCGAACTCCATCTCGATCGGGGCGCTGAACTCCACGCTCGGCATGAAGCGCTCTATGGATACGAGATCGCCCTTCGCATCCATGGTGACGGCCATGATCCAATGGCGCATGAATTCGTAGATGAACAGCTTGCCGTCGTAGTACCGCGGGAATGGTCTGGCCGCGCCGCGGAAGTCGTCGCGGTAGAACACAGGACCCGCTTCGGCAGTGCGGCCACCGCTGCCGAGGATTGGGAAATCCGTGGACGCCGCGTACGGATACCAGATGTACGCGCTGCGCGCCGGTGGGAGCTCGGTGAGGCCGGTGTTGTTGGGAGACCGGTTGACCGGCTGCGCCGGGTCGAACTGCGCCGCTGCCGTCAGCGTGACCGAGTCCACGAACGCCGTCTTGTTGTACGCCTGGTTGTTGCCGACGAAATACGGCCAGCCATAGTTGCCGGGGCTGCGCGCCTGACCGATCTCGTCATAGCCGCGCGGGCCGCGTCCCACGGAGTCGACATTCGCGTCGGGGCCGACGTCGCCCCAGTAGAGGAAGCCGGTGTGTGAGTCGATCGAGATCCGATACGGATTACGATGCCCCATCGTGTAGATCTCAGGTCGCGTCTTGGCTGTGCCCGGCGGAAAGAGGTTTCCTGCCGGAATGGTGTACGTGCCGTCGGGCTCCGGATGGATGCGGAGGATCTTCCCCCGCAAATCGTTGGTGTTGCCCGACGACTTCTGGGCGTCCCACGGCATTCGCCCTGGTCGTTCGTCGATGGGTGCGTAGCCGCTGGCGAAGGGATTCGAGTTGTCGCCGGTGGAGACGTAGAGGTTCCCCTTGGCGTCGAAGGCGATGGAGCCCCCGGTGTGGCAGCACTGCAGGCGCTGCACTCCCACCTCGAGCACAACCGTGCGCGACGCGAGGTCGAGCGAGTCTCCCTTCATCTGATAGCGCGCGAGCAGGTTCTTGGGCTCGGGCCCCGCCGGCGAGTAGAACAGGTAGATCCAGCCGTTGGTCGCGAAGCCGGGATCGGCGGCGAGCCCGAGCAGGCCGTCCTCCGCCTGACTGCTGTCCGTGTATTTGGTGCTCACGGGGATCGTCGCGATGCGTCGCACGCGACCATCCGCCGGCGTGTAGAGGTTCACGCCACCGCGTCGCTCGACGAAGAGCACGCGCTCGTCAGGAAGCACGGCGAGCTCGATGGGCTCCTCCAGCTGCTCGGCGAGGACGACCTTCGTAAAGCGGTTCTCCTCGGGCCGCGCGCGGCCAAAGTCGATCGTCCCTGTTCCGCCCCCCATCGCGTAGCGCAATCCGCCGAGCAGGTGTTGGAGGAAGAGCGGCTCGGAGAAGGTAGCTTCGGTATGACCCATGTTCGTGTACCACGCCCGTCCACCATCGAAGTCGTGATACCACGACATTGGATGGTGGTCGCTGTTCGTCCCGCCCTCGTAGCTCTTTTCGTCGATGTCGACGAGCACATGGATGGTCGGATCGATCGATTTGAAGTTGTAGAACTCGTCCTCGCGATCCCAGCGATCGGGCAGTCCTTGCGTGGAAGCATGGCTCTTGTCGAGCACGCGGAACGTCCCTTTGCGAACGTTGGGATTGTTCGGATGGCCGTTGAACCAGGCGCCGGCGAGCCTGCCGTACCACGGCCAGTCGTACTCCGTGTCCGTCGCGGAATGAATGCCCACGTATCCGCCGCCCGCCTGGATGTAGCGCTCGAAATCGTCCTGTTGCGCGGCGTTCAGGACGTCGCCGGTTGTGTTCAGAAAGACGACTGCGCGGTATCGCCCGAGGTTCTTCGCGGTGAAGGCGGTGGCGTCTTCGGTCGCGTCGACGGAGAATCCATGCTCCTGTCCGAGCTTCTGGAGGGCGGCGAGCCCGACGCCGATGGAGCTGTGCCGGTATCCAGCGGTCTTGGAGAAGACGAGCACGCCCGCCTCCTGGCTGAGCGCGGTGACCGGGACGCAGACCGAGGCGAGCAGCAGCGCGAGCGCGACGAGACGTTGCATGGGCGGTCCAGAGCGATGGGTGATCAGTGCGTTAGCGGCGGCGCCAGAAACCGCAGACAGACCGGACTCGGTATCGCGATCCGCTGACGGGTCAGTGTCAACCGGCCGTGCTCCGGATCGCGTGCGAACACGACCACGGAGTCGGAGCGCTGATTGGCGACGAGCAGCCAGCGCCCGGTCGGATCCAGACTAAAGTTGCGCGGCCAATCGCCATGCGTGGAGACCACCTGTTCGAGCGCGAGCGCGCCCGTGGATGGCGCCACGGAAAACACGGCGATGCTGTTGTGGCCGCGGTTCGACACGTACAACGTGCGCCCAGATGCTGCGACGTGGATGTCGGCCGGGTAATTCGTGCCGCCCCCCGTCCACCCGGCGGGCAACGTCGAATGCGTGCCGTGCGAAGACAATGCGCCGGAGCCCGAGTCGAAGCGCAGCGTGGCGACCGTGGAGTCGAGCTCATTGGCGACGAACACCAGCGG
>JBOHSJ010000184.1:0-9497 GCA_050733035.1 Gemmatimonadales bacterium | reverse complement strand
GCTGACGATGGTGATCGCGGACGTGTCGGCCAACAGTCCACCGTTTCCAGTCGCCATCACGCGATACGACCCGGCGCTGGTGCCCGCCGTGTAGAGCCCGTTCGTCGAAATCGTGCCGCCGGTGGCCGAGTACGCCACGTTCACGGCGACGCTGTCGCCGGCCTGCGTACGACCAAACGTCAGGAACTGACGGGTCTGGGAAGGATCGAGCGTGGCGGCATCGGGAGAGACGATGACCTGCACAACGGGGCTGTTCGAGGGGTCGGTAACACGGCGGCCCGGCATCTCGCACGCGGCAACAACCGCCGCGGCGAGCGTCGCCAGCGAAGCTTTTATCAGCGCCAACCGTACCGACAACTTGAACGTGAACGGCATAGGCTCTCGTCCCGTGGCTCGTTCTGAGCCGTGACTTCATATGTTCGCGTGGGCGCTTCGCGAAACTACGACCAACTGGCTGCACAGTAGCAACAGCCAATAATCCGGCGCAATATGGGGATTCCCTCAACGATGCTAACTGCAAGCAACGGTGCACGACTGTCGGAATGCGAATGCGGACGATCTGGTGTCGGCGGTAGAGCGACCCGTTAGAGAGTGTTACGCATCACACGTCAAAATCGAGGACGTCGTGTGGCCACGACGAGATTATCCACCCACAGTTTCTGCGGCGTGGGTCCGCCAACGATCCCACGGTTGAACGTCAACTGCACCGCGTTGAGCCGCAACACGGGACTGGTACGAAACCGCAGGCCAGACCACGTGCCGCGCAGCGAGTCATCGATCCACAGCCGCTGACTTCCGTTGGATTCGCCGGGCGCGTTGAGGCGCACCATGAACTCGACGTGGTGCCATTCGCCCGGGATCAATGTCAGTGGCGGCACGTAGGTCTCAGTTCCATCGCCGAACCGCCCCCAGCACGTGACCCCGTCGGGTTCGCGGACCATGCCCGGATAATACGTATAGAAACGAGCGGGCCCGGGATTACCCGTCGGTTCTGTGACGATCATCGCGATAAAAAAATCTGTTCCCTCCGGGCAGATCCCCGCCTTGCCGGCAGCTGACCATTGATTGTCGGTCCGGGCGCCGAAGAGGCCGATCAACTTCGTGCCACCGCGCCAGTCCGGGGGGAAGCGCACGTAATAGCTCACGTACAGCGAATCGTAGCCGGGCATGAAGAAGTGGGTGAGCCATCCGCCGTCACCACCGGCGGGATACGTGACCTCGAGATAACGGGTCCCGGACTGAGCGAATTGTTGCCCGGTCACCACTCTCTGCCGGCTGGGATCCACGCCGTCGGGCCACGCGGCCAATGTTCCCGACTCGAAGTCGTCCGCGAACACGGCGTCTGAATCCGCTGGCCGCGCAGCGGAGCAGCCCAGCGCCAGACCCGCCAGCAGCAACGCAATGAGCTTGGTCATCGCCTGCTGATGTGGACCCGGCCGTACGAGTATGTATCCGTCTGCTTCTTGGTGTCTCCCTCTCCCCCGCCCCACACCGGTCGGATCGTGTATTCGATGAACCCCGCGTCGGGCGGCATCTGCAAATCCGTATGAGCGCCCTGCAGCACCCCGTCGAGCCACCACCGCACGACTCCATCCCGGCTCGCGGCGGTGGTGCTGTAGCGCACGTACCACTCGATCTGATGCCACCTTCCCAGCGTGACCGGCGTCGCCGTCACGTTCGGCTCGAGCCGGCGGTTGTCGGTGGCGAATGTGGTCTCGACCTGGATGGTGTAGTTCGTCCCGTCGAAGAACATCATGATGTAGATCGTGCCGCCCCCGGACGTCTCGGGGAACAGCAGCGCCATCTTGTTCACGCCACTCGGGTGCGACTGCCATGGCGTGCTCGGCTTCCACCAAAACCCGAAATACGTCTCCGGTGTTGGCGCCGGCAGATCGTAGTACGCCACGCCCGGCGCGTAGCCGGATGCGAAGCCCGCTGCATACGAAAACATCACTGCGCTGGGCGGCGCCTGCGGCAAGCTCGAGTCGGTCACGACGGACAACCCCGTTCCCTCGCACTTCCAGCCGTCTTTGCTCCACGCCCCCACCGGCACATCGCTCACAACCGTGAGCCCGGGCGGCTCGTTGGGCCATGTGCTGCGCGTGGCGAGAGCGAGAGCACGCGGATCGGTGGGACGAGGAGCAGTGCCGGCCGGCGACTCGCACGTTTGGGCGGTCGGCGTCTCGCACGCGACGATCGACAGAAGAGCCAGCACGGCGGACCTCACGGTGGCGTTTGGCTGCAAGACTTGGGCTAGACGGGTCACGCGGCGACGCCACGACTGTTGCGTCCACGCGACGTCGTCGCGCGTGGCGCCGTCGTACGCGCGAAGGTCCGCGTCTTGCACCCTGGGCGCCACGTGAACCCCATACGTGTCGCATTCGTCGGTACCGGCAACATAGCGCGCCACCACCTTCAGGCCCTCGCTCGTGTACGCACGCCACACGTGGTGGTGGGCGTCTACGACAAGGACGACCAGGCCAGCCGCCAGTTCGCGGAATTGGCCGGTGCGCCAAGTTATCAGACGCTCGGCGAGCTACTCGCGGTAGCGCAGCCCAACCTGGTCCACGTGTGCAGCCCGGCGGGCTTGCACTTCCAGCCGGCGCGCGAAGCGCTCCTCGCCGGGGCGCACGTCTACGTCGAGAAGCCGTTCGTCGACACGGCTCGCGAGGCGGAGGAATTGCTCGCCCTCGCGGCGAGACGCCGGCTGCTCGTATGCGCGGGCCACCAACAGCTGCAAGACCCCGCGTATCTCGCGCTGCTGCGCCGCACGCCGGATCTCGGCGATATCGTCCAGGTCGACAGCTATTTCACGTTTCTTCCGGTCGGGCCGAACGCCGAGCGGGCGGCTGCGGGCGCACTCGCAGAGCAGTTGGTAGACGTGCTACCGCACCCGCTCTACACACTCGTGGATGCGCTGGAGCGCATGGTGCCCGATCCCACGCCGATTGAAATCGCGTCCGTGGTGGCGGGCCCCCGGGATCTGCACGCCGTGCTCCGCGCTAACGGACGCTACGGACGCCTCACCGTGAGTTTGCGCGCGCGGCCGGTTGCCTCCCTGCTCTCGGCTACCGGCTCGGGCGGCACGCTGACAGCCGACTTCATCCGCTCGAGCGTCGTGGGCGCAGCGAATCCGGGGACTACGCCGCTGGAAAAGGCAGGCAACGCGCTGCTCGAAGCCTGGCAACTCGCCGTCCGGAGCGGAACAGGCGTCGCGCGCCGGGTCCTCCGCGGGCAGGACTATCCCGGTCAGGCCGAGTTGATCGATGCGTTCTACGCGGCGGTCGGCGCGGGAGGGGCCTCACCGCTCTCGCCTGATCACCTGCGGCGCGTCACCGCGCTGTTCGAGGAGCTCGCCGCCAACGTGCGTGGCGCTGCTCGCACGGCGCCGCGACGGCCGACGTTGGCGCGCATCTCGTTTGACGCGCCGCTCGTCGTCGTCACCGGGGCGCGAGGGTTTTTCGGGCGCGAGATCACGAAGCATCTCGCGCGGCAGGGGTATCGCGTACGAGGCATCGCCCGCTCGCCGGAGGAAGAGGATCCGCACGTGCACGAGTGGCTGCGTCTCGACCTCAGCCGGTCGGCGCCCGCCGAAGCGTTCGCCGGCGCGGACGCGGTCGTGCACGCGGCGGCGGCATCCGCCGGAGGTTTTGACAGTCATCAGCGCAACACGCTCGATGCCACGCGCAACGTGCTCCAAGGCATGCGGGCGGCAGGCGTGCGCCGGCTCGTCTACGTGAGCAGTCTCTCGGTGCTGCGGCCGCCGCGCACGCCATGGGAGCTGCAGGACGAGCGCACTCCCCTGGCTCAGCCGGACGACCGGCAGTACGGCCCGTACGTGTGGGGGAAAGCGGGAGCGGAGCGTCTCGTCGTCGCCGAAGCACCCGCGCTCGGCATCGAGGCGCGGATCATCCGTCCTGGCGCGCTCGTGGACTGGGACCATCCGGATCCGCCCGGGCTCCTGGGACGTCGCTTGTTCGGACGCTGGCATCTGGGGTTCGGCCGGTCCGGGCTGCCGCTGCCGGTTTGCGAGGTCGGCAAGGCGGCGGCGGTAGTCGCCTGGACGGTCGCGCGGTTCGCCGACGCACCACCCGTCTTGAACCTCTTCGACCCGGCGATCACGACGCGCCGGCGCTTGCTCGAGGAATTCTCGCGCACCGGATGGCACGGTCGCTTCCTGTGGGTCCCGATACCATTGTTCGCGGTCCTGGTGCACGCGGCGCGCTACGCGTTCGCATTGCCGAAGTTGCGGCGTCCCGCGCCGTTCGCGCTGCACGCGATCCTCCGGCCCCGCCAGTACAGCCCGGCGCTTTCGGAGAAAGTCCTCAGCCTCGCGACGCAGCAGCCGGCACGCGCCGCGCCCCCGCTCGCTGCCGCAAACGCATGATCATCCTGAGCGTCGTGGTCGGCTTCGTGGCTGTGGTGCTGTTGTTGCCGACGGTGTCGGACCTCGTCAGCATCGTGCAGCTGCCGCGCAGGAGCCCCCCCCGGCGACCGGCGCGACGCGTTTCGGCTGAACCGCCCCGCTTGCTGTTTCTCGTCCCCGCGCACGACGAGGAACTGATGATCGAATCGTGCGTCCGCTCCCTGATGGACCTGCGCTACCCGGCCGGGCGATTCCACGCCGTTGTGATCGCCGACAACTGCACCGATCGCACGGCCGAGCTCGCGCGGGCGGCGGGCGCCCAGTGTCTCGAACGGCAGGACCCAAAGTCTCCCGGCAAACCGCGCGCCATTGCCTGGGCGTTGCAACAGCTGCCGGTGAACGATTTCGACGCGGTCATCATCATCGATGCAGACACCCTCGTCGACTCAGGGTTCGCCCGCGCCCTCGCAGCCGCCGCACCGGTCACGGGGCAGGCATACCAGGCGTACTTCGACGTGCGCAATCCCACCGACAGTCCGTTGACGCGGATGGCCGAAGTGCTCGCGGCGGCAAACTACCGCTTCGCGTATGCGTTGAAGCGGCGCGTTGGTTTGAACGCACCGCTGATGGGTAACGGCATGTGTCTGGGCACGCAGGTGCTCGCGGCGCACGGGTGGAAAGCGTTCACCATCGCGGAAGACTGGGAGTCGTACGCGCTCTACACGATGGAAGGTGTCCCGATCGAGCCCTTGGAGGCTGCGCATCTGTACGCGCAGGAGGCCCGATCGCTCAAGCAGAGCTCCACGCAGCGGCAACGTTGGACGGCGGGGAAACTCACGGTCCTCAGCCGAGTAGTCGGACGACTGCTGCGCAGCCGCAAGATCGGCTGGGCGCAGAAGCTCGACGCGGTGGCCGAGCTCACCGGCCCCGGACCCGTGGTGCACCTGGGTCTGGTGCTCGGTCTCGCGGCGCTCACCGTCCTGTTGCGGCCGCCCGCGGCTGATTGGTTGCTCGTCGCGCTCGGGGCGTCGGTCGTCCGACCTGCGATCTACACGGTGGCGGGGCTGACGGCGCAGCAGGATCCGCTGCGCTCCGCCCTGGCATTCGCCTTTCTTCCTTTCTATCTGGTGTGGCGCCTGGGCGCTGCGGTCGCCGCGCTGCGGATGCTGGGCGACAAGCCCTGGGTCCGTACGGCGCGCGACTAGATGACCGCCGTGGACACTGCTGCACCCGTCCGCGCGAACGACGCAGGGCGCGGCTGGGACCTCCTCATCCTGTGTGTGAGCGCGTTCATCCTTACGTCGGTGGCCCGAGTCCACCAGCTCTTCCCCGCGGTGGCTCTGCTCATGCCCGTCACGGTCAGCGGTGTGCTCGCGCTCGTACTGTGTGTGCTCGACCGCGTGCCCGCCGGCCGGATCGGCGCGCAGCGGATCCCGGCGACGCAATACCTGTTTGTCCTGGTGGCGTGGCTGGCGTTGTCCGTCCCTGGCGCGCTGTGGCCGGGTGGGGCGTTCACAACGTTTGTCGACTTCCTCAAGACCGCGCTCATCTTCCTCGTGATCGTCACGGCGGTGCGCAGCGTACGCGACGTCGAGCGCCTGACGCTGGTCTACTTCGTAGGGGCCGTCATCTTTGCAATCGTGGTGCTCTCACGCACCAACTTCCAACTCGGTGTTGAAGGGCGCATGGAGCGGCTCTACTTCTACGACTCCAACGACTTTGCCACGTATGCCGTGACGGCCCTGCCCTTGGGATTGTTCTTCGCTTCTACAGCGCGGCGACTGCTGCTTCGGCTCGCGGCGTGGGCCGGCATCGGCGTGCTCGCGGTTGGCTTTATCTGGAGTGGCTCGCGCGGTGGATTCCTCGCCCTGCTAGCCGTTGTCGCGTACTTCCTGTTGCGCTACTCGACGGTCAGAAAGTCCTGGCGTCTCTCGGTCGTTGTCGCAATCGGTGTGGTGGTTTTGGCGACGGCAGGCGACACCTACTGGACCCGTATCAGTACAGTCCTCCGGCCGAGCGAGGACTACAACTTGACCAGCGATCAGGGACGGCTGCGGATTTGGCGCCGTGGCGTAGGCTACATGACTCAGCACCCGCTGCTCGGCGTCGGCGCTGGGAATTTTCCAAGGGCCGAAGGAACGATCTCACCGCTGGTGGGGCGTCAGAGGAGCCGCGGCTTGAAGTGGGGGCCGCCGCACAACAGCTACGTGCAAGTCGGGGCGGAGCTGGGTGTACCGGGCCTGCTGATCTTCGTCGCTTTCCTTTATAGCGTCTTTCGTGCGTTGAGTACGCTGCCGAATACCGCGGGTCCCTCACCTCCGCCGGGTCACGGACCGTTCGGGGCAGTGCGGTTGGCCCAGTCGCTTACGGCAGCCCTCATCGGGTTTGCCGTCGGATCGTTTTTTCTGACGTTGGCCTATCACGACATGCTCTACACGCTTGCCGGTATCGCCGTGGGCCTGCGTCAGGTCACCGTCAACGCCTACCGCGCGCAACGCGGGCGCGCGGCACCAAGCGCCGAGCCCGCGGTCGGGCACCTCGCGACGGCTACTTGACCAGCGACAGGATGACGCTGCTGGAAAGAGGGCGCAGCGCCCAGAACCGCGCGCGTTCCTGCAACCCAGCGCGCTTCAGATCTTGACGCATCTCCGCCTCGACCACGGGATAGCGGACGGCGCCTGCAGGACGTCCGGTGACCCAGCTCGCGAGCTGCAGGAATGCGCCCACGCAACCGTATTGGACTACGACTGGGCCCCGGCTGACGCGCGCCAGTTGTTTCAGTACCGCGACGCGAGTGGGGGCGTCGAGATGCATCAGCAAGCCAATGCACGTGACCGCATCGAACGAGTCGTCGTCGAACAGCAGCTGCGTCGCGTCGCTTTGGAAGAAATCGATCTGCGGCAGCCGGCGCTTCGCGACAGCCATCATCGCGGGCGAGACATCCGTCCCAACGACTCCCGCGAATCCTTCCTTGACCAGCAACGCGGTGACCCGACCGGTGCCACACGCTGTGTCCAGGACGCGACCATGGCGCGTCAGCGGCTGCAACGCCCGGCGGATCGCGCGTTCCTCGGCGACGCGATACAAGCGTCCCCACGGGTCACTAAATCGGCCGCGGTCGTAGCCCTCCGCGTGCGGCGTGGCCTTCCAGTAATCCCGTGGATCGCGAACAACCTGAGCGTCGGTCTTCAGAAACGCCTCCATGATGGCAACGTGTGCGGTCCCAGGAGCGCACGATATGTGCCACACTCAGCGCGAGGCTGGCACGGGCATAGATGTTGCTTCCACGCCATAGGGCCGGCCATGGAGAGATCGTGAGGTTAGCGTCGCTCTGCTATAACACGCTGCGGGTCGCGGGCGTGACGAAGCTGGCTCGGCAGCTTGCCAGCGGCGGCGTCGTATTGTGCTACCACAACGTCGTCGCCACGATGGAGAGCGGCACGGCGAGCCAGCTCGGTCTCCACATGCCGCTCGCCGCGTTCGAGCGTCAAATGCGCTGGCTTGCCGATCATTATGCCGTCGTTCCCCTCGAAGAGGTCGTCGATCGGGTGTTGCGCGGTGGATCGCTGCGTGGCGTGGCCGCCATCACGTTTGACGACGGCTACGCCGGTGTGTTCGACCACGCCTGGCCTCTGCTGCAGAAGTTGGGACTGTCCGCCACGGTCTTTGTCGTCGCGGACGCACCCGGGCGTAACGACGGATTCTGGTGGGACCACCCCGACGTGCTGCGTGCGCAGACACCGGCACGCCACAAACGCTGGCTGACCGCTCTCGAGGGTGATCACGTTGCGATTGTCCACGATGTCGCACCCACGCGCCGGCCGTGGCAGCCGCCCACCTGGTCCCGGCCCGCCGCGTGGCAAGCGATTGCGGACGCGGCCGCATCTGGGCTGCACATCGGCGTGCACTCGGCGACACATCGCTCCCTGCCAACGTTGACTGACGCGGACCTGCATCGCGAAGTCGTCGAGAGCCGCGACATCATCCAACGCCGCGTGGGTGTCACACCGATGTTTTTTGCCTACCCGTACGGCCTGTGGAACGATCGCGTTCGGCGAGCCGTGCAGTCGGCGGGCTATGGCGCGGCGTTCACTCTCGAAGCCGATCGCGGCGTCAAGCGGACTGACGCTTGGGCGCTCCCCCGTGTGAACGTGCCCGCGAGCATCGAGCAGGCCGCGTTCGAGGCATGGGCGGCCGGGCTCAGTCTCCGACGCCGGCATGCGTCATGACTCCCATGCGCATCGCCCACCTCATCGAGTCGGACGGCCCCGGCGGCGCCGAGCGGATGCTGGCCAGCGTCGCCGCCGAGCTGCAGGCCTCCGGCAGCGAGAACGTAGTCATTGCGCCAGCCGGAGGAGAGGGCTGGCTCGCGCGGGAGCTGAGCGGTACCGGCGTTCAGGTGGAGCTGTGTTCTCTCGATCGCCCGTTCTCACCGACGTTCGCGCGTTGGCTGGCCGATACACTCCGGCGGCACCGCGTCGAGCTCGCGCACAGTCATGAATTCACGATGGCGGTGTGCGGGGCCTGGGCGGCGCACCGGACCGGCATTGCACATCTGTTCACGCTGCACGGCAGCCGCTACTACGCCGGTCGGTTGCGGCGCCGGATCGCGCTACGACTGGCCACGCTCCTGAGTGGATCGGTGGTCACAGTATCCGACACGCTGAGGCGACACGTCAGCCGGGATCTCTGGATTCCAGCATCGCGGATCCACACTATCCCGAACGGCGTACGCCCTGTGCCGCCCCCGGTCGCATCCTCGCTCCGAGACGAGCTACGATTGGGAAGCGCCGATCAGCTCGTCGTGGCAGTCGGCAACCTGTATCCGGTCAAGGGCCACGGCTACCTCCTCGAAGCCTTGGCGCTGCTCGCGACGCGCTTTCCGCGACTGCACGTGGCCGTCGCGGGCCGCGGAGAGCTCGAGAATCAGCTGCGCGCACGTGCCAGCACTCTTCACGTGAGCGACCGCTTCCACTTGCTGGGGCTACGGTCGGACATCGGGAATGTGCTCGCGGGCGCCGACGCGTTCGTGCTACCGTCGCTCTCCGAGGGAGTCCCGCTGGCGTTGCTCGAGGCCATGTTCGCGAACCGGCCCATCGTCGCCAGCGCGGTGGGCGAGGTTCCGACCGTG
>JBOHSJ010000183.1:0-7625 GCA_050733035.1 Gemmatimonadales bacterium | reverse complement strand
CGTCAGGACAACATGCCGTGGGCGAAATGCGAGGGCGCGCGGGGCAGCGTGCGCCGCTGCGAGCGGTACACCACCTGGATCGCGGGCCGCATCGAAGCGGTGGCGGGTGCCGACGGCCGCGTCGTCTATTTGTCGTTCGCGCCCTCCAAGGCCGAATACGGAACCGGGCGAGATCTGATGTTCGACAACGAGCTAAGCGGCATGCAGCGGCGCTGGGCGCAAACGAAGAACGTACGGATGGATCCGCACGGCGTCAGCGAAGCAAATCCACGAGGGATCGCCGAGTTCAGCACCGAGCGCGGCCGCTGGAAGGCGCTCATGACGTTCGACGGACGGACCTGCACCGGAACGACGCGCGCGTGCCCGGCGCTGATCCAGCTGCTCGATTGGCACGCGGCACAGAACTACGCCGACATGTCCGTGCCGACATGGTCGCCGCCCTAATCCTCGCGGAGAGTCCTGAGCCGCTTGGCCTCAGCATCGTCAGCTCTTGCGCAATTGAGCCTCATGGGGGGATATGTGGCCCTCCTCAAGGGGGCCCCATGGCGCTCGCTTCGCTGCTGCTGCTCCACACCATCCTCGCGCAAACACCGGTCGGGTCCGTCGCGGCCTGGACCGTTCGCCTCGGCGGCGACATCCGCTGGCAGCAGGTCACTCCCGCGGGCGCGCTCCTCGTGTCCACCGACGGCGCACTCGCCGGCGTGGACATCGAGCGCGGCCAGATCGCCTGGCAGAAGCCCGAGCTGGGCGGCCTGCCCGTGGACAGTGTGCGCATGGTCGAGGGCTCGCTGCTGATGGAAGCGGCGAAGCCGGGGCTGTCGCTCATCTTCGATCCCGTCACCGGCACCGTCCTCTTCGATTCGCGGAAACTGACGCTGACCCAAGTCGTCAC
Source organism: Gemmatimonadales bacterium (assembly GCA_050733035.1). Classification (GTDB taxonomy): domain Bacteria; phylum Gemmatimonadota; class Gemmatimonadetes; order Gemmatimonadales; family GWC2-71-9; genus 20CM-2-65-7. The sequence continues at coordinate 6,733 of JBOHSJ010000183.1, read as the reverse complement.
GCGCCGCGTCCTCCCGCAGACGGGGACATTGCTGGTGCACGGCCGGCGCGCCTCCGGGCCGCCACTCGTCGCGCTCTACGATCTCGCTACCGGTGCGCAGCGCTGGGTCAGCGAATCGCTGTTCGCGCAGAGCGGCCCCAAGCGTGGTGGCCTCGGCGGCCTGATGCAGAGCGTGGTGCGCCTGGCGTCCGAGGGGACCTCACTCGAGGTGCTCCAGGCAGGTCCTGACGTCATCGTCGTGAATACGCTGACGAACCTGCGCGCGCTCGACGCGCGTACCGGCGCGATCCGCTGGACCGCGACGCTGCCGACGGCGCGCGCAGGCAGTCTCGCCAAGCACGTGCGGATCTTCCCGTCGGTGGACAACGCGGACCGCATCTACGTCGGTTTCGACGATCGTCTGATGGCCTACCGGCTCGCCGATGGCCAACCGCTGTGGGCCAAGCCTGCGATCATTCAAGGGTGGGTCCACGACATCGTGCAGCATCCCAGTGGCATCATCATCCTTCCGGAGTCACCGCCGGCCAACGAAGCAACCGGCAACGTGCGCATCGTCAATGGCGTGGTGCAGACCGGGTTGAACGTGGCGCGCTACCAGGATGGGACCACGATCGCCGAGAAGCCGCTGCGCATGCGCGGTACCGTCACGGATGCCATCATCACCGGTGGATCCGCGGTGCTCGCGGTCGACGCCGAGTCGCGCACGTTCGTGAATGTGCTCGACGTCGCGACAGCCACGGTGCGGCTTCAGAAGGACGTGAAGATCAAAGGCCGGCTCGATTACGCCGAGCTGACACCCGCAGGGCTCCTGTACATCTCGCGCTCCGACCCGTCCACAAATGGGGAAGTCAATGTCATCGACCTGGCGCGAGGGGAGCAGAAATACAAGGACGCGATCGACGGCGGCAAGGCTGTGGGCGAGGGGCTGCTGCACCTCGTGGACGGACCGACGCTGTACGTCTTCGCAGGGCGCGATCATCACCTCTACGCCGTGAATCGTCAGGACGGGACGTATCGGGCGCTCGGCAGCGAGATCACGTTCCAGGGTGGCGAAGATCCCCGCGCGATGGAGCTGCGTCCGGCCGGGATCGTGCTGATCTCGTCACAGAACCTCGTCGTCGTCGGGCGCGACGGGCAGATCAAGCAGCAGTCGTACTATCCCGCACCACAGCTCCCAGGGCTGCTCCGGGCGCTGCACCGCATCAACTCCATCCGTGCCGGTCTCTATGGCGCCGCCGCCTCGGCCTACGGCGATGCTTTCGCGCAGGCCTCCCGGCAGGCGACGGATACGACCGCGAAGCGAATCACGGGGCAGCTGGCGACGGCGTACACGCAGGGCGGGGCACAGCTACAGGGTTACTCCGCGCAGTCGGCGGCGATGGCGACCAAGCGCTTCAAAGCGTCGCTCGCGACGCCGGGCTCGGTATTCATGCTGACGCGCTCCCCCGACGGAAACGGCAACGTCCTGCTGCAGATCGACAAGGACAGCGCGCAGCCGCGGGCGCGCGTGGATCTCGGCAAATCGCGCGAGCCCAGCTACGCGGTGGATGACATTGCGGGAATGCTGTTCCTGCAGACGAGCGCGGGAACGCTCGTGGCGTACAAACTCTGAACTCAATGCGAATGATCAATGACCAATGATCAATGACCAATGATCGGTGATCGTTCATCGATCATTGGTCATTGGACATTGATTATTGGACATTCGGTCACGGAGTGGCCGCCGTTGTAATCGTGAACGGATCGCTGGTGACCGCCGCCGCACCACTCGCGCTGGCGCGCAGCGTGTAGGTTCCGGCCCGGTCGACTGACAGGTTGGTGAAGGTGGCGACACCGTCAGATGCGCGCACGGTCGTCGTGCCGCTCAGCCCCGCGCCCGTGGAATTGGAAGCGAGCGAGACGGTAACCGCGCCTTCGAACGTCGCGGCGACACTCCCCAGCGAGTCGGTGGCCACGATTTGGACCGTGGACATGGTCTGTCCCACGTTCGCGGTATTGGGTGGGGAGAAGAAGCTGAGGACGGGGGCCGCGCCGGTCCCAGTGCCGCCGTCATCTCCACCGACACTGATGCCGACCAATCCGGAGCCTGTGCCACCGATGCACGCGCTGGTCACGAGCGTGACGAGCGTCCGGACGAAGCTGGAATGGCTGAGTGGTCTAATTCGCATACCTCGGCTACCCATACGACCCGGGAGCGTTCCCGGAACGTCACACGAAGCCGCGGGATTAGTCGCCTTCCGGCCGCAGCGTAGATCGCCTGCTCTAATCCCGTTTCCCCTCCCGCGAGCGATGGTTCGGGAGTCCCCTCGAGGACATCATGTCTGTGGTCCGCCACGATCCATTTCGTGGCGGCAAATCCCTTTCGGAGGTCTCCGTATGTACCGAAGCACGAAAGTTCTCATGGGCGCGCTTGCCGTGGCGGGCCTCATCGGCGCGGTGAGTACGCCCGCCGTCGCCCAAGGCGGATTTTCCGTGACGCCCTGGGCCGGCGCATACGTTCCCACGCGTAACAGCTTCAGCACGGTAGGCAGCGACATCAAGCGCGACAACAGCTTTATCGGTGGGGCGCGCCTGACGTTCTGGGGAAAGAGCCCAGTCGGCTTCGAGCTCACGGGCGGGTTTGCTCCGGCTCGCGTGCGCGTTGCCGGTACCACGGTCAACAGCGACCGGAATACCCAGGTTTTCGTCGGCGGCGCGAAGCTGATGCTTGGCCTCTCACCGGCCACTTCCCGTCTGGGAATCTTCCTGAGCGGTGGCCCTTCGATCATTCGCGTCGGCCATAACGTCGGCCGCGAGAATGAAAGCCACACGGACTGGGGTGGTGTCGTCGGCCTCGGCCTGCGCATCCCGTTCTCGGCCTCGGTCGGTCTGCGGCTCGAGGCGGAAGATTACTTCTACGGCGGCAATTTTGACGGCAGCCGCAAGTTCCAGAACGACCTCGTGTTGAGCGCCGGTCTCGCACTCGGCTGGTAACGTCACTGGAGGACAACGAAAGGGCTCGTCTGCAAAGGCGGGCCCTTTTGTTGTAAACTGGGGGCCATGCCAACACAGGTCGAAGGCCGTCGCGGGGGCGCTGTCGGCGCCAAAATCGACTTCCGGGATGGCCATTGGATCGTCCCCGATCATCCCATCATCCCATTCATCGAAGGCGACGGCACCGGCCCGGACATCTGGCGCGCCTCGGTCAAGGTCTTCGATGCCGCGGTCAAGCGCACCTCCGGCGGCAAACGCAGCATCGTGTGGCAGGAGGTGCTGGCCGGGGAGAAGGCGTTCAACCAGAGCGGCAACTGGCTCCCGGAGGAAACGCTCGCGGTGATCCGCGAGCACCGAGTCGCCATCAAAGGTCCGCTCACGACGCCGGTGGGCGGCGGCATTCGCTCGCTCAACGTCGCGCTGCGCCAAATCCTCGATTTGTACGCCTGCATTCGTCCGGTGCGGTACTTCGCCGGCGTCCCGGCCCCGGTGAAGCAGCCCGCCAAGCTCGACGTCGTCATCTTCCGGGAAAACATCGAAGACGTCTACGCCGGCATCGAGTACAAGGCGGAGAGTGCCGAGGCCGACGCGATCATCGAGTTTCTGCAGCGCCGCTTCAGCGCCAAGATCCGGGAGAAGAGCGCGATCGGCATCAAGCCGATGTCGAAGTTCGGGTCGCAACGCCTCATCGTGAAAGCGATTCAGCACGCCATCAAGCGCAAGCGCCCCTCGGTCACGCTCGTGCACAAGGGCAACATCATGAAGTTCACCGAAGGCGCTTTTCGCGACTGGGGCTACGAGGTCGCGAAGGAGCGGTTCAGCGAGCAGACCGTCACCGAAGCGGAAGGCGCCAAGCGCAAAGAGGACATCGGGAAGGTGGTGATCAAGGACCGGATCGCCGACGCGATGTTCCAGCAGCTCGTGCTCCGGCCCGACGAGTACTCCGTGATCGCCGCGCCGAACCTCAACGGCGATTACCTGTCGGACGCCGCTGCCGCGCAGGTGGGCGGTCTCGGACTGGCGCCCGGGGGGAACGTCGGCGACGGCTTTGCGGTGTATGAGGCGACACACGGGACGGCTCCCAAGTACGCCGGCCAGGACAAGGTGAATCCGAGCAGCGTGATTCTGTCGGGTGTGATGATGTTCGAAGAGCTGGGATGGGACGACGTCGCCCGCACGATCGTGCGGGGGCTCGAAGGCGCCATCGCTTCGCAACGCGTTACGTACGACCTCGCGCGCCAGCTCCCCGGCGCTACGGAGGTCTCGACCTCCGCCTTCGCCGACGCCATCATCGAGCACCTGTCATGAAGACGCTGATCTCGACCAAGCCGCTGGGCAATGTGCAAACACCGTTGCTGGCGCTGATCGTCGCCCAGGGAGCGACGCCCGCTGTGGACGCGAGCCTCGAGCGCGCCGTGGCGACCGGGGACTACAAGGGAAAGAAAGACGAAACCCTCCTGGTCTACGGCGGCGGCAAAGCGCAGCGCATCCTGCTGGTCGGCGTCGGCAAGGCCGGCGAGATCACGCGGAGCTCGGTGCGCCGCGCGGCGGCGATCGCGGCGAGGCGTGCGCGGGGCCTGGGGACGAAGTCGTTCGCGCTCGCGATCTCCAAGGAAGCGCACGGGGGTCTGGGTGCCGCCGAGCTCGCGCAGGTCGCGATCGAAGGCGCTGCTCAGGGCGGGTGGCAATTCACGGAGCTCAAGAAGCAGCCCGAGGATCCAAAGCCCGAGCTGGAGTCCATCGAGTTGGTCGTCGATACGTCCGACAAGGACGAGGCCGACGCCGGACGCCGCATCGGGGATGCGATCGCGGCAGGGTATCTCTACACGCGCAACCTGCAGATGCAGCCGGGCAACGTCGCCACGCCGACGTACCTGGCCGAGCACGCGCGCAAGCTGGCCACGACCCATGGGTTTAGCGTGACCATCCTGGACAAGGCGCAGATTAAGAAGGAAGGGATGGGCGCGCTGCTGGCGGTGGCGCAGGGCAGCGCCGAGGAACCCCGATTCATTGTCCTCGAATACCAGGGCGGGAGCGGCGCCCCGGTGGTGCTCGTGGGCAAGGGCGTCACGTTCGATTCGGGCGGTATCTCCATCAAGCCCGCGCTCAACATGGAGGACATGAAGTTCGACAAGTCGGGCGCCACCGCGGTGCTCGGCACGTTCGAGGTCCTCGGCCGCCTCAAGCCCAAGATCAATGTCGTCGGTCTCATACCGGCCACGGAAAACCTGCCGTCCGGGACCGCGCTCAAGCCCGGCGACGTCGTGAAGAGCCATCTCGGCAAGACGATCGAGATCATCAATACCGACGCCGAAGGACGGCTGATCCTGTGTGACGCGCTGTCCTATGCCCGGCGCTTCAAGCCGGCCGCAGCGATCGACGCCGCCACGCTGACGGGCGCGGTCGTCATCGCACTGGGACATCACGCGATCGGGATGCTCGGCAACGATGAAGCGCTGCTCGCGGAAGTACGCGACGCGGGCGAGCGGGCGGGGGAGCGCTGCTGGCCACTGCCGCTGTGGGACGATTACCGCGACCTGCTCAAGTCGGACGTCGCGGACGTAAAGAATTCGGGCGGCCGCGCCGCCGGGACGATCGCCGGTGCGTGGTTCCTGCGTGAATTCGTGGACAGCTTCCCGTGGGTGCACCTCGACATCGCCGGCACCGCGTATCTCGAGAGCGAAGGCGCCAATCACGCGAAGGGTCCGACGGCGGTCGGCGTGCGGTTGTTTACGGAGTTTCTGCTCAAACGCGCCGGCGCTTGATTCGCGCCGGCCTCGTGGCGCTCGCCGCATGGTGCGCATGGCCTGCGAGTGCCGGAGCGCAAGCGGACACGACCCAGCGCGACACGACGGCGGCCGCCGATACGACTGCTCCGCCGCCCGATACCATGGCGGTACTGCTCCCCGTGTTCGATCCGGCCATTGCTCCCGGGCCGTTCCCCAAGGGCACGCGGTACACCTTCACTGCTGACACGCTGCTCTTTCTCAGCTCGCGGACGCTGAGCGATCTGCTGACGCACATCCCCGGCGTGTACGTCGCGCGCGGCGGATGGTACGGGCAGGCCGAGATTCCGTTGTACGGCGGCCGCGGACCGGCGGGATTGGAAGTGTTCTGGGACGGCGTTCCAGTCATGCCGCTGGGCCGCGATTCGATCTATCTCGATCCCGCGCGCATCGCGCTCGCGCCGTTCGAGCGCGTGGATGTGATCGTGCTGCCCGCGGCGCTGCAAGTGTACCTCGTGACGGTCGCGCATCGCTCGACGGACCCACGCACGCAGGTCGGGGTGCTCACGGGACGGCAAGATATCGCCGGATATCGGGCCGGCTATGCGAGGCGCACGCGATCCGGCTTCGGCGTGTCGCTCGTGGCGGATTGGAGCAGCATGGGCGTCGGCCCCGTCTCCAACACGACCACGAGCTTCGGGACCAGCGACCTCTGGCTGAAGGCCGAGTACGTGCCCCCCGGCGGCCGAGTGGGAGCGTCGTTCCAGATGACCGGCTCGAGCTGGCATCGCGCCGGCGCCCCGGTCACCGACGGTCGCGTGGATGGCTGGCGCCAGGATCGCCGCGATCGCTCCCTGCGCGTGTTCCTGGCACAGCGCGACGATGGTTTGGGCTGGCGCATTACGGGCACGCTCGCCTCCACCAGCCTCAGCCATGACTCGCTGGTGGGCAACCGCTCCGTCTCCACGGCCACGATCGAGGCGCGTCTCACGTCGCGGCGCGCGACGATCGCCGGCACGGCGCGATTCGGCGCG
>JBOHSJ010000182.1:0-18185 GCA_050733035.1 Gemmatimonadales bacterium | reverse complement strand
AGGTGATGCCGAGTGGGGCGGGGCATGACGCGCAGGACCTCGCGCGCATCGGCCCGATGGGCATGATCTTCGTGCCGTCGGTGAAAGGCATTAGCCACTCACCAGTCGAGCTGACTCGGCCCGACGACGTAACGAACGGCGCGAACGTGCTGCTGCAAACGATTCTGCGGCTCGATCAGCAGTGACGTCCCGCCCAACGGTGGTCGTCGTGGGCGGCGGTTTCGGTGGCCTGAACACGGCGCGCGCGTTGCGCCGCGCGCCGGTGAAGGTCGTGCTGCTCGACCGCAATAACTACCACCTGTTTCAACCACTGCTCTACCAGGTCGCCACTGCGGGTCTCGAGCCTGAACAGATCGCCAAACCGGTACGCGCCATTCTGCGCGGCCAAAAGAATTTCGACTTTCGGATGGTCGAGGTCCGCGGCGTGGACTTCGAGCAGCGCCGTCTCGAAACCAGTGCCGGACCGATTTCCTACGACTATCTCGTGCTGTCGCACGGAGGCGAGACGAACTTCTTCGGGCTCGACTCGATGCTGAAGAACGGTCTCGGACTCAAGGACATCCCGGACGCGGTGCGGATCCGCAATCACGTGCTCAACTGCTTCGAGCGGGCGATGATCGAGAGCGATCCCGGACGGCGCCGAGAGTTGCTCACGTTCGTCGTCGTGGGGGGCGGACCCACGGGCGTCGAGATGGCGGGCGCTCTATCCGAGCTGATTCGGCTCGTGCTCGTCAAGGACTATCCTCGGCTCAACATCAAGGACGTGCGCATCCTGATGCTCGAGGCGACCGACAGGATCCTCGCGGCGCTCCCGGAGCGGCTGCGCGAGGCGGCCGTGAGGACGCTCTGGCGTAAATGGATCGAGGTGCGGTTCAGCGCGGTCGTTGCCGATTTCGATGGCGAGCGGGTGCTGCTCAAGAGCGGCGAGGTCATCCCTGCGCGCACGGCCATCTGGGCCGCTGGAGTGCGGGCCGCTCCGCTCAACGACCGTCTCGGACTCCCGGCGGGGCGTCAGGGCCGCATTCCCGTCGAACCGACGCTCCAGGTGCCGGGCCATGCCGAGGTCTTCATCATCGGCGATGCCGCATACCGCGAGGAGAACGGCGAGGCGCTGCCCATGGTCGCCCCAGTCGCGATCCAAATGGGCAAATCGGTCGCGGCCAACATCGGCCGGCTCCTGCGCAACAAACCGTTAGTGCCGTTTCACTATCGGGATCAGGGGACGCTCGCGACGATCGGCCGCAATGCCGCGGTGTGCAAGGTCTACGGCGTGCAGGCGAAGGGCTTCTTGGCGTGGGTGATGTGGCTCGGGATTCACATCGTCCAGCTAATCGGCTTCCGTAACAAACTGTTCGTGCTGTTGAACTGGGCCTGGGACTACTTTTTCTACGAGCGCGCCGCCCGGTTGATCACGCGCGATTGAGCGATCCGGCGCTCACGCGCCCGTCGTACGATGCCACTCCAGCCACAAGTGAGGCACCAGCGGTGCTCCACCTGCGGCAGCAACCGCTGCAGAATGGGATGGCGAATCATCGCCAGTTTGTCGGCGCAACGGGGGCAGGAGAACGATTTCGGCAGGATCAGATAGACCACCACCATGACGATGCCGGCGCGCAGCAACACGGTCGCAAACAGCACGATCACGATGAGCATCAGGCGGCTTTCTCGCGCACGAACGTGGCAATGCGCCGCTCCAGCTCGGCCAGCTCGACCGGTTTGACCAGCACCCGGTCGCGCGGCACCTCGGCGAGACCGCGGCCGGCAAGGTGCGTGATGTCGCCCGATAAGAACATCACGCGCTCGGCGAGTGCAGGCCGCTCCTGTTGCAGCCGCTCATAGAACTCGGCGCCGTCCATGCGCGGCATGCGCAGATCGGCAAGAATCACCTGCGGCTCGAACCCCTCGCGGAGGCGTTCCAACGCCGCCGCGCCATCGCCGGCTTCCTTGATTTCGGCCCCGCGCTTGGCCAGAAAACGCGCCATCGGGCGCCGAATCGCTTCCTCATCGTCGACTAACAGCACCCGAACGCTGGCGAGACTCTTCGCCGCCGCCGGGGGCACGGACGTCGGCGCCGCCGCTTGCGGCGCGGTGACGGGCGCGGAGGGCCTGGCCTCGCGCGTCGACGGAAGCCAGACGAGGAAGCGCGCTCCAGGACCTTCGTGCGTCACGACATCCAGCTCGCCCTCCGCTTCGCGCACGAGTTGGCGAGATATGTAAAGCCCCAGTCCCGTGCCCCGAGCCCCCTTCGTGCTCGCGAACGGCCGGAACAGGCGCTGCGCGACCTCGGGCGCCACGCCCGGCCCGTCATCGCTCACGGTGACGCACACGCGCCCGCCCGTGTCGTCGAGAAACGAGTCCACAATGAGGCGGCGCGGCGGCTTGACGGTGCGCAACGCGTCCAGCGCGTTGCTGAGCAGGTTGACGATCACCTGCTCCAGGCGGTTGGCGTCCCCGATGACGGTCGGCAGCTCGGGATCGAGCTTGCCTTCGATCGAGATTTCGTCGATGAGAAACCGGTAGGACACGAGGTCGATCGCGCTGCGGACGACGTCGTTCATGTTCACCGCGGCAGCGCGCTTCTCGCCGGCGCGCACGAACCGCAGCAAGCCGCGCAATAGTTTGGCGGCGCGCTGCGCCTGCCGCAGGATGCTCTGCATCTCGTTGCGCTGGTCGGCGGGCAGGTTGCCGTCGGCGAGGCGCAATTCCGCGTGGCTGGCGATGGCCATGAGGGGATTGTTGACCTCGTGCGCCACGCCGCCCAGCAGCTCGCCCGCTGCCGCGAACCGGCCCTGCTCCTCGGCCCGATCGCGCAGCACCCGCGTCATATGATTGAAGTGGGTCGTGACGTTGCCCAGCTCGTCTTCCACGCCGACGGGAACCTGGGTGCTGAGGTCGCCGTCCGAAACGCTGTGGATGCCGCGTTGGAGCGCGGAGAGCGGTTTCCACATGCGACGCCGCACAGTGAGCCATGCGAATGGCAGCAGCAGGGCGCCGGCGATCAAGACGATGATCGCGGTGGGCGAGCTGAGCTGTCCCGTCAGCGCGAGGGTCAACGCCGCGCCGTAGATCATCGCGGAAACGACGACGGCGACGATCAAGACCCGCAGACTCTTCATTGACGAAGCACTCCGCGCGGCCTAATCTCCCGGTTCCCGATCACACACCAAGGTATTGACGATGCGTGCATTGAGTGTCCTGCTCGTTTTCGGTGTCCTCGCCTGTTCTCGGGCCACCTCCGCCACCCGCCAGCAGCCAGCCCCATCTCCCAGCCGTCAAGATACTTCACGGACAGCGACCGGGGGACGCGGTCAGGCATCCCCTGACGCCCCGAAGCCTTACAACCAGGTGATCACGGCGGGCGCGGTCACCGATTCCGGGGTGTTCATCGTCCACCGCATCGGGGAGAAGCTGTTTTACGAGATTCCCACCGCCATGTTCGACCGGCAGTTCCTGCTCGTCGCCGATCAGCGCGGCACCATGCGCGGCATCCGCTACGCAGGAGAGGAAATCAGCAACCGCATCGTTGTGTGGGAGCGGATGGGGAACAAAGTGTTCCTGCGCATCGTGTCGTACGCGATGCGCGCCGACAGCACCCAGCCGGTCGCGCGCGCGGTTCGGCTCTCCAACATTGCGCCGATCATCATGAGCTTCGACGTGGCCGCCTGGCACACGCCCGACAGCAACGCCGTGATCGAGACGACCCGCCTGTTCACGACCGATGTGCAGGAGCTGAACATTCGGCAGTCGGGTGTCCGCGTGCGCCGCATGGATCCGTTGCGCTCGGTGATCGATCGGGCGCGGTCTTTCCCGCGCAACATCGATGTCAGCGCGCTCCAGACGTTCGAGGTGGATTCGCTGCCCGGCGCGCCCGGCGCGCCGCCCCAGCGGTCGCTCAACTCGCTCACGATGTTGATGAACTATTCGATGGTGCTCCTGCCGGACAACCCGATGATGGCGCGGCTGTGCGACGATCGCGTCGGGTACTTCAATCTGTCGTTCGAGAACTACAACGAGGACCGGGTCATCGGCGCGCGCCGCTGCTTCATCCAGCGCTACCGGCTCGAGCCCAAGGACCCCAATGCCGCCGTCTCCGATCCGGTCAAGCCGATCACGTGGTGGATCGATCCCGCCACGCCGGCCAAGTGGGTACCATGGCTGATCAAAGGCGTGGAGTGGTGGGAGCCTGTGTTCCGGGCCGCGGGATTCAGCCATGCGATCCAGGCGAAAGTGGCCCCGACCGATGATCCCGATTTCGACCTCGACGACGCGCAGAACTCCACGATCCGCTGGCTGCCGTCTGTCATCGAAAATGCGTATGGGCCACGCCTCAGCGATCCGCGCTCCGGCGAGATCCTGAACGCCAACATCGGTTTCTACCACAACATCACGAGCCTGGTCGAGTCGTGGTATTGGACGCAGGCCGGCGCCGCCGATCCGCGCGCCCGGCGCCTGCCGTTCCCGGACTCGCTCATGGGGGTGATGGTCGCCTACGTCGCGACGCACGAGGTGGGACACAGCCTCGGCCTGCGCCACAACATGGTCGCGTCCACCTACTACCCGGTGGATTCGCTGCGCAGCCGCTCGTTCACCTGTCGCATGCAGGGGACGAGCCCGTCGATCATGGACTACGCGCGCTACAACTACGTGGCGCAGCCGGGCGACAGCGCGTGCCTCATGCAGGGCATCGGCCCGTACGACTACTTCGCCATCGACTGGGGCTATCGCCGCATTCCTACGGCGTCCTCACCGGACGCCGAGCGCCCCGTGCTCGATTCACTCGCGCGCCAACAGGACGCCAATCCCTTCACTCGCTGGATCGGCGACGGCGACCCGGTGGATCCGCGCATCATCACCGAAGCGCTGGGCGATGACCCGGTCCGCGCCAGCGGCTACGGCGTCCGCAACATCCGGCGCCTCGTCCCGATGTTGATTCCCGCCACGACGGAGGATCGGCTCGACGACTACGACCGCCTGAGCGATATGTACGGCGAGCTGATCGCGCAGTGGGCGCGCGAGATGAATCACGTGGCGGTGGTGGTGGGCGGCGTCTATCAGTTCACCAAGTACGCGAGCCAATCGGGCACCGTCTATCAGCCCGTGCCGCGCGCCAAACAAGCCGAAGCGGTGCGCTTCCTGAACGACAACGTGTTCACGACGCCGTCCTTCTTCTTTGATTCCGAGATTCTGCGGCGCATCGAGCCCACTGGTTTCGTGGAGCGCGTGCGCCAGCGGCAGACCGTGGTCCTGAATCTGCTCTTCCAGGACGCGCGGCTCTCCCGTCTGGCCGATCAGGGGCAGACGCAACCCACCGGGTCCGCTTACACGATCGCCGACTTGTTCGGCGACGTGCGCCGCGGCGCCTTCTCGGAATTCAGCGGTGGGTCGGTCCGCGTGGACGCGTACCGGCGTAATCTGCAGCGCGCGTTCGTGGACCAGATGGAGCGCTTGATCAGCACGCCCCTCGTCACACCGCTCTCGCCCGGATTCACGCCGTTCCCGGGCTTCACGCCTCCGCCGCCGCGCCCGGCCGACGCGCGCGCGCAGGCGCGGCTCGAGCTCGTGGACCTGCAGGGTCCGCTGAGAGTGGCGCTCGCTCGCGCGGGCGACCGGCCGACCCGGGCCCATATCGTGGACCTCCAGGCACGGATCAACCAGATTCTGAACCCAAGGTGAGACGCTATCGGCTATCGGCTATCGGCTATCGGCTATTGGCTATCGGGTAACACCCGCTCGACGTGACGCTGGCGTTCAGTGCGCTCTACGAGGTCATGGAAATGGTCATCGCGACGATGGTCGCACCCGGCACCGGCGACGCCTGGCTCGCAGGGCGACGTCTGGGACGCGCAGAAGGACATGGGCCTCGCGGCCCTCGGTGCGTTACTCTGTATGTGCGTGACGGCTCTTATACGGAAGCTTCGGGCTCCTAGACCGGTTCTGTTCGCGGGGGTGGATCAGTGAGCGAACGTAACGCGCGGTTGGGCGGTTCGGCGGTTAGACGGTTCGTAATCGCGGCCGGCGTCTTTCTAACCGCCCAACCGCCCAACCGCCTAACCGCCCAGACGTTCGAGCAGCGCCTTCTCGCCATCCCCGATACCGCCAGCGTCCGCCAGATGTCGCGCGATCTCTCCGCGGTCCCGCACATGGCGGGGACGCCGGCACAGGCCGCGACGCGCGACTATGTGCTCGAGCGGATGCGGTCGTGGGGCATCGACGCGTGGAGCAAGGAGTACACGATCTACCTGCCGCAGCCGGAAATCGTCGCGGCGTGGGTGATCGCGGGCCCGCGAGCAACTCCTGTTCGACTCTCGCTCGCCGAGCCCGGCACCGGTCCGCAGGTGCCGCCGTTCAACGGCTACACCGGCGACGGCGATGTCACGGCGGACGTCGTGTACGTCAACTACGGGCTGATCGAAGACTACAAGACGCTCGACTCCCTCGGCATCAGCGTCAACGGCAAGATCGTGCTCGCGCGCTACGGGCGCTCGTTCCGGGGCATCAAGGCGCGGGAGGCGCAGACGCGCGGTGCCGTCGGCTTGATCGTCTACTCCGATCCCCAGGACGACGGCTTTTTCCGCGGCGACGTCTATCCCAAGGGGCCAATGCGCAATTCGGACGGCATCCAGCGCGGCAGCATGATGAACGGCAACGGCGATCCCACGACGCCGAGCTGGCCGTCCGTCGAGGGCGCGCGCCGCGTGCCGGAGGACTCGCTCCAGATCCCGCGCATTCCCATCATTCCGATGAGCTACGGCAACGCGCGCCGGCTGCTCGAGCCGATGGCCGGTCCGTCCGTGCCGCAGAGCTGGCAGGGCGGGTTGCCGTTCCGGTATCACGTCGGAGCGGGGCCGGTGCGCGCGCGCCTGCAAGTGAAGACCGAGCGCGGCGCCCGCGCGTTCCACAAGATCTGGAACACCATCGGGGTGATCCGCGGCGAGCGGTGGCCCGACGAATGGGTCGTCGTCGGCGGCCACCGTGATTCCTGGAGTCCCGGCGCGCGCGACAACGTCAGCGGCACCGTGTCGGTGCTCGAGTCGGCGCGCGCGTTTGCGACGCTGGCCCGCGACGGCCAGAAGCCGGCCCGCACCGTCGTGTTCGCGACGTGGGACGCCGAGGAGTGGGGGCTGATCGGCTCGACCGAATGGGTCGAGGAGCTCGAGGATTCGCTGCGCGCCCACGCCGTCGCGTACATCAACGAGGACGGCACGTTCTCCGGGCCAAACTTCGGCGGCGCGGGATCGCCGTCCTTGAAGTCGCTGTTCCGCGAGTCGGCCCGCGTCGTGCCCGATCCGGTCGGTCCGGGATCGGTCTACGACGTCTGGTTGAAAGCGCAGGGCGGTGACACCGCCAAACTGACGTTCGGGAATCTCGGCGGCGGCTCGGATTTCGCCGGCTTCTATCATCATCTCGGGATAGCGTCCGGCGGGATCGGCTTCGACGGCCCCGACGGGATCTATCACTCGATGTACGACTCGTACGACTGGATGACGCGCTTTGGCGATCCGGGCTACAAGGCGCACCGCGCCGGCGCGCAGCTCGTCGCGGTCATCCTCGGCCGGCTCGCCAACAGCGACATCCTGCCGCTCGACTATGCCGTCTTCGGCACGGAGATGAACGCGCTGGTCGCCCAACTCGACTCGGGGATCGCGAACAAGAAGTGGACGGCGAGCGTGAGCACGCAGGCGTTGAAGGACGCGCTGGACCGCTTCACCGCCGTCGCGCGGGCCTTCAATACGGCGCGCGCGCAGGCCCAGGTGGACACCGGGGGGGGGCGCGCCCAGCGGGTGAATCGCGCCCTGATGCAGGTCGAGCGGCGGCTCACGCGGCCCGAGGGACTGGTGAGCCGGCCGTGGTTCAAGAGCCTGCAGTTCGCTTCGGACATCGACAACGGCTATGCGACGATGGCCTTCCCGACCGTCAATGAGGCGATCCGTTATGCCGATGCCGCGGCTGCGAACAAGGAGCTGGCGGACCTGGTGGCGCGCGTCGATCAGGCGCGGGCCGCGCTCGTCGAAGCGGCGGCGGCGTTGCGATAACGGAGCCGAATTCCTATGATGGAAGCGAGACCCTAATGGCCGACCCCCGCACCCGCATCGTCATTGGTTACGCGATCTGGGCCACCATCTGCGCCGCCGTGGCCGGCCTCGCCGTGGCGTTGATTCACACCTCGTTCTTCAGCTTCAACCCCGGCCGGTCGGCGGTGATCGAAACGCTCGTCAGTGGCAGTGTGGCGGCGGTAGCGATCGCGGCGGGACAGGGCGCCGTGGCGCTATTGACCGGCCGCGTCCTCACGCAGCTGGGCCGCACGCTGCAGTACACGGTGCTGCTCGGATTGCTGATCGGTTTGTTCGACTTCGTGATGTACTTCCTGCAAATGGCCGTCCCGGCGACTGAGCTCGGCTGGGTTCCCGACATCATCATCATCGTCGCGGTAACCGTCGCGATTACAGCCGCGGGGTCGCGCCGCGCAGCCGCGATGGTGTGACCGACGAGCAACGCGAAACCATCGAGCAGCTCGAGCGCCGAGTCGCGACGCTCGAAAACATCGTCCGCCGCCTCACGTTCGTCGCTCACACTGCTGACCGGTTGCAGGTCACGGCGCCGCAACCTCCGGCGCGCGCGAGCGTACCCGCCAGCGCGCCGGTCGTTCGCACGTCCATGCCGTCGGATCTCGAGCAGTGGTTCGGACAACGCGGCCTCCTCGCCATCGGTGTCCTGGCGCTGCTCACTGCGGCCGCCTTTTTCCTGAAGTACGCGTTCGATCGCGGCTGGATCCCGCCGCTGCTGCGCTCACTCGGCGCGTTCGTCGCCGGCATCGGCGTCGCGGCGTGGGGCCACGAACGGATCGGACACGGCATGCGGCGCTACGGCGCGGCGCTGATTGGAGCAGGCGGCGGCCTCGCGTACCTCGGCCTGTGGGCAGCGGCCGGACCTTACGCCCTCATCGACCGCCGCGTCGGCATCCTGCTGTTGGCCGCGACCACAATCGCAGTCACGATGCTGGCGCTGCACCACGAGCTCGAAGGCCTCGCGATCTGGGCCCTCAGCGGCGCCTACTTAGCGCCGATCGTTCTCGTGACCGCCCCGAACCCGATGGGCTTTCTCGGCTACCTCGAGGTGATCGGCCTCGGCACCGGCATCCTCGCCTACACGATGGGCTGGCGGTTGACCTTCAGCCTGGCGCTCTTCGGCTACATCGCGCTCGCCATGTCCGGCGCCGGCGAGGCACTCGGCACGCCGGCTGGATTCTGGCTCATCGCGGCCGGAGGCGTGCTCACCCTTCATGTGACGTATCACCGGCAGTGGCCCGAAGCGCGCGTTCTCATACTGGTGCTCACGTGGAGCGCATTTGGCGGTGGCACCGCGAACCTGGTTGGACCGGCAGCCGTGCGCTGGCTCGCGCTGGGCGCGGTGACGGCGGTCTTCGCGCTCCTGTGGGTGCAGCAATTGTGGCGACCGCCGTTCGCAACGGGCGGCCGAGTCCCGGACGCATTGTTCGCCGAGCGGTTCCTCTTCATCGCCAACCCCATCGCGATTTTGATCCTGGCGAATGCGATGGACATCCGACTGCTGGAGCGGTACCCGGAAGCCGTCCCCACCGCGCTCGCGGTGCTTTATCTCGCCGCGGCGTGGCAGCGCCGCGCGGCCTCGCTCCTGATCATGGGATTCGGGCTTGCCGCGCTCGCGATCGCGTTCGCGTGGGACGGTTCCCTCGTTGCGGCTTCGTGGATGGTGCTGGCGCTCGCGGCGCTTGCCACCGAGACAGCGGGCGGCCGGCCCGGGGGCCGTCATGCCGCCACCGCGCTCGCGACGCTGGCGCTCATCTGCCTCTTCACGAGCGCACTCCTGGCTCGCGAGGGTACTTCCTTCACGCACTTCACCGACGAGTGGGCGCGAGCGCTGTATGTGGTGGTGGCCGGCACGGCGCTCGCGGCGCGCTGGTGGGGAACGGATCCGGGACGCCCACTCTGGAAGCGCGGCGGCGCCGAATGGATGTGGATCCTGTGCGGTATCGCCGTGTTCGTGGGTGGTTCGATCGAGCTCCAGGGCTCCTTCGCGCGGATCGCGCGGCTGGCGGGCGATCTGGCCTGGAGCGTCTGGTGGCTGGTGTACGCCGGCGTGCTCGTATTCATCGGATTTCGCCTGGACCGCAAGCTGATTCGTTCGGCCGGATTGCTGGTGGCGGCGCTGGTGGGGATCAAGATCGTGTTCTACGATCTGTCGACGCTGCAGGCGCTGTATCGCGTGGGGTCATTCTTCGCGCTCGCGATCATCGCGCTCGCGGTCGCGTACGCGTACAACCAGAAGGCTAGAGCTTCGGCAGCGTGATCCCCCGCTGCGCCTGATACTTTCCCTTCTTGTCCTTGTAGCTCACTTCGCACTCGTCCCCTTCGTCAGCCGTAAAAAACAGCACCTGTGCAATGCCCTCGTTCGCGTAGATCCGGGCGGGCAGGGGAGTCGTGTTGCTGATCTCGAGTGTGACAAAACCTTCCCATTCCGGCTCAAACGGCGTCACGTTCACGATGATCCCACATCGCGCGTACGTGCTCTTCCCGACGCAGATCGTGAGACAATTCCGCGGGATGCGGAAATACTCGACCGAGCTCGCGAGCGCGAACGAATTGGGCGGCACGATGCAGACGTCGCCGGTGAATTCGACGAATGATTTGGGATCGAAGCGCTTGGGATCGACAACCGCCGACAGCGCGTTGGTGAAGATCTTGAACTCGGGCGCGACGCGCATGTCGTACCCGTATGACGAGACGCCGTAGGAGATCACACCCTCGCGCACCTGCCGGTCCGCGAACGGTTCGATCATCCCGTGCTCTTTCGACATCCGCGTAATCCAGCGATCGGATTTGATGGACATGGCGCGGCAATGTAATGGCGCTACCTTGACTTACGCCACACCACCGATAGCTTCCATGAAACACTTAGTGAATTTTTTCACGAGCGACGATGCAAGGGTACATCCCGTTCCTGATGTTGCTGGGCCTGGCAATCGTCATCGCGCTGTCGATGATCGTGGGATCGCATTTCCTGGGACCGCGCCGGCCAACCGAGGTCAAGGAGCGGCCCTACGAAAGCGGCATGCCCCCGCTCGGGAGCGCGCACGAGCGTTTCTCGGTCAAGTTCTACCTCGTCGCCGTGTTGTTCATTCTCTTCGACATCGAGACCGTCTTTCTTATTCCGTGGGCCACGATTTTCTTGAGTGGGGGAACGGTCTCCACGGGGTTCCTGCTGGTCGAAATGCTCGTGTTTCTGGTGATCTTGTTCGTAGGCTACATCTACGTCTGGAAACGCGGCGCCTTCCAATGGGATTGACGACATGAAACGGGTCGGCGAAACGACCGAAGTCAGCGGCCAGAGCCCGAACTATCTCGTCGCCAAGTTCCAGGACTTGGTGGACTGGGCCGTCAACTCGTCGCGCGCCAATTCCCTCTGGCCGATGCCGTTCGGCACCGCCTGCTGCGCGATCGAGTTCATGGCCACCGCCGCCAGCCGGTACGACTTCGCGCGCTTCGGAATGGAGCGCCAGGCGTTCTCGCCGCGCCAGGCCGACGTGCTGATCTGCGCGGGCCGGCTCCCGTTCAAGCTCGCCCCCGTCATCCGCCGCATCTACGATCAGATGCCGCAGCCCAAATGGGTCATATCGATGGGCGCGTGTGCTTCCACCGGCGGCGTCTTCGACAACTACGCGATGGTGCAGGGGATCGACACGATCGTTCCCGTGGACGTGTACGTCCCCGGCTGCCCGCCGCGCCCCGAAGGTCTGCTGTACGGCATTCTCCTCCTTCATAAGAAGATCAAGGGCGAGTCGCTGTTCGACGCCGTGCGGCGCCGGGACGAGCAACCGCTCGACGAGAAGGGGCTGCGGCTCGCGCCCGAGACGATCGACGAGATCTCCGAGCCGTTCGGCAACTCCGTCCACCAGTTCCGCTCGTCGTGACGTCCGTCCCCCCCGCCCCCCCCGCCCCTCCGATCCCAGGGGCTCTGCGCGCCACAGTCGCGCGCGACGGCGACACGATCGTCTATGTCGACGGCGAGCGGCTGCTCGAGGCGATGACCTGGCTGAAACAGACGCCGGGCCAGGAGTTCGACTACCTGGTGGACGTCACCGCCGTCGAGTACCGGGATCGCGAGCGGCCGGTCGAGGTCGTCTATTTCCTGCGCTCGCTCACCCGTAAGGCCGACCTGCGCGTAAAGGTCGAGCTGCAGGCTTCCGATGACCTGGCGGTGGACTCGGTCTGCGGTCTCTGGCGCGGCGCCGACTGGTTGGAGCGCGAAGTCTTCGACATGTTCGGGATCACCTTCCGCGGCCACCCCGACTTGCGACGAATCCTGATGTGGGAGACGTACGCCGAAGGGTATCCGCTTCGCAAAAGCTTCCCGCTGCGCGGCCGCTTCTCGCGCGCCGAGCAGGTGCGCCAGGCGCTCAATGCCAATCCCGAAGCGCACTACTCTCTGGAAGAGCTGTCCATCGCCGAGGCTGGTGGTGATTTGCCCGACGACATGCGCGATCGGTTGCGGCGCGGCGAGCGCGGCGTCATTCCGGAGCCGCCCCCAGCCCCCGCGGCATGAGCAAGCGCACCGTCGAGCTCGAGCTCGCGACCCCTGGCGTTGACGCCCAGGGGCGGCCCGCCCGCGTTCTTCTGACCGCTGATGCTCCCCCCGCGCCGGGGAGGGGCGATCCGGATCCAGGCGAGGAGCATATGCTCGTCAACATGGGTCCGCAGCATCCCGCCACGCACGGCGTGCTGCGACTGGTGGTGGAGCTCGACGGCGAGACGGTCGTGCGCTGCATTCCGCACATCGGCTATCTGCATTCCGGTTTCGAGAAGCTGGGTGAGTACCGGCACTACAACCAGATCATCCCGCTGACCGACCGCACCGACTACCTGTCGCCGATGGCCAACAACGTCGGGTTCGCGCTCGCGACCGAGAAGCTGATGGGCATCGAGATCACCCCGCGCTGCACGGTCCTGCGCGTGATCGCCTGCGAAATGAGCCGCATCATCTCGCACATGGTGTGGCTGGGCACGACGTCCATCGATTTGGGGGCGTTCACGCCGTTCCTCTGGGCCTTCCAGGAGCGCGAGCGGATCTACGACCTCCAGGAGATGTGGACCGGCGCCCGCCTGACGACGAGCCTGACGCGGGTGGGCGGCCTCATGGCCGACATTCCCGACGGCTTCGTCGAGAAGCTGCGCGAGTTCACCCGCACCTTCCCGAACACGCTGGGCGAGATCGATCGCGTGCTCACCCGCAACGCCGTCTGGGCGGGCCGCACCCAGGGCGTGGGAGCGCTGACCGCCGCCGAGGCGATCAACCATTCGCTCTCCGGCCCGATGCTGCGCGCCAGCGGCGTCGCCTACGACGTTCGCAAAGACAAACCCTACCTCGGCTACGAGACCTACGACTTCGATGTTGTCGTCGGTGAGCACGGCGACGTGTTCGACCGCTATCTCGTTCGGCTCGAGGAGTGCCAGCAGTCGAACCGCATTCTCCAGCAGGCGGTCGAGCGGCTGCCCGAGGGGCCGATCAACGTGGACGACCCGCGCGTGATCCTGCCGTCCAAGACGCGCGCGATGAGCGACATGGAAGCGATGATCTTCCATTTCAAGCAGGTCATGGAGGGCGTGAAGGCCCCGGTCGGCGAGGCGTACGTTGGGATCGAGAACCCGAAAGGGGAGCTCGGCACCTACCTCGTGTCCGACGGCACGGCGAAGCCGGTGCGTTGGCGCATCCGGCCGCCGTCGTTCATCAACCTGTCGGCGCTGCCGCGGATGGCCGAAGGCCATCTGCTGTCGGATCTGATCGCCATCAACGCGTCGGTGGACATCGTGATGGGTGAGGTCGATCGATGACCGTAACGGAAGACTACCAACCGCTGTTCACGGGCAAGGTTCTGGAAGAGCTGCAGACGGTGCTGCAGCGCTATCCCACCAAGCAGGCCGCCCTACTGCCCACGCTCTGGATCGCCCAGCGCGAGCACGGCTGGATCTCGGATCGCAACATGACCGAGGTCGCCGAAGTGCTGGGGCTGACGCCCGCGTATGTGAAGGGCGTCGTCACGTTCTACACGATGTACCACCAACATCCCGTCGGGCAAAACTTCGTGCAGGTGTGCACGACGTCGCCGTGCAACATCTGCGGCGCCGAGGCGGTGATGAAGGCGCTGCTGGAGCAGACGGGCGCCGGGGATGCCGGCGCGACCAGTTCCGACGGCAAATGGACGATCGTCGAGGTGGAGTGTCTGGGCGCCTGCGGATTCCCCACGCCCATCCTGATAAACGATGACTTCATTGAGTCCGTGACTCCGGACCGAGTCCCGGAACTGGTCCGGAAGTACCGGTGAAACGAATGATCAATGTCGAATTATCAACGTCCAATGATCGAGCGATCATTGATCATGCATCATTGATCATTGGACATTCCTAATGGGCTTTCCTCATAAGTCGCATCCCAAAGAGACGGTGGTGCTGTCGCAGCACTTCGGCGACGCCGACGCGCGCACCCTCAAGGGCTGGACCAAGCGCGGCGGCTACGCGGCCCTGTCGCAGGCCCTCAAGATGGATCCCGTCGCCGTCACGGAAGTCGTGAAGGAATCGGGGCTGCGGGGCCGCGGCGGGGCGGGGTTCCCGACCGGACTCAAGTGGTCGTTCATGCCGAAAGCGAAACGCCGTCCTCACTATTTGTGTGTAAATGCGGATGAATCCGAACCGGGGACCTTCAAGGATCGCGAGATCATGCGGTGGACGCCGCACGCGCTGCTGGAAGGAACGGCGATCGCGGCGCACGCGATTCGGGCCGAGGTGACCTACATCTACATCCGCGGCGAGTTCACGGAGCCATGGACGATCATGGAACGGGCGCTGGCCGAGGCCAATGCCGCCGGCGTGTTCGGCAACATCAAGATCTATCTCCATCGCGGCGCGGGCGCCTATATCTGCGGTGAAGAAACCGCGCTGATGAATTCGATCGAAGGCAAGCGCGGTAATCCGCGCATCAAGCCGCCGTTCCCGGCCGCCGCCGGCCTCTTCGGGATGCCGACGACGATCAACAACGTCGAGACGCTGGCCGCGGTGCCGCACATCATCAACCGCGGCGCCGCCTGGTACAAGGGGCTGTGCCTTTCGAATCCCAAGAGCACCGGCACGAAGCTCTTTTCGGTCTGCGGCCACGTCCAACGCCCCGGCAACTACGAAGTCACGATGGGGTTCCCGCTCAAGGATCTGCTCTACGATCTGTGTGGCGGACCGCCGGCGGGCCGCACGCTGAAGGCCTGCATCCCCGGCGGCTCATCGGTTCCCATTCTGACGCGCGCAGAGACGGAAGCGTGCCTGCTCGATTACGAGGGCGTGGTCGAGAAGGGCTCCATGCTCGGCTCCGGCGGCGTGATCGTGTTCGACGACTCGGCCGACATGGTCTATCAGATCATGCGCCTGGCGCGGTTCTATGCGCACGAGTCGTGCGCGCAGTGCACACAGTGCCGCGAAGGCACGGCGTGGACGACGAAGATCATGGAACGGATTCTCGCGGGGCAGGGGAAGACCACGGACCTCGACTTGCTGCTCGATCTCTCCGAGAACATGACAGGCAAGACGATCTGCGTGCTCTCCGATTCGTGTGCCGCGCCGATCGTGAGCGGCATCAAGAAATTCCGCGGCGAGTTCGAAGCATATCTGGCGGGCAAGCGACAACCAGTGATGGTGGGCTGATGGCTGACGGCATGATCAACCTGACGATCGACGGCGCTCCCGTGACCGTCCCCGCCGGCACCCTCGTCATCGAGGCCGCCAAGCAGGCGGGCGTGCTCGTTCCGCACTACTGCTACCATCCCGGCCTGCCGGTCGCCGGCGTCTGCCGCATGTGCCTCGTGGAGATCGAGAAGGCGCCAAAGCTCCAGATCGCCTGCGCCACGACCGTCACCGAAGGCATGGTCGTCAAGACCCAGGCCCCGGCGGCGAAGGACGCCCGCCAAAGCGTCCTCGAGTTCCTGCTGATCAACCATCCGCTCGACTGTCCGATTTGCGATCAGGCGGGCGAGTGTGAGCTGCAGGATTTCGTCTTCCAGGAAGGGCAGGCCCGCACGCGCTACGCGGAGTTCGCCAAGCGATTCAATCCCGTCGAGGATTTCGGTCCCGACGTCTTGTACGTGCCGAACCGCTGCATTCTGTGCACGCGCTGCGTGCGCTTCATGGAAGACGTGGCGCAGGAGCCGGTGCTGAACGTCTCCGAGCGCGGCGACCGCGCGTTCATCGGCATTCACCCGGACGCGCGCCTCGATCATCCGTGGGCGGGGAACGTGGTCGATCTGTGCCCGGTGGGGTCGTTGCTCTCCAAGGACTTCCTGCACAAAGCGCGGGCCTGGGAGCTCGACAAGACCGCGTCCATCTGTACCGGTTGCTCGCAGGGCTGCAACATCTCGCTCGACACGCGGGATGAAGTCGTCGTCCGCGTGCGCCCGCGGCCCAATCTCGAGGTGAACCGCTACTTCATCTGCGATCACGGGCGTATGCACTATCGCTGGATGAATCGTGGCGATCGCATCGAGGCACCGCTCATCAAGAAGGACGCCGGGGGGGGGCTCCACGCGACCGATTGGGACGAGGCGTTCGCGCGCGTGCTGTCGATTCTGCGGGGCGCCTCGGGGAAGGCCATTGCGCTCGTGTCCCCGGGCGCATCCAACGAAGCGCTGGCCGCGGCGAAGCGCCTGCTCTCCGGCTTCAGCTGGACCGGCGCCTTCCAAGTCGTCATGGGCGAGGAGGCGCCGCTCGCCGGTATTCCCGATCTCGCGCTGCGCGCCGAGCGCGCCCCCAACGCGAAGGGCGCCGAAAACCTCGGGTACTCCCGCGACTATGCGCCCGCCCTGGCGGCGGCGAAGACGGCCGCGGTCGTGATGGTGCTCGACGATCCCGACTGCGCCGTGGAGACCGACGGCGCGTTGATCTATCTGGGGACCGTGCTCGGATCAGACGCGGCGTGCCGGCGTGCCGACGTGATTCTGCCCATCGCGAACGTGGCGGAGGAGGAAGGGAGCTTCACCAACCGTGACGGCCGCGCGCAGCGCTACTTCCAGGCGAAGCCCGCGCCCGGCATGGCGCAGCCGGCCGCCTGGGTGCTCGGCCAATTGGCGGCGGCCATGGGTCTCGCCGAGGCCGCGCGATGACGTTCTTCCTCGTCGCTTCGGCGATCAAGGTTTTCCTGGTCGTCAATCTCATCCTGGTGGGCGTGGCGCTGCTCACGCTGTTCGAGCGGCGCGTCTGCGCCTGGATGCAGGATCGGCTCGGCCCGAACCGCGTCGGGCCGCAAGGGCTGCTGCAACCGGCGGCGGACGGGCTCAAGAACTTTCTGAAAGAAGAAACGTCACCGGCGATGGCGGACAAGGCGTTGTTCACCCTGGCGCCTATCGTCTCGTTCGTGCCCGCGATGCTGACGTTCGGCGTGATCCCCTTCGCCTCGCCGCTGCCTACCAAGTGGGGCGTCGTGCCGATGGTGGTCGCGGATCTGCCCGTCGGCTTCCTCTATATCCTCGCGATCAGCTCGCTGGGCGTGTACGGCATCGTGCTGGCGGGGTGGTCGTCGAACAACAAGTACGCGCTCCTCGGAGGACTGCGGGCTTCGGCGCAGATGATCTCCTACGAGATCGCGCTCGGGATGAGCACGGTGGCGGTCCTGCTGCTCGCCGGCAACGTGACGTTCTCCCAGGTAATCGGCCAGCAGCAGCTTGGCATCTGGTTTGTGGTACCGCTCGCGATCGCCTTCCTGATCTTCTTCATCAGCGCGCTCGCGGAGACGAATCGCCTGCCGTTCGACCTGCCGGAAGCGGAAGGTGAGCTGATCGCCGGCTATCACACCGAGTACAGCGCGATGAAGTTCTCCATGTTCTACATCGCCGAGTACTCGAACATGGTCACCGCCTCGGCCTTGATGGCGACGCTGTTTTTCGGCGGCTGGGACATTCCCTTCACGAGCTGGGATTCGACCGGCGATCCGAGCGTCCTCAAGACGCTGCTGACGCTCGCGGCGTTCAGCGCCAAGACATTCTTCTTCCTCTTTACCTACGTCTGGGTCCGGTGGACGCTGCCGCGCTTCCGCTACGACCAGCTCATGGCCCTGGGGTGGAAAGTGCTGCTGCCGCTCGCTCTCCTCTATATCACCGTACTGGCGGTCGCGATCTGGTT
>JBOHSJ010000181.1:0-11853 GCA_050733035.1 Gemmatimonadales bacterium | reverse complement strand
CGTAAAGGGTGAGGTAGCGGACGCCATAATCGGCGAAGGCCGTGATCACCTCGCGGATTCGCTCGGTGCCGGCGCGGTGACCGGCCAGGCGCAACATGCCGCGCTGGCGCGCCCAGCGCCCGTTGCCGTCCATGACGATGGCGACATGAAAGGAAGTACTTTGTGTCATAAAGCTATCCTGCAAAAAAAGGGTCCGTCCACGTCAGCGAGCCCGCGTCGCGCGAATCAACGCTTCCATGTGATCGAGATAGCGCTCGAGCGCCCGCCGGCCGAGGGCGGTGAGTCGGTATTCCGTTTTGGGGACGCGCCCCTCGAACGATTTGTCGCAGGTGACGTACTCCGCGTCCTCCAGCTTGCGCGCGTGCACGCTGAGATTGCCGTCGGTCGTCTTGAGCAGCGCCTTCAGCTCGTTGAACGTGAGGCTGTCGCGCACGGCGAGAGCGCTCACGATCGCGAGCCGCACGCGCTCGTGAATCAGCCGGTCGAGCTCCGCCGGCGCGGGCTGCACCTTGGTCTTCACTGGTTGCTCCGAGTCCACTCGCCCCCGCGTGACTCGCGCGGCGTTGCTCTTAGCCACCGTACCTCCGTGCGATGATGATCCCGAATACGATGTTGAGGCCCCCGAATCCCAGCGCCATGACCCAGGGCCACAGCCGGGTTGGCGCGAACAGCGCCGCCGCTCCCAGCAGCATGAAGCACATGCCCATCAACGGCACGACGCGCACCGAAAACGCTCCCGCCGTCGCGACGGCCGTGCCGTACAGCAAAAGCCAGGTGCCCGGCATCAGGTCGAACAGCGCCACGCGATGCAATGCGATCGTCAGCAGCGCGCCGACGACGATCGGCGGCAGGAAGCTGAGGCCGAAGCGCCGCCCGGGCCCGGAGAGCAGGGGGTCGTTCGCGGCCCGCGCCTTCTGGACCATCGCCGCTCCCCCGACCACGACGCCGAGCACCGCTTCCCCGAGCCAGACCGCGAGCCAATCGGCGTCGCGCGACTGCCGCAGCGCGAGCCAGGTGGCCGCGAGCGCGGTGCATCCGACAACCACCATGCCCCAGCCCGGCACCGCCGTGAACGAGCCGGCCCGTTCCATGGTCGAGCGGATGAACTGCAGGTTATCGAGCGCTCGATCGTGCAGGGGTTGCGGCGACGTCATGCGGTCAAAGCTACGGCGCAGGGGGGCATTCTGTCAAGTACTTTGTAAGACAAAGTAAGCTCCTGGCTATTGGCTCTCGGGCGATGCGTTACCGGTTCTTGAGGCGCCGCACCAGCTTCAGCCCCGACCAGACATCGTCCACCGCTGCCACTTTTACGTCCACGAGACCGGTTGGTAGCGCGACCGCGCGAATGACGTCTTCGGTGATGTCCGTCGGAACACCCGAGGCCTTTTTGGGCCAGGAAACCCACAACGTGCCGTCAGGGGCGAGCGCACGCAGGAGCGCAGGCAATTGTTTCTCGAGCATCGCCCGATCGACCGTGAAGAAATGAATGAAGGGGTGAACGCCGCTGGCCTGTGCAGTGACCGTGACCCCGGGAGGGAGTTTCCCCAATGTCGCTCGAAAGCCCCGGGGCGGATTGAGGATGGCGATCCGTGTATTCGGTTTGATGCCGAGTTTGGCAGCTAGGGGACGGTTCGAGTACCCGGCCATGCTATCGGCTATCAGCTATCGGCTATCGGGTGCTCGCGCGATTGGCACGCGAGATGACATTGCGTTGAGGTCATGCGCCTACGTTGGGCACACATGGCATCCGACCCGGTGGAGGAACGCTACGGGCTTACCGCCCAGTTTCGTAGGGCTGCCGTTTCCATCCCCTCCAACATCGCCGAAGGGAGGGGTCGATTCGGCCTGGGCAGTTTTCTTTACCACCTCTCAGTCGCAACTGGCTCGCTGATGGAGCTGGAAACTCAGCTGCTGATCGCAACGAGACTCGGGTACCTAAAGCCCGAACAGGCGCGAACTCTCCTGAACACACTTGGAGACGTTCGACGCCTGTTGGCAGCTATGGTCCGCGCCCTCCGCAAGGAACGGGCACCCGATAGCCGCTTTACTGCACGCAGTTGCCGCGCGGATTCGGCTTCGGCTTGTCCACCACCACGCGGTGATCGAGGTTCGCGACGCGCGCCGCCACGTCGTACACGAACTGCGACACGTTCCGCAGCTTGTCGTAGTCGATGTACTGCGGCTCATCGGTCACCTGGTGATAATCGCGGTGGTTCCCCGTGCTGAAGAACGCGATCGGAATGCCGTAGCGGGCGTACATGTAGTGATCGCTGCGGCAGTAGTACTGCTCCGGATGCCCTGACGCGTCGAACTGATAATCGAACGTGAACGGTGGGCGCCGGCTCTTGTTCACGGTCTCGATCAAGTCGCCCAGCTCCGTCGAGAGGCGGCGCGTCCCGATCAGCTGCAGATAACCCGCCCCGCCGTTGTTCTCATCGTCGGCGCGGCCGCGGCCCACCATGTCCATGTTGAGCTGCGCCACGATCGAATCGCGCTCCACGGTCGGATGATCGGTGAAGTACCGCGCCCCGAACAGGCCCAGCTCTTCGGCCGTATGCCACACGAACATCAGCGAGCGCTTCGGCTTCAGGCGCTGGCCGGCGAACGCTTCGGCGATCTCCAGCACGGACGTCGTGCCGGAGCCGTCGTCATCGGCGCCGTTGAAAATGGAATCGCGCCGCGCCGGGCGGAGGCGACGCAAGCTGTCCGTGTTCACGCGAATCTGCTGCATCTGCTCCATGGACACCTGATGATTCGGTGACGCGAGCTCGAGACGGCGCACCACGTCGTAGAACGCGCGGGCCGAATCGTGGTCCACCGGCGCCTGATCGAATCCCACGTGGTCGTTGTGCGCGCCGATCGCCACGTATGCGCCGCGCAGCTTCGGATCGCTGCCGGGCAGAATGGCGATGACGTTGCGGGCGGGCACCGGCGTTTCGCTGAACGTCACCGATCCCCGCACCGTCTTTCCCAGCGTCCCAACGCGCGCGCTATCGAGCGGCACGCCGAGTAACAGGCGCGCAGTCGGGACGGCGACATACACGTACAACGGGACGCTGACAGTATCGGCCGCGGCGGGCGCGGCGTCTTTCAGTGTCATCGCCGGCTGGCGGAAGAACGCGATCGCCTGCGGTGGGAACGTCTCGAGCGCGACGACCGCGATGCCGGCGGCGTTGCGATAGCGCGCGAGAATCGCGCCGCGATTGACCTGCTGCGCCTGTGGCACGTCCGGACCGGTGCGCGCCCCCAGCACCACAAACTTCCCCGCCGCCAGATCCGGGCTGATCATCGTACTATCCGCCCACACGCCGCCGTAGATCGCCTGGGCGCCGTCGAAGCTGCGCGTGCCGCGGCCCGGATCACGCGGGACGAAGTCGTCCCATTGCTTGAGCGTGGTGCCTTCGACCGTGATCGCCGCCGCCGGATCGAGCTCGCGCCGCACGAGCGGCACGTTCTGGAAGTAGCTGCCGGAATCACCGGCCGGCACCAGCTTCAGCCGCCGCACCTCGGACTCGATGTACGCGGTGGCTTTCATGTTGTATTCGGTGCCCGCCGCGCGGCCCATCATCGAGTCGTCAGCGTACAGATAGAGGCGGGTCATGAGATCGGCGCTGCTGATCGACGTCTGCGTCCGCGTCGGCGCGCGCTTCAGCGGCAACGCGGTTTGCGCTCCGGCCTGAAGGGGGAATGCGAGAAGCGCGCCGACAAGTGCAAAACGGCCTGCTGCCTGCATGGAATGGTCTCCGAAAAGGGGGGCGACGTTCAACTTCGCCGTTGGGAGGTGGTACGTCATGTCGGAGTCTCGTCAGGAATCGCGGTCTTCCGGGAACGCCGGAACACCGAGCGCGCCAGGATGCCCAGCCCCGCCGTCTGCCCCTCACGGCGCGGCATGGCGCGGTACAACAGGATGATAAGCACCCAGGTCAGCCAGCTCGCGCGCTCGCTCCAGCTCAGCGAGCGCAGCATGAACCAGGGCTGCGTCAGCGGGGCCGTCCAGGCCAGCCAGTCGCCCTGCACCAGCGCCAGCGGCCGCGCCAAAACGCGATTGGTCTGAAAGCCCTGCGCGCCCGGCCGCGACACGTTCCAGACGCACGTCACGCTTCCCCAGCCGTGATTGTCGCTCGCGCCGATGACCATCAGGTCGTGCCCGCCGGCCAGCGCCAGCACTTCGCGGCGCCCGCCGGACGGAAAGCTCAGCCCCTTGGGTGAACAGTTGACGATTTCGAATCCATCCACGCCCGCCACGACGAACGCGCCGAGATCCTCGCGATGATTGCGCCAGTACTCGGGGAGCGAGGCGATGCTCAGCGCGCCTTGCCGCTCGATTGCCGCAAAGATGCGGAGCATGCGCGCGTCGCTCTCGCCGAAGCTGTCGCGCGGGAGCGGTTCGATCGGTCCGATCGCCACCACATGCTGGCGATAGACGCTCCATTCGACGCCCGGCAGCAGGCTGATCGGGGTGCCCGCCGGTGCGGGGAGCGATCCGTCGTAGATCACGTTGTGGTCCGTGACGTAGCTCGCCTCGAAGCCCTGGCGCGCGTGCCAGGCGGCGAGCCGGGCCAACGTCCATCCCGGCCGCCCGTCGTGCGACGCGTTGGTATGCGCGTGATAGTCGATGACCGTACCGGATCCGGCGACGGTGGTCAGTCGCGGGACGGGCCGCGGCAGCAGCACCGCGGCCGCGGCGAGCAGCAGCAGGATGCCGGGGCCGGCCAGCGCGCGCCCCATGCGACGCCGGCGCGTGATGGGAGCCGACGCGGGACGCAGCGCGCCCCACGCGCCGAGCGCGAGGATCCAGACGACGAGTGCCCACTGCGCGCGTCCCAGACTGAAGAACGTGAGCGCGTCGAGTGTGTTGGAGAGCGGTGCGAACATGACGTACAGGATCGGCCGATCGAGATCGGCGTCGCCCGGGACGGAGCCGGTGACGGCATCGACGAGCGGAGACAGCGGGCGGATCGCCGTGACGAGGAGCAGCAGCACCAGCGCGATCGCAACCGGGTGGCGGCGCAGCAGGTTCACTCGCAAATTCCCCGCATGTCGGGTCGGGTACAAGCTAGTAGTCGGCGGCTCCGCACGCGATGACGTTCTTCAAGCAATGAAGCCGCTCGGAGAGCTGCCGCATCTCGTGCTGGGGCCGTTACGCGGCCGGAGTGACGCGGACTGGGAGGTTGGGCCCGCGGGAAAGTGGACGCCGGCGCAAATAGTCGAGCATCTCGCGCTCGGACTCACGCTGAGCGGCGAAACGTTCCTGGCGCGCCGCAACCATGCGCCGATGTCGCGGCGCACGCGCTCGCCCGCCCAGCAGGTCGCCAGGTTTTTCATCTTCGGATTGCGTTGGTTTCCGCCGGGACGGAAGGCGCCGGAGCGCACGACTCCGCCCCCGCAGATCAGCCGGGCAGCCGCCGAATCGCACTTTCTGGCCGCCGTGGAGGCGTGGGATCAGGTCGATCGCGCGCTGCTGCCCGACCGCCGCTCTGATCTGTTCGTGAAGCATCCCCGAATGGGCGATCTGACGGTGGAGGAGTGGATGCGATTCCACCTCATCCATGCCCGCCACCACGCGCGCCAGATCCGTGAGCGGCTCGGAACATGAGCCGCAAACGTGAAAAGAAAAAGCACGTCGTGCGCGTGCCCAATCCGAATGCGCCGGTGAAAGAGCGCCTGAAGACTCCCTCGCACAAGGTCCACCGGTCCAAGAAGGCGTATCGCCGGCGCGACAAGCACCCGCGGCGCACGGAGCTCGATTAGAACCTGTAGCCGGCCGCCAGATTGATGTGATTCACCACGAAGTCGCCTGCCTGATAACGCGTCTCTAGTCGCCGGAACTCGAATCCAAACACTAACGGGCCCGGCGGATGCCACTCGACGTGCCCCTCGCAGACGAAATTGCGCAGCCGGCCGGTCGCGGGGACGTCCGCGTCCTTGGGATCGTCCACGCCACAGCCGCCGCCGAACATCCACCCTGCGCGCGGTCGCAGATTCAGCTGCCCCCAGCCACCCGTCGTGCGCACCGGGACGCCGCCGGCGCCGGTATTCTGGCCGATCGCGCCTCCACCCAATCCCGCGACCGCCTGACCGACGAACGCCTCGCCGAGCAGTTCCGCGAGTCCGAATTTGAGCCGGGTGTCGAACGTGATCGCGTGCGACGTCAGCAGCGAGTCGCCCGACAGCGTGTCGAGCCCGCGCAGCCATCCGATATGGCCGCCGAGCGCGACCTCGCTGGGATCGTCGGTCGGCCCCCACGCCAGCCGGACGCGACCCTCGAGGTAGGGCCGGCTGGTGCGTTCGCCCGAGTCAGCCTGTGTCGCGGCCAGTCCCTGCGTGCCCGCAATCGGCGCGAGCAGCGCGCCCTGGACGGCGAGGCGCAGCGTATACCCGTACTCAGCCGTGAGGCGCACCTGGGGAATCCACAGCCAGAGGTTGCCCGCCGAGGTGAAGTCCGGGACACCGACGCTCGCGAGTGAGCGCGGATTGCGCTCGGCGGCAAGCGGTGCGTCCTGGCCGAACATCAGCTGCAGATGCGTCCATTGCACGGCGGCGATGGCACGCCGCAGGCGGACCAGGGGAAACGTCCGGTTTCCCGCGGCGGGTTGCTGGCCCCCGAAGAAATCGAGATCGATCTCGCCGTTGAAGCCGCCGCCGAGCACGTCGGGATCGGTGACCATCGCGCCGAGGCGCGTTTGCCGCAGCGTGGCGCTCGATCCTTTCACGCCCACGGCGTCGCTGTCGGCGAAGGTCGGGGCGTCGCTGTTGTTGGTGCGCCCGCTATTGTAGAAGCCGTTCATCAGCACCGTGCCGGTGAACTCGACCGTGCGCTTGGCCGGTGGCGGCGAAGCAGGTTGCTGCGTGGTGATACAGAGGAAGAGCAGGACCCGCATCACTGCGCGCTCCTGGCGTGTTTGGTAGCAATACACTAAGCTCCACGCCCTCAGACGCAACAGTTTCGGAGAAATTCGCGATGCGATTGCTGGCGGGAATACTCGCCCTGGGGATAGGGACCGTGGCCGCCGCCGGCGTCGCCGGGCGGATCGCCATTCTGGAGAAAGACAACAAGCCCTCGCCCGATCTGGGCGACGCCGTGTTGTATCTCGAGGGTGCCGCAACGCCCGCAACGACCGCCAAGCCGGTGACGGTGGAGATCGCCATTACGGACAAGGTGTACGCGCCCCACGTGGTGGTCGTGCCCGCCGGCTCGACCGTCCGCTTCCCCAACCACGATCCGTTCAATCACAACGTCTTCTCGGTCAGCGAGCCCAACACCTTCGATCTCGGCCTGTATGGGCGCGGCGAGGCCAAGAGCTACACCTTCGAGCATCCCGGACTGGTGCGGATCTACTGCAACGTGCATCCCCGGATGGTTGCCTACGTGTGGGTGATGGCGAACCGGTACTACGCGCAACCGGCCAACGACGGCAGCTTCACCATCGACAACGTCGCTCCGGGCCGGTATCGCCTCCACGTCTGGCACGAGCGCATTCCCGCCGAGGTCGTCAAGGACGTGACGGCCGGTTCGGGTGGAGACTTGCAGATCGCGCTCAACGCGCGCGGCTATCGTTGGCAACCGCATCGCAACAAGCACGGTCGGACCTACCCCACCAATGCCGGACGCGAGCGCTACTAAACCGGCGTTCGGCCTGACCGCCAAGATTTTCCTCGCCTCGGCGCTGCTCGTCGTGGCGGTGTTGGGAATTACGTTCGGCGTCACGTCGGTTCAGGCGAACCGCACGGCGGACGCGTCGATTCATCGGGCGCTGCTGTCTACCCGCCGCGCGGTGGACGATTATCTCGACGCCCGCATGCGGACGTTGGGCCGCGCCAGCACCGTCGCGACGGATGTTCCGCAATACCGGCAGCGGCTGCTCGATCAACGGGCGCGCGCCGAGGCGCTGGATCAGGCGGACGACATCCGCGAGCTGATTGGTGCGGCGTGGGTGCTGGTGACGAACACCGATGGCATCCTGATCGCCCGCACCGACTATCGCGAGCAGTATGACCGCGATCTGTCGCTCGCGCCGCTGGTCGCGAACGCATTGAGCGGTGACCAGACGAGCGGCGCGTGGCTCGACGACTTGCGGGGGGCGATGTTCATCGCGGTCGGCACGCCGCTCCGGGATCGTCCCACGGCGGCGCCGCTGGGTGCGCTCGTCGCCACCTACCAGATCGACGACTCGCTTGCCGGGGCCATCAAGCAGGCCACGAGCTCCGACGTCGTGTTCTTCGCCCTCGATACGCTCGACAAGCCCGTCGTCGTCGGCAGCACCGTGCCGGCCCAGGATATCGGGCCGGCGCTACAACGCTCGGTCACCGCCGAGGCGTTGGCGGCCGACACCGGTGGGGAGGGAACGCCGCTCGCGGCCACGATGAGTGGTCAGCACCTCATCGGCCTGGCGGGGGCGATCCGCTCGCCCAGCGGCGATGTGCGCGGCGGCTTCGTCGCGCTGCGCTCGCGCGACGCCGAGCTCGCCCTCTTCAAGACGCTGCAGCGCACGATGCTCTGGGCCGTGGCGCTGGGAGTCGTGCTTGCCTTGATCTGGGCGTTCATGCAGGCGCGGCAGATCGCCGGTCCGGTCCGCCGCCTCGTCGTGGCGACGCGCCAGGTCCAGGAAGGCGACTACAGCGTGGAAATCGCGGTGCAGTCGCGAGACGAGATCGGCATCTTGTCGCAGGCGTTCAAGTCGCTGGTGGAGGACCTGAAGGAGAAAGCGGCGCTCGTCGAGTACATGATGCAGGCCTCGGGCGGCGCGGCGACGCAGCGGATGGATTCGGTGCCGACCGAGATTCGCGCTGCCGGGGGGGGGGGCGATCAGCTGCGCCCCGGCGCCACGTTCGCCGGCCGCTACGAAGTGAAGGAGATCCTCGGCGCCGGCGGCATGGGCGTCGTGTACCGCGCCTTCGACCGCGAGCTGCAGGAGCCCGTGGCGATCAAGACGCTCAGGCCGGAAACGATGGCGGGCGGCACGGTCGCCCTGGATCGCTTCAAGCAGGAGATCCGGCTGGCGCGCCGCATCGCGCATCGCAACGTGGTGCGCACGTACGACCTCGGCGAGCAGAACGGGATGTACTACCTCACGATGGAGTACGTCGAAGGCACTTCCCTGAAGCAGCTCATCGCGTCGCGAGGCAAGCTGCCCGTCGCGGTGGCGTTGACCATCGGGAAGCAGCTGTGCCGCGCGCTCGAGGTCGCCCACGCGGAGGGTGTAATCCACCGCGACATCAAGCCGCAGAACATCGTGGTGGAGCCGAGCGGCTTTCTCAAGGTGATGGATTTCGGAATCGCGCGGCTCACCAACCCCCCGCAGGGAAAAGGGCTCACCGAGGCCGGCACGTCGATCGGCACGCCGGATTACATGTCCCCCGAGCAGCTGTCCGGCGCCGAGCTCGATCAGCGCAGTGATTTGTACGCGGCGGGCGTGGTGCTGTTCGAATGCGTGACGGGGCGGGTGCCGTTCGAGGCCGAGACGACGTGGGCGCTCGTCGCGAAGCACCTGGAGGAAGAGCCGCCCGATCCGCGCAGGTTCAATGCGGAGGTGTCCGGCCCGCTCGCGGGCGTGATCCTGAAAGCGATGGCGAAGGAGCCGAACGATCGGTTCGCCACGGCGTCGGAGATGCACGACGCGCTCGCGCGCATCGGGTGACCTTTGCTGTGCTGGGTGGCGCTGGGTGGCGTGGGTGCCTTGCTGGGAACGATCATCGGATCGGAGACGAAAAAGGCCACCCGGACGGCGGTGGACCTCATCCATGATGCGGGCGACTCGGGCTAGCAAGCCCGATGGCTACCTTGTCGGCTCATACCGCATCGCCACCGCCCCCGAGCCGAACTCCAGCCGGCTCACGAGCTTCAAGTCGACCCGCTTCGATAGCCCCGCGAACAACGTCGGCCCATGGCCCGCTAGCCTGGGCTGGACCACGAACTCGTACTCATCGATCAATCCCAGCTCTGCCAACGCCAGCGGGAGCTTCACGCCTCCCACCAGCAGTCCCTTACCCGACTCCCGCTTGAGCTGCTGAACCGCCTTCCCCAGATCCCCGCGCACGAGCTCCGCGTTCCAGTCGACTCGGTCCAAGGTGCTCGACACGACGTACTTCTTCGCAGCGTCGATCGTCCTGGCGAAGGGTTCCATCCAATCAGGCCTCGCTCCCGTCCCCGCCGGCGGCCGAAACGCTGCCTCCATCATTTCATACGTCACCCGGCCAAAAAGGAGGGCATCGGCCCGGTTGAGGTTCTCGACCGCGTGA
The DNA here is from genome assembly GCA_050733035.1 of Gemmatimonadales bacterium. GTDB lineage: Bacteria > Gemmatimonadota > Gemmatimonadetes > Gemmatimonadales > GWC2-71-9 > 20CM-2-65-7. The sequence continues at coordinate 1,614 of JBOHSJ010000181.1, read as the reverse complement.
CGATGCAACTCTTCGTCCGCGGGGATTGCGCGATGATCGCAACACCCGTCCAATGTGACGTTGATGGAATACCGAAGGGGTCGCATTACGTCAGAGTACCGCCGATGGTGGAGCATAAACCGGCGAGTGCGGATATTTCAGGTTACGTTGACCCGAGAACGCATCAATGCGAAGCCGAACCAGAGGGTCCACACGCTCATGAGGACTGAGAACGCCACCCAGAGGAAGTTTCCGAAGTCGATCCCGAACCACCTCCCCAGAGCCCAGCCAGCGAAGGATGCAACGCCTGCAACCATGGCAATCCAGGCGGACCACGCGGGTACGGCTCGTTCGGGACTTTGAGCCTCATTTCCTGAGATCACGGCAACCGCCAGCGCAAAGAAGGCAATTCCGGAAGCCTTGCCTTCGGCAAAGGCCCACCAGGCTTCGAACATCTCCTTGGCGCCGGCTACTGCCGCATTGGTCACTGCAGTCGCTTCGGCCACGGCTGTTGTCATGGTCCAAATGGCGCTCACAGTCAACACGGCCCACGCCGTCATCGTCCACCAACCCCCGGCCAGGCGTGATCCGGAGGTCAGCACGATTAGTCCGGTCACCGCATACAGGGATAAGGAAGCGGCCGAAACCCAATGAATCACCGACCACGCCATTGCGCCATTGGCAATCCTTTTCATCTGATCGCTGAGGTCTGCGGCGAGGGGGCCGTGCACAACAAGCGCTGCAATTAACAGGGAAGAGGCGATTGCTAGCCAGGTCCCTGCGACTCGAACTGCTGTGTTTGTGTGTGGCATATTCTCTCCTCCGCTTTCGGTACGATCCTCGCTCGTAAGATTCGACTTCGCATGAGACTTTCGTCCGGGCGCTCTGAATCCGTCAGCACTGCGCTTCAGATCGGCTAATGCGGGGTCTCTTACGGTACCGCCCAACGGAATGCGCCTAGTTGGTATGAAGCGGCAGCTGGACCTCCACGGTAACGTGGTGGCGAGCTTCTGCCCCACAACTGAAGAACGCGCTCACCGTTTTGCGACGGGGCGCACACCGGGAGGCCAGCTGCCAGATGGATACGATAGGGCTCGATCTGCACAAGCGCGAGAGTCAGCTGTGCATGCTGACGGAGGCGGGGGAGATCGTGGAGCGCCGGATCGTGACGAGCCGGGAGCGGTTCACGGTGGTGCTCGGGGGCCGGCCCCCGGCGCACATTCTGCTCGAGGCGTCCACCGAGAGCGAGTGGGTCGCCCGGCACCTGGAGAGCTTGGGGCACGAGGTGATCGTGGCGGATCCCAATTTCGCGCCGATGTACGCCACGCGGCGCCGCGGGGTGAAGACCGACCGGCGCGACGCGCGCACGCTGGCCGAGGCCTGCCGGCTCGGCGCCTATCGACCGGCCCATCGGGCGTCGGACGGGCAGCGGCATGTCCGCGCGGAGCTGGCGGTGCGCGACGCACTGATCCGCACGCGCACCCGCTACATCGCTCTGACCAAAGCGCTGGTGCGCCGGGACGGGTTGCGGCTGCCGAGCGGGGCGCCCGCGCACACGGACGCCAAGCTGGCGGCGCTGCCGTTGCCACCCGCGCTGGCTGCAGAGCTCGCGCCGTTGCGGGCGCTGTGGGAGCC
>JBOHSJ010000180.1:0-2855 GCA_050733035.1 Gemmatimonadales bacterium | reverse complement strand
GGGCCGCGGTTTGCTCATCGCTACACATGACGCGGAATTCGCGCGCGCACACGCCGACCGTGTGGTGAGTCTGACGGACTGACGGCCGGACGGCCCGACGGCCGGACGACCTCGGGCTACGGCGTGCTTCCCGCCGATGGCTGGCCATACGCTCTTACTGAGCGCGCAATCACTCCTATACCACCCGCCAGCAGTCCTAGCATGATGAGCGTGTCGAATAGCGACGTCGCGGCAAAGTAGATGTGCATGTTCCCGATGATGCCCGCGAGTATGATCAGGGCGCCGGCGCCGGTCAGGATCCAGCCTCCAGGACTGCGGCCGTCGAAAAACAGCCAACCGATCCCGATCAGCAGGGGCAGCAACGACAATCCAAACGCGCTGTAGCCCCACAGCTGCCAGGCGCTGCTCCCCACGGTGACGCGCGTGAGCAGCAGATAGCCGCCGACCACCACCATGCCAAGCCCCACGAAGAAGGCGCCGATGCCGCCCGGCGTGCCGCCAGCTCCTCGCATTATCCCTCCTGCCAAGAGTTGGGAACGGAATACATACCGAATGCCCAGTGCTTCACTGACGGGAAGCGCGGACCGCGCCACCCGGCGGTACGAAGTTGCCTCGCAATCAGCACGTTCATAAGCCCGTGTCCGACCAGGACGACCACGCCGCCCCTCGCCTGTGCGGTCAGAATCGCGGCGGCTTGGGCCGCCCGTGCGCGCGCAGCGCTGAAGCTCTCCACGCCGTCCGACCACCCGCACAACCACGCCGCGCGCGCGAGGCCGGCCCACCAGTGGGAGCGCAGGCGCAAGCCGGACCGGATCGTGCACGGCAGCTCGGCCTCGCGGAAACATGCATCAATCAACTGCTCCGCGGATGGGGCGAGGAGACGCGCGGACTCGCACGAGCGCCGCAGGGGACTCACGGCGATGCAGTGCGCCGCGCGGACGTGTCGCTCCAGCTCGGCGCTGGGGTGATGCGACGCATCGAGTGGAGCGTCGTCCTCGCCCCGCCGCCACTCGCACAACGCGCTCCCCGGTATCGGTGCTCGGAAGTCCCACGCGAGCCGGCCGTGCCGCGCGAGAATGATCCTGGTCACGCGGTCATCGGCTGCGGCGGCACTCTCCCGCCCCGCACTCGCCACCCCAGCCACGCGATCAGAATTGCCGGTAGCAGCCACGACCACGGCCTCCTGGATGAGCTGCGCGGCCAGCCCTGCGGTTGGGGTTCCGAGCGGTGTCCACAGGAAGCGGAACCGCTCCATAGTGAATGGAGCCAGGAACGCCACGCCGAGCGAGTAGCTGGAGAGCGCGTCGAAGAAGCTATGAGATAGGAGCGCGAGGCCAAGAACCAAGAACAGGCGCGTACCTCGCTGAGTCCAGGCGACCACAGCCGCGGCGACGATCGCGAACACGAGCGAGTGCGTGATGGCGCGATGAGAGAAGAGCGACGCGTCGGAAACGTGCAGCGCCCACGCGATCACATCGATGTCCGGCAGCGCCGCGCAGGCCGCCGCAGCCACACACACGCGGCGCGTCGGAGCGCCCTGCTGCGTCCACGCAGCGATGGCAAAGCCGACGGCGGCATGTGTTATTGGTGTGGGCACCAGCCTTTATTGCCGCGTTACGGCGGGCTCCATTGGAGTTGTCTCGCGCGTGGCCGTCCGATGCAGATCCCACCACATCGCAATCGGCCCGACGATCGCCAGCGCCAGGATGGGCGGCGACACGTAGAACGGGCGCAAGAACGAGAGCTGAAAGTCGCCCCCGAGGCGAAAGATGGTCTCGATCAGCGCGACGATCGCCACGACGATCATCCGCCCGCGCCGCGTACTCACGGTGGTGCGCGGATCGGTGACCATGAAGAACACGAACAGCTGATACATCGGCCCGGTGATCGGCGCGAGCTCGGCGAGCAGTGGCCCGCCCACAATGAAATGACGCAGCAGCGCGAACACCACGAAGCACGCCACATACGTCAGTGTCACGTGCAGCACGCGCGCGCGCCACGCGATCACCAGCCCGAATGCCCAAATCACGAGGTTCGTGCCGAGGTCGTTGCCCCACTGATGGCTGAGAATCGCGACGCTGTCCGATGCGAGCAGCACCAGCAACGCAATCGCAAAGTTGCTGGGATTCCAGAGATGGCGGCCGCGATAGGTGAGGACGTACTTCGATGCAATGGCGATGAAGGCGCCCAGCGCAAACGGCCACAGGATGTTCGACTGGGGCTTGGTGAGCAGCGCCAAGCTGATGCCGGTGATGTATGCGCTCGCCAGATTGGCGACGCGGCCCCGCAGCCACCACGACAGCAGCAGCTCGGTCACGAGGCAGACGCCGAGCGTGGTCGCCAGGCGCTCGTACCCGCCGAGGATGTTGTAGCGCGCTTCGCCCAACACCAGGACCAGCGTGATGAGGAAGACGATGAGGTATTTGGGATCGATGGCCGCGCTGACCAGGCTGCGCGTCGGTGCCTGGGCCGGAGCCGTGGTCACCGCGGCTCCGTGATGACATGCAATTGATCAATCGTCAGGCCGTTCACCACCTGTTCCGCGCCTGATGGCCAACGTATCGTCACGCGCCCGAGCCGGCCGGTGCCCAAACCGAAATGCAGCCGGCGATCGTTCTGGCTGCAAAAGCCTATCCCGCCGTCCACGACCTGGCGCTGCCGCGCGGCGCCGAACTCCACCGTGACCTCGGCGCCGATCGCGCTGCGGTTACTGCGTGAACCGACGAGCTTGAGCTCGAGCCAGTGACCAGGCCTCACCCCCTGGCCTCCTCTCCCTTCGGGAGAGGGGGAACGATTGCGATAGAGCAGCGCCCTGCCCTTCTGATGTGCGATCACGACGTCCAGCACGCCACGAT
>JBOHSJ010000179.1:0-23562 GCA_050733035.1 Gemmatimonadales bacterium | reverse complement strand
GTGTTGCGGTGCACGCCGAGGATCTGGGCGGCCTCGCCGATCTGGCCGTGGGTATGGGTCAGCACCTGCGAGATATGGCGGGCTTCGGCTTCCTGCAGGGTCGCCAGCTGTCCGGGACAGGCCGCCTCGTTCTTCGGCGCGCCGGCCAGCCACTCCTCCGGCAGATCCACCGAGCGGAGCACGTCCCCTTCGCAGAGCAGGACGGCGCGCTCGATCACGTTGCGCAACTCCCGGACGTTGCCGACCCACGTGTGCGAGCGGAGCAGCGCGGTGGCGCGGTCCGAGATGGCGGTCACGCGCTTGCCGTACTGTTGGCCGAATTCCTGAACGAAGTAGGAGGTCAGCAGCAGGAGATCGTCGCCGCGCGCCACGAGCGGCGGGAGTCGGATCGGAACCACGGCGAGCCGATAATACAGGTCCTCGCGGAATTTACCTTCCGCGATCATGTGCTTGAGATCCCGGTTCGTGGCCGCGATCAGCCGGACATCGACCGGAATCGGTTCGCCGCCGCCCACCCGTTCGACTTCCCGCTCCTGGATCGCACGCAGAATCTTGCTTTGCAGCACCAGGCTCATGTCGCCGATTTCATCGAGGAAAAGCGTGCCGCCGCTGGCCCGCTCGAAGCGGCCGATCTTGCGCGCGACCGCGCCCGTGAAGGCGCCCTTCTCGTGCCCGAACAGCTCGCTCTCGAGCAGGTTCTCTGGTATGGCCGCGCAATTGACGGCGACAAACGGCTTGGCGTGGCGCGCACCGTGCGCGTGAATCGCGCGCGCGACCAGCTCTTTCCCGGTCCCCGAGTCGCCTTGAATCAGCACGGTGGCGGTGCTGGGCGCGACATGCGCAATCGTGCGGTAGACATCCACCATCGCCGAGCTCTGCGAGACGAGGTGGTAGGGTCCCACCGCCACCGCCGTAACGGAAGGCAGTGGCAGGGGCGACTCCGCCGCGGCCGCGAGCACGCGGTTCAAGGTGGCGCGCAGCTGATCGCGCTCCAGCGGCAACGGCAGCACCGCTGAAACACCCAGCTCCGTCGCCCGGAGCGCGAGGCTCATCGACGGCGATGGAGCGACGGCGATCATGCGGGGCCGCACGGCGAGGCGCGGCAGCACTTCTTCCCACCATTCGAGCTGTACATCGGCGTCACGATCGAGCACCGTCAGAACTGCGTCCCAGTTACCGAGCGCGAGCGCCTGCAATGTTGTCGCTTCATCGGCGGTGCGCTCGAGCGTCGCGCCCGACTGCTCGACGTAGCGGGCCAGCTCCCGGAACAGCGACGGGTCGCCGCCCACGCCAAGGAGGCGGGCGGATTTGAAGTGTTGCTCAATACGATTCTCGACGGGTGTGTCGTGCCCGTTGCCGCTGCCGTTGTCTGCGACGATGGTCTCGAGCGGCATCGTGATCATCTCACTTCCCGCAGTCCGGCATGACCTTGCCGGCGCGCGCCCGCGCGCTCGACCTGCCGACACCGCGTCCATTTCCGCATCGTGACGGTCGTGCCGCGGCCGAGCTCGGAGCGGACGCGGAACTCATCCATCAGCCGCCGCGCCGTCGCGAGCCCGAGGCCCTCGCCGTCACGCAGCGCCTGCGCGACGTCGGGGATGCCCGGGCCCTTGTCGCGCGCCACGATCGCGAGCCCCAACCGCCCCCGCTTGTGAATCAGGTGCAACATCACATCGCCACGCCGCGCATACGCCAGGACGTTGCGCGCGACTTCGAGAATGGCAGTAGCGATGACGGTGATGTCGGTGGGCGAGAAATCGAGACGAGACGCGAGGCGCCGGCCATGTTCTTCGGCAACGGCCACGTCCGCATCGCTGGCGATCGGGATCCGCACGCGCACGCTCGACGATGAGGTCAAGGAAGGAGCAGCGGCCTCGAGAGCTTCTGCGACGACGAGCGGCGGCATGTTGTCCCTCAGGGGTCAAGAAACTGGCGTGATCGATTTGAGATTGATTCTAGGGTGAGCATGAGGGCGGGAACATCGCTCAGCGGGTGGAAAACAGGTTTAGCTAGGGCGGAGGTATTCTGGGCTCACGCGAATCGGCAGAGCTAGTCCCTTGGATGCACTCTTTTGTAGCGCGCCCGGGGGGACTGGCGCCCCTTAACTGCTCGAATGTGCGCCGTCCGGTCCAGCGAGTTCATCGAGTTCTTCCAGTCCTACCAACACATCTCTCGGTTTTGAGCCGTTCGCCGGGCCCAACACGCCGGCGAGCTCCAGCTGGTCGATGATACGAGCCGCGCGTCCGTACCCGATGCTCATGCGGCGCTGCAAGAGCGATGTAGATCCCAGCTGATTCTGGATGCATACCTCGGCAGCCTGCCGGAATAGTGGATCGCGCTCGCCGGCTCCCTGCTCCCGGCTCCCTGCTCCCTCTTCTCCTTCTTGCTCCGCTTTCTCGAGCGCCGCGACCTGCTCGTCGATCGAGGTTCCAGGCGCAGTCGCCGCCGCGGTCGCGTGCGCCTTGTACCACTCCATCAGGCGTTCGGTCTCGTCGGTCGAGATGAACGCGCCTTGCACGCGCATCGGCTCGCTCTTGCCGGGTGGCAGGAACAGCATGTCGCCGTTGCCGAGCAGCGTCTCCGCGCCGTTTTGATCGAGAATCGTGCGGCTGTCGACTTTCGCGGACACGCGAAACGCGATGCGGCACGGGAAGTTTGCCTTGATCAATCCCGTGATGACGTTCACGGACGGCCGTTGCGTCGCCAGAATCAAATGAATGCCGATCGCGCGCGCCTTTTGCGCCAGCACCGCGAGCGGCGTCTCGATCTCGCCCTGCACCGTGAGCATCAGGTCCGCGAGCTCGTCCACGATGAGCACGATGTAGGGCAGGATGCCGCCGGCGTACACCGCGTCGAACGGCAGCTCTTTCTGGATTCCCGCCTGCGTGGCGAGCGTCTCGCGCGGCCCTTTGAGCGGCGCCTTGGCGTCCACTTTCTTATTGAAATCGGTGATGTTGCGCGCGTGATTGGCGTGCAGCAGCCGGTAGCGGCGCTCCATCTCCCACACCGCCCACTTCAATACGTTGGCCGCTCTGTGATGGCTCGTCACGACCGGCAAGCCGAGATGCGGCAGCGCGCTGTACATCGACAGCTCGACCATCTTCGGATCGATCATCAGCAGCTTCAGCTTGTCGGGGCCGTGCGCGTACACGAGACTCGTGATGATCGCGTTGATGCAGACCGATTTTCCCGAGCCGGTCGCGCCCGCGATGAGGAGATGCGGCATCTTCGTGAGGTCGTCCACAACCTCGTCGCCTTCGAGATTGCGTCCCAACACCACGGGCAGCACGCGCGCGGCCCGGCGAAACTCGGCGCTGTCGATCATGTCCCGCACGTGCACCAGGCGCGGCGTCGGGTTCGGGACCTCGATGCCGATCGCCGCCTTGCCGGGAATCGGCGCCACGATGCGCAGCGACTGCGCGCGCATCGCGAGCGCGAGATCGTCGGCGAGCGACGACACGCGTCCGACCTTCACGCCGCGCCCCGGCTCCAGCTCGAAGCGCGTCACCACGGGGCCGACCGTCTTGTTCGTGATCTGCGCGCCCACGCGGAACGTTTCGAGCGTCGCCACGAGCCGGCGCCCCATGTCCTCGATCTGCACGGCGTCCGCATCCTCAACCGCGCCCGGTCCTTCTGTGAGCAGCTCAATGGGTGGAATCAGACTCCCCGGGGGAGGAGGCGGTGCAGGTTTCGGAGGCGGTGCGGGCTTCGGCTTTCGGGGAGCAGGGAGCGGGGAGCGGGGAGCAGCCTTCACGGGTGCTTCACCATCGTCGATGTGAACACGTGATGGCTTTTGTTTTTCCTGCTCCCTGCTCCCTGCTCCCCGCTCCCTCTGTCGCAGCAGGGTGAGCGGATGCCAGCCAATCGTCAAAGCTCCGAGAGCGGATAGTGCAAACAGTCCGATGAGCACCGCTCCCGCCGTTCCGATCGCGCCTTGCACACCGTTCGCCAGGAATCCGGGAAACAGCCCGACGAGCCGCTCGGTGCGCGTCCAGTTCGCGTAGTCCGCGGGGAACGCGGGAGCGATCGCCAGCGCAATTCCATAGGGAACGAGGAGAATCAGACCGGCGCCGAGGGACGCTGTACGTCCCCAGGAGAGCGCGCCGAGCCGATCGAATGCCGCGAGCGCCCAGCCAACGCCGAGCACGGGCACCACGACGGCCCCCAGGCCGAACATCTGCCACAGCGCACCGCCGATCGTCCGCCCCCAGCTGCCCGTGAGCGCCACCGGCAGCAAGGTCAGGCCCAGGAAGAAGCCCACCAGCAGGGCCGCTATGCCGATGAGCTCTTGCCGCGCCTTAGGATTCATGCCGCGATGCGACGATCCGCGTAGACGGGAACGATCGACAGCCGGTCGGGATTGGCGCAGAACTTCACGTCCTCACCCAGCCCCGCCTCGCCGAGTTGCCGGGCGGCGTCGCTCGCGCCGAGGGCGTCCAGCCAGCCACCCTGCTGCGCCGCGAGGTCGAGCGAGACCTGCGCCGCGTCGTTGAGCGTCAGCTTCTTGGGCGGAACGCCCTTCTTGACGGCCTTGATCAGCCGGCCCGCCGTGTAGGCATCCTCCAGCGCGAACTGCTTCTCCCGGCCGGCACAGATGACGACGAGATCACCGCGCTCGGTGAAGAGAGTCCGGGCGCGCTCGGCCACGGCGCTGAAATTGAGGGCCGCCGCCACCAGCACGGGATCACCGCCCTGCGCCGCCAACAACGCCGGCGTCCCATTGGTCGTGGCCAGGAACAGGGTCTTTCCCCCCACAGCGTCCTTCGTCATTTCGCGCGGCGAATTGCCCAAAGCGAACCCTTCGATCTTCACGAGGCGGCGCTCGCCGGCCAGCACGATGCCGTTCTTTTCGAGATTGGACGTGAGCCGGACCGCCTCTTCGGAGCTGGCCGCAGGCACGATGGCCTTGGCGCCCGCGGCGAGAGCGGTCACGATAGTGCTCGTCGCGCGGAGCACGTCAATGACGACAACCGCTCGGCCGGCCAGGTCGCCCGCGTTGAGGCCGAGTGGTGTGTAGTAAACGTCGATCTTCATGTCTGGTCTTTGAGGAGCTGCGGCTCGCGCTCGAGGAATTTCGTGTCCACCCGGCCCGCGACGAAGTCCGGGTGGCGCATGACCCGGCCCAGAAACGGAATCGTCGTGGTCACCCCTTCAATGATAAACGAGTCGAGTGCCTGGCGCATACGGGCGAGCGCTTCCGTCCGCGTGTTGCCGTGCACGATCACCTTGGCGAGCAGCGAGTCGTAGTAGGGCGGGACGCTGTAGCCCGCGTAGATGTGCGTGTCCACGCGCACCCCCGGGCCGCCCGGGGGGTGATAAGCGGTGATCAGGCCCGGGGACGGCTGGAAGTTGCGGCTCGGATCCTCCGCGTTCACGCGGCACTCGATCGCATGCCCGCGCAGCCGGTGCCCGTTCATCACGAACGACAGCGGCGCGCCGGCGGCGACCGAGATCTGCTCCTTCACGAGGTCGAAGTTGGTGCACATCTCCGTCACCGGATGCTCGACCTGGATGCGGGTGTTCATCTCCATGAAGTGGAACGAGCCATCCGAGTCGAGCAGAAACTCGATCGTCCCCGCACCCACGTAGCCGATCGCCTCGGCGAGCTTCACCGCCGAGTCACCGATATCCTGGCGCAGCGTCTGATCCACCGCCGGCGACGGCGCCTCTTCGACCAGCTTCTGGTGGCGCCGCTGCACGGAGCAGTCGCGCTCGCACAGGTGCATCACTTTCCCGTGCGTGTCACCCATGATCTGGATCTCGATGTGCCGCGGGCGGGCCAGGTATTTCTCGATGTAGACTTCGTCCGAGTTGAAGGCGGCGAGCGCTTCCTGTTTGGCGAGCGTGAATGACTGCGCGAACTGGTCGGGGTCGTTCGCGACGCGCATCCCCTTCCCGCCTCCGCCGGCCGCCGCCTTGATGATCACCGGAAACCCGATATCGCCGGCGACGTCCTGGCCCTCCTCCAGCGAGGAGACCGGTCCCGGGGAACCAGGAACGGTAGGGACGCCGTGTTCCTTCGCCAGTTTCCGGGCCGCGGCCTTGTCCCCCATCTGCCGGATCTGATCAGGCGTCGGCCCGATGAACGCGATGTTGGAGGCGCTGACTTTTTCGGCGAATTCGGCGTTTTCGGCGAGGAACCCGTAGCCGGGATGAATCGCGTCGGCGCCGGTGATTTCGGCGGCGGCGATCAGGCGTGGAATGTTGAGGTAGCTGTCGCGGCTCGGGGCCCGCCCGATGCAGACGTCGTCGTCGGCGAAACGGACGTGCAGCGACTCCCGGTCCGCTTCCGAATACACCGCCACCGTCTCGATGCCCAGCTCCTTGCACGCGCGGATCACCCGCAGGGCAATCTCCCCGCGGTTCGCGATCAGCACTTTCTTGAACATCAGGGCGTCAGCTCGATGGTCCCGGCGGCGTCGGCCCCGCCCAGCCGGTTCCCCGACGAATCCACGCCCGACACCTTGAGGGCGAACTCGCTCGGGTTGGTCGCGTAAAAGATCGCGCTCTCGTAGCTGATGACGCCCTGGCTGTACCAGTGGAACAGCGACTGATCGAAGCTCTGCATGCCGTACTGAACGGAGCCTTCGGCGATGAGATCGGGGATGTTGAGCTGCTTGGAAAGATCACGGATGTTGTCGGCGACGGCGGCCGTATTGATCAGCACCTCGGCGGCGGGTACTCGCCCGCGGCCATCTTTGCGCGGCACCAGGCGCAGCGACACGATCGCTTGCAGCGCCGTGGACAACAAATGCCGGATTTCGTCGTGCTGGTGCGGCGGGAAAAACGAGATCACGCGGCTGACCGTCTGCGTGGCGTCCGTCGTGTGCAGCGTCGAGAACACCATGTGCCCCGTGTCGGCAGCCTTGAGCGCCGTGTCCAGCGTCTCCATGTCGCGGATCTCGCCGATCAGGATCAGATCGGGATCCTGCCGCAGCACGTGCCGCAGCGCCGAGTTGAAGGTCAGCGTGTCGTTGCCGACTTCGCGCTGCGAGATGTTCGCGTGCTGGTCGCGATGCAGGAACTCGATCGGATCCTCGATCGTGATGATGTTCACGCGCCGGTTCGTGTTCACGTGATTGATCATCGCCGCGAGCGCCGTCGATTTCCCCGATCCCGTCACCCCGGTCACCAGCACCAGCCCACGCGGCTTGAGGGCGATTTCCTCCAGCACGCTCGGGAGATTCAGCTCCCGGATCTGCTTGACCTCATAGGGAATCGCGCGGAACGCGAACGCCACGGTACCGCGCTGTTGATAGACGTTGGTCCGGAACCGCCCCACGCCGGGTACTCCGATCGCGAAATCCGCTTCTTTGTGCTCGGCGAACTCCTTGACCTGGCGCGGCGTCATGATCTGCTCGGCCAGCGACTTCAACTCTTCCGGCTTCAGCGGCGCCGTCTCGAGCGCCACCAGGTCGCCGTTCACGCGAATGGTGGCCGGCCGGCCGACTTTGAGCAGCAAGTCGGAGCCGTTGCGCTGCACCATTTGCGTGATTGCTTGTTTGAAGTTGAATGCCGGCAGATTGCTCTGCGTTGCCTCACCCATGCGGATCCACCCGGAAAAGGACCTGGCCGAACTCCACCGGCTGCGCGTTTTGCGCCACCACCTCCCGAATCACGCCCGAGACTTCGGACTCGATCTCGTTCATGATCTTCATCGCCTCGATGATGCAGACCACCTGCCCCACGTTCACCCGGCTGCCGACCTTCACGTACGGTTGCGCGGCGGGCTCGGGGGACTGATAGAAGGTCCCTACCATCGGCGACTTGATTTCGAGGAACTGGGGGCTCGGGGCTGGGGCCTGGGGACTCGGGGGAGCAGCTTGGGTCGCGGAGCCGGCCCCTGGGGTCGGGGCGCCACCAGGATGCGAGACAAAGACATGCCCTAACCCCGAGCCCCCAGCCCCGATCGTGTTGCCCCCATGCCCGGCCTTGGAGACCCGCACGGACGACCACGCCCCGAACAGCCCGCGACGGATCTCGATGGCGCCCACCTCCGGGGCGTCCTTCAAGATCTGCACGATCTGGGCGATGATGTCGAGCTTCATACCGTGAAGATACCCCCCCTCAGGCCCTACACCAGTTCCACGAGGTCCGTGCAGCCGTCGGTGAGCAGCACGGGGCCCTCCGCCGACAAATGCACGTCGTCTTCGATGCGCACGCCGCCGCGCCCCGCCACGTACACACCCGGCTCGATCGTGACGACCGCGCCTTCGGGCAGCGGATCGTTCGCGGTTCGCGCGAGTCGCGGCGCTTCATGCACCTCGAGGCCCAAGCCATGGCCCGTCGAATGGCCGAACGCCGCCCCGAAGCCGCGCGCTTCGATCGGATCGCGCGCCAGCGCGTCCGCTTCCCGCCCACTCATCCCGGCGCGCACACCCTCGCGCGCGCGGCGCTGCGCCTCCTGGACCAGACTGTACAGCGCGCGCTGCGACGCATCGGCGCGCCGGCCGACCACGACCGTCCGCGTCACGTCGGCACAGTACCCCTCCACAACGGCGCCAAAGTCTAGCAGCAGCCACTCGCCGGCCGCTACCGTTCGCGTGCTGGTGTGCGCGTGCGGCAGCGCGCTGCGCGGGCCACTCGCGATGATCGTCGGAAACGGATGCGCTTCGCTGCCGTGGCGGCGCAGCGCGCCCTCGAGCATGCCGGCGATCTCCAGCTCCGTCTGTCCGGGCCGCACCGCCGCGAGCGTATCGCGTAGTGCCGCTGCCGTCACGCCGGCGGCGGCGCGGATCGCCCTGATTTCGCCGGCGTCCTTGCGCACGCGCAGCCGCTCGACGAGCTCACCGGCCGCCTTCCACCGCCACGCGGCACCCGGTCCCGTCGAAAACCGCTCCGCATCCTTTACGCTTATCGCATGCGCTTCGAACCCGATCCAACTCCCAGGCCCCAATCCCAAGGCCCCAGCCCCTAGTTCTTTGAACAGCCGGTCCCAGAGGCTCGTCCCTTCGATCTCCACACGCGCGACGGCGCCGCACTGTTGACGCGCCTGCTCATCGTAGCGGAAATCCGTCACTACCAGCAGGCTGTTCTTGGTCGCCACCGCAATGCCCGCCGATCCGCTGAATCCCGACAAATACCGCATGTTGGGACGCGACGTGACCAGCAGCGCGTCGAGCCCTTCGGCTTCGAGCAGCGCCCCGAGCGCCGCTTGTCGATCCGGCCGTCTATCGCCGCCCGAGGTAACCGACAAGACCCTCGAGCCCCAGCCGATAGCTGTCGGCACCGAACCCCGTCACCACGCCGACCGCGAGATCCGCCAGCAGCGATTTCCGCCGCTCCGGCTCGCGCCCGAAGATGTTCGAGAGATGCACCTCGACGAACGGCACGCGCACCGCCAGCAGCGCGTCCCGCACGGCGAGACTGGTATGGGTGAACGCCGCCGCGTTGATCACCGCGCCGTCAGCGCGCGGCGGGCCCTTCAGGGCCTGGATCGCCTCCACCAGCTCGCCTTCATGATTCGTCTGAATCCAGGTGCACTCGACCCCCAGCGCCTTCGCCCGCTCGCGCGTCACGCGCTCGATCTCGGCAAGACTGGTGCGGCCGTAGACCTCAGGCTCGCGCTCACCCAACAAATTGAGATTGGGGCCGTTCAGCACGGCGATGTGGTGAGACACTAGGACTTGAGCTTTTTCAACCACTGCTGAAACTGATCGGCCTCCGCTTCGTCCTCCGGTGGCCGCTGTGTCCGGCCGGAGCTACGGCTGCCGCCGGGAGTCTTCGCCGATGCGCCCCCTTCAGGTGGAGCAGCACCCGGCTTCCCGCCCGCGAAGAACTCATCGAAGGAGAAACCGCCGGTTTTCGAGCCGTCCTGCGGCGGCGGCCCGGGCGCCGCCGCGGGTTCCGGTGCGGCGCGGCGGGCTGTCTCCTCACCGAAGACAGTGTCGAGCGAGATGTGGTCGTGCGCCGGATGGGACGGTTCTCCAGGAGGCGGCCCGGCGCCGTCGAACGCGGCGGCCAGTGTGCTCTGCACCTCCGGAGCAGCCAAGGGAGGCGCTGCGCCACGACCCGACCAAATCCCCTTGAGAAACGCCTGCGCGGAAACGCCGGAGCCCTTCTTGCCGCCCGGCGACAGCTGCTCGACTTTGGCCTTCAGCTTGAGATCGTTGGGGCGCTGCGCGAGCAACGCCTGATACACACGCAGCGCGTCCTGCTGATGGCCCTGCTTCAGATACAGCTCCGCCATCGTCTCGGTCAGGACGGGCTCCGCCCTGGACAGCGTCGCGGTGTCCGCCGCCCCGTCATCGTCCGACAACGCGACCGCCGCCGGAACGCGCGATGCGCGGGGCGGAGGAGGCGATGGAGGCGGAGCTGGGGGCGGCGGGGGTTTGGGGGGTCGTGGCGGTGCAGCCCGCATCTCGTCGTCCGGCATGATGAGGGGCAGATCCACCTCCGGCAGCGCTTCTTCGAGGTCCGGGGCCCCTCCCTCCTCAGGCGCCGGCGCATCCAGCTTGAACATGCCGCTGCCTTCATACTGCGTGCGCGCGAGCCCTTCGATCTCGACCTGCTCGATCTGCTGCGGGTTCAACTCCACGTCCTCTTGAACTTCCAGCCCTTCGGCTTTGGCAGCGGCGTGGGCGTTGGGATTGAAGCTGATCGGCGTCTCGTAGTTCTCGATGTCGGCCGACGGCGCGGCCGGCGTCGCTGCCGGTTTCAACGTCACCGGCTCCGGAGTCTCCTTGTCCACCTCGAAGTCCGGCTTTTCCATCTTCGTGGTCGGCGCTTCAGCGAGAGGTTTGGTGGCTGCCTTTCCCTTGGCGCGCGCCAGCGCTTCTGCGGCGTCGCCGTTCATCGGATCGACGTTCAGCAGCCGCGAGAGCCACTCGACTTCTTCTTCGTATTTGCCAGTCCGCTCGGCAAGCTCTGCCAGGCCGCGGAGCGCGATGATGTTTTCGCGGTCGAGATCCAGCACCTGTTTGAAGACGCCCTGGGCTGCCGCTTCGTCTTTCTTATCGACGAGGCACCGGGCGTAGACGATGTAAGCGCTGACGTAGTCGGGGTGGAGCTTGAGGCCGTTCTGACACAGGTCAATCGCGTTATCTATAAGCCCTGCTTTGCGATAGGCGTCCGCCAAGGGGGCGAAGTTGCGGCCCTTGGGGTTGTCCCGAAAACGCGCTTCGAGCTTATCGATCTCGCTGGTGTAGGCCACGCCCTAAGTCTATGTGGGAATTGGACGAAGATAGTGTTTGGCCGCGGGTGCTGTCAAATGACCCAGGATTCTGTGCGCTTGAGTTTGTGCGTTGTCGTTTTTAGACTTATGCCCCTTCACCCCTCGCTTGATCGGAGTTCGAAGTCGCCATGCTGCGCACGATGCGCGCCCAGTCCAAGTGGGTCTTCTACATCCTCGCGATCGCCTTTGTGGGATGGCTGGCCGTTGGCCAGGTGATGGAAATCCTCGGTCCCAGCGGCAACGTCGTCCTCAGGGTCGACCGCCACGAGTTCCCCGTCACCGAATATCAGCAGCGGCTGCAGGTGGCGTACGATCAGTATCGCCAGCAGAACGGCTCCGCTCCGCTCACGCGCGAGGACGAGCAGCAGATCGGCGATCAGGTCATCAATCAGATGATCCAGGACGCCCTGCTGCAGCAGGAATACAAACGGCTCGGGATCCGCGTCAGCGACGCGGAGATCATCGAAGCGGCGAGGGTCTCGCCCCCGCCCGAGGTGCTGCGCGATCCGCAGTTCCAGACCGACGGCCAGTTCGACCCCAGGAAGTGGAATCAATTTCTGCAGAACGCCGACCCGCAGCTGCTGGCGCAGATCGAGTCGATCTACCGCGACCAGATTCCGCGCATCAAGCTCGCTCAGTATCTCACGAGCGACGTCTACGTCTCCGACGCGAAACTGTGGCGCATCTATAAGGATCAGCACGACTCCGTGCGCATCGCGTCGCTCGCGATCTGGCCGTTCACGATCCCGGACACGACCCCGATCAGCGACGCCGAGCTCCGGGCGTACATCTCGCAGCACGAGGATGACTTCAAGCGGCCGGCGGTCGCCTACGTCCGATTCGTGGCCGTGCCGCGCGTGCCGAACGCGGCGGATAGCGCCGTCGCCAAGGCGCACGTCGCGCGTGTGCGCAGCGAGCTGGCGCGCGGGGCGAAATTCGAGGACGTCGCCCGGCGCGAATCGAGCGACAGTGTCAGTGGACAACGCGGCGGCGATCTCGGCTGGATCAAGCGTAACGAGCCGAACTTCGATGAACAGTTCCTGCAGGGAATACGCGGACTCAAACCGGGCCAGGTGTCGGCCCCGATCGCCACGCAGTTCGGCTACCACGTCGTCCGCGTAGATCAGGCGAAGGGCGATTCCCTCAAGATCCGGCACATCCTGATTCCGGTCGCGCTGCAAGGCGAGCATCTGGATCAGGTGGAGTCTCGCGCCGACACGCTCGAGCGGCAGGCGGCGGAACGGACCGGGCCCGCCGTGCTCGACAGCGTCGCACGGCGCCTCGGTCTGCAAGTCTCCCCTGTCTATCAAGTCCTGCAGGGCTCCCGGTTCGAGCTGGGGCGGCGCGTGATTCCCGACGTCAGCGTGTGGGCCTTCGAGGCACCGGTCGGCGAAACGAGCCCTGTGATCGAGGCCGCGGCGGCCTACTACGTCTTTCAGCTCGATTCCGTCAAAGAGGCGGGTGTCCCGCCGCTCGAGCAGATCCGCGCCCGTGTGAGCGCCGTCGTGCGGCTCGAGAAGCAAAAGGAGCTGGCCCGCAGCCGCGCCGATTCGCTGGCGGCGGCGCTGCGCGGCGCGCCGGATCTGACCGCCGCGGCGAGCGCCCGCCACCTCGAAGTACAGCGCTTCGGGCCGTTCACGCGCCTGCGGCCGCCCAGCTATCTCGGTCGCGAGCCGGTCGTCGTCGGCACGTCGTTCGGGCTGCGCGTCGGGGAGCGGAGCGGCGTGCTCCGGGGCGACGGGGGGTACTTCATCGTCGAGTCCTTGGGGCGCAAGCTCGCGGACTCGAGCGCGTGGCTCGCGCAACGCGACCAACAGCGAACGCAGCTGCGCGAGGCGGCGCAGCAGGCACGCATTCAGCAGTATATCGAGGGGATGCGCGCCAAGGCGAAGATCGTCGACCGGCGCAAAGACCTCTTCAAGGCGCAGACGTCGGCGGAAGCCGACGCGTTACTCAACTAGCCGTTTGGGGGTGGCATCGCGCGCCGGAGGAGCATCCTCCTCCGGACGGCGGATGCTGTTCTCCGCGTCTGAGAGCGCCCGCTTGAACTCTCGGAGGCCCTTCCCTACTGCCCGGCCCGCTTCCGGCAGCCGGTTCGCGCCGAACACGAGCAGCACGATCAGCATCAGGATGAGGATTTCGCTGCCGCTCAGATTCCCCAGACCCATACAGGCCTCTTACTGATTCAGCCGCTTCGGCGCGCCACCCGACGCCGGAGGAATCGCGGCATCCGTGTTCGCCGGGGGATCCAGGGACTCCTCGGATTTCAGGCCGCGCTTGAATTCCTTGATGCCCTTCCCGATCGATGCGCCGATCTCCGGGATGCGCTTGGCGCCGAAGAACAGCACGAGGATGAGCAACAGGATCGCAATTTCGGTGAAGCCAAGATTCGGAAGCATGGTTCGCCTTTCTAGAAGAGCGAGCGGGCGACGAGATACGCGATCACCACGCCGACCACCGCGAGCAGCGACACGTCGAGGCCGATCGGGCCGAGCGTTATCGACATCACCAGCAGATCCATGTGGATCGGCCCGATGGTGGGCGTGACCGACCACGTAAACAGTTCCTTCGCCGGCCCCTGCGGCAGGAACCGCCGCAAGAACGCGTGCAGCAGTCCGCCCAGCACGAAACCTACGGCCAGGACACCAAGATAGAAGAGGGGGCGACGCGGGCCGTGGGGCACGGGCTTAGCTACGGCGTTCCACGGCGTACGCGATGCTCCCCTGCAGGGCGTCCCGCGCCGGCGACGGCGGCAACACGTCCAGCTCCGCCTCCGCCTGCTGCGCAAGATCGAGCGCGCGCTGCCGCGCCGTCTCGAGCCCGCCCGCACCCTCCACTAATCGGATCACTTCAGCGACCAAATCGTCACTCGGCTCGGCGGCCGCCATCAGCTCGGCCACGAGACGCCGGCCGGTCCCATCGGCGGGCATCCGCGCCAGGGCCGCGATCAGCGGCAGCGTGACCTTGTGCTCCCGGAGGTCGAGGCCCGACGGCTTCCCCGTCACCGCCTCCGGCTCCGTGTAGTCGAGCAGATCGTCGGTGATCTGAAACGCCATGCCGAGCAGCATCCCGAACCGGGCGAGCGCCTGGCGATAGGCGGCCGGCGCGGCGAGGGCGCCGACTTCGCAGGCCCCCGACAGCAGCGACGCGGTCTTCGCGCGGATCAGCTGGTCGTAGGCGCTCTCGCCGTACGCGAGCTTGTCGTGCGCTTCGAGCTGCCGCATCTCGCCCACCGTCATTTCGTTCGTCACACGCGCCAGCACCCGCAGCGCCTCGTGGTCGTCCAGCCTCACCAGCTCGATGATGGCGCGCGAGTAGAGATAGTCACCCATGATCACGGCGATCTGGTGCGAGAACAGCGCGTTGATCGTGGGCAACCCCCGCCGCAGCACCGAGTGATCCACGGAATCGTCGTGCACGAGCGTCGCAAGATGGATCAGCTCCACGACGGCGGCGAGCGTCACCGCGCGCGCCTCTTTCGATCCCGACGCCTGGTGACTGAGCAGCAGCAGCGTGGGCCGGAACAGCTTACCCTTCATCTGCAGCAGATGGTCGTTCACTTCACTGACGATCGGGAAGTCGGCGGCGATCACGCGACGCAGCTCCGCCACGACTTGCTCCAACGCGTCGGCGACCGGCCGCTGGACATCGCGCAGCGTGACGCGGGCGACCTGTTGGCTCACGCTACCTCGCTTTGGCGAGCGCTTTGACGCGCTGCTCGGCATCGAGGAAGCGAATGTCCACGGCGAAGACGCGCCCGTAGAGATCCCGCGCGTCGGCCTTCTTGCCCTGCTGCTCGAGCGCGCGGCCCAGCCAGTACAGGACGCCGAGCCGCTCCTGGTCGCCGGAGGCGGGCAGGTCGAGCCCGCGACGCAGAATCGATTCGGCGACACCGAAGGCGCCCTTCTCGAAGAAGCAGATGCCGAGCATCTCGGAGGTGCGCAGCTTGCCTTCCGGCGCGCGCAGCGCTTTCTGCAGCTCCGCGATCGCTTCATCGAGCAGGCCCATCTCCTTGAACGCGACGCCGAGATCGTAATGCGACTGAAAGTCGGTCTCGTCGATGTTCTCGTCGATGCCCTGTTTGAAGCGGGCCAGCATGTCCTGGAAGTCCTGCTCCTCGTCGCCGGTGGGCTCCTCGTCTTCGACCGTCATCCGCGTGTCTTTCGCCGGCGACCCTTCATCTTCATCGCTGAGCATCGAGCCGAGATCGATGAAGTCGCCGTCCGGCGTCGCCTCGTCGCGGACTTTCATCTTGGCGTCTTTCGCCTTGACCTTGCCTTCCGGCTTTCCCGGCGCGGGCTGCGCCGCGACGGCTGGAGCGAGCATCGAGAGCGCAGCCTTCGCGCGATCGTTCTTGGGATCGTGCTCGGCGACGCGCGCATAGACGGCCCGCGCCTTGTCGGGAAGATCCGAGCGGAGCAGCGCGTCGGCGAGCTCCAGATACGCGTCGACCAGTTTCGCCTTGTCGCCCGCTTTGAACGCGAACTCCACCGCCTTCTGGCGGTGCCGGACGCTGTTGGGATCGAGGCGCAGCACCTCATCCACCTGGTGACGCGCGTGGGACAGATTGCCGCTGTTCTCGTACCCGGCCGTCGCCAGGTCGAGCTCCTCGATGCCGCGCTCCCGGTCGCCCTGTTCGACTAGCGCCTCGCCCAGCGCCTGATGCGCCTCCGGATCGTCCGGGTTGTCGGCGACGCGGGATTCCAGCTCCTCGATGTCCGGCGCCGCCGGCGTCTCTTCGATATTGGAGAACACGAGCGACCCCGCCTGGTCCGCGCCGCTACGGATCTCGTCGATGCCCAGATCGATGAATCCGGTGCGACGGCCGCCGGCCGAGATCGAGGTGTCGTCCTCGGTCTGGATGAAGCTCGGATGTCGCGGCGTATCGTCGATGGCGAGCGGCTGGTCGTCAACGTCATGGCCCGCCTCCGTCGTCGCCGTTTCGAAATCGGGCTCCAGCTCGAGTGGCGGCACTTCCACCACTGTCTTCCGCTTGCCGGGCTCGGTGTTGGAGGGGGGCCGTTTGGGCACCACCGGCTTGACGCGGGGAGCCTCGGGAGTAGCGGCCGCCGGCTTTTTGAAGATCGGCGCTTTCTTTGGCTCGGGCTTCTTCGGCGCGGCGATATTGCCTTCGAACACGAGGTCGGCGTCATCCAGGCCCGAGACCTCATCCGCTATTGGCTCGGGGGCAACGGGCTCCGGGATCGTCGGCTCGAGCTCCGGGATCGGCTCCAACACGAGATCCTTTGGAGACACTTCCTCGCGGATCGACGGGGTCTTGGGGCTGCTGGCAGCCACCTGGCCGAAGTCGGCGTGCGTCGTCTCGAGACCTTCGAGCATGCCCCCCGCGCCCGCGCCGGGCGCCTCGTCCACCAGGCTCGTCGTCTCGATCTCCAGCGACTCATCTGGTTCCGGAATAACCTCCTTGATCAAGCGCTCGGCAGCGGGCGGAGGGGGCGCCGGAGGCTGCACCGGAGCAGGGGCGGGAGGAGCCGTTTTGGCAGCGGGGCCGGCACCCTTCGCGCTGCGCGGCTCGTCGAGGTCGAGGAAGACGAGGCTGGAGGTCTTTCGCTTGCCGGACTTGCTGACGTCGTCCTTGTGCTCGGACGGCGGGGTCTTGGGAGCGCCCGGCGTGCTGACGCGCGCCGACGACGCGCGCTTGCCCGGATCGGCGCCATACATCTGGAGATGCTCCGACAGCATCTCGCGCAGATTCGCGCTCTCGGGCGAGATGTCGGTAAACTCTTTCAGCGCCGCGAAGGCATGTTCGATCTTCCCGGCTTTTTGCATGCGCTCGGCGTATTCCACGAAGTTCTGCTTCGCTTCCGCGATGAATCCTTTCGCCGCGTACAACTTGGCGAGCTTCAAGTACGTCGCTTGCCGCGCCGGTGCGTTGCGCAGCACCTTGTTACACATCGCGATGGCGTTGTTGTGAAATCCCAGCTCGGCGTATTTATCGACGGCCTGGTCGTAGTAGTCGGCGGCCTGCCCTGGATCTCTCAGCTTGATGTAGAGATCGCCAATGCGGTTATAGATCGAGAGATCGGGGTTGGAATCGCCGTCGGAGTCTTGGCTGTTGAGAGCCTCGATCCAGACCTCGACGGCCTTCTTGGGGTCCTTGGCTTCGAGACCCTTCGCTTTTTCGATCAGCTGCTTGAGCTTCGACATGGAAGAACTAAGATATCGGGGCCTACTAGACCGGACAAGCCGAACCTGCTGTCCAGACGGCGCTTACGACGTCTGCGCCCATCCAGTAGGCGACTTCCCGCCAGTCCGCTACCGGCGCCAAAACGAGGTCCGCGACACATCCTGGGACGATCTGACCGTGGTCGGCGGCCAGTCCCAGCGCCGCCGCAGCGTTGATCGTCACCGCCGTCACAACTTCGGAGTGACGTAGACCGAGTTGCGACACACCCAACGCCATGACGAGCGGCAAACTCATCGTGGGAGACGTCCCGGGGTTGAAGTCGCTGGCCACGGCGACGGCCGCTCCCGCTTCGATGAGCCGCCGCGCCGGTGCCTGCGAGCGTCTGCCGAGAAAGATCATCGTCGCGGGCAGCAGGACGGCGACCGTCGCACTCGCCGCCAGCGCCTGGATGCCCGCGTCCGAAATCCCCGCGAGGTGATCGGCCGAGAGCGCCCCCAGCTCGGCGGCCAGCTCGGCGCCGCCCGAACCTTCCAGCTCGTCCGCGTGCAGCTTCACTGCGAGTCCGTGCTTGCGCGCGGTGGCGAGCACTTGCCTGCTCTCCGCGACACTGAAGACGCCGGGCTCACAGAAGATGTCACAGCATTTCGCGAGCCCCTCTTTCGCGACGGCCGGAATCATCTCCTCGCACACGAGCTGCACGTACGCGGCGCGCTTACCGCGGTATTCTGGCGGCACTTCATGCGCGCCGAGAAACGTCGGGATGAGTGTGGCCGGCAGGTCGCCGGCAAGCCGCCGGATCACGCGCAGCTGTTTGAGCTCGGCTTCCAGCTCCAGCCCGTAGCCTGACTTCACCTCGATGGTCGTGGCGCCATGCGCGAGGAGGGTGTTGAGCCGGGAACGGGTGAGTGACTCCAGCTCCGCGGCGGAGCGGCTCCGCACGTCGCGGACTGATTGCAGAATGCCCCCGCCCGCGGCGGCGATCGCTTTGTAATCGACGCCGAGCGCGCGCCGCTCGTGATCGTCGAGCCGCGGGGCGCCGAAGACCGCGTGTGTGTGGCAATCGATGAAGCCTGGGAATAGGACGCCAGTGATTTCCACGACTTGTAGGGGCGCAGCATGCTGCGCCCCTACTTTCGGTGCGTCTCGACGAGGACCCACCCAGGCGATCCGATCACCATCGATCAGCACGGCAGCGTCGGAGAGCACCTCGACGTCCGCCATCTCACGCCCCCGACGCGCGCGCGCAGGCCCGCGACACGTCACGACCTGCCGCGCACCGACGAGCAGTGTTTTCAGTCGAGATCCTCGCCCATCGGCAGGCGGATATGCTGGCGGCGGGCCGTTTCGATCGCTTCCGGATAACCGGCATCGGCATGGCGCGCGACGCCGATGCCGGGATCGTTGGTGAGCACGCGTTCGAGACGCTTGCCCGCAGCCGCCGTGCCATCAGCGACGATCACCTGTCCGGCATGCAGCGAGTTGCCGATGCCCACACCGCCGCCGTGGTGGAACGAGACCCACGAGGCGCCGGACGCGGTATTGAGCAGCGCGTTGAGGATCGCCCAGTCGGCGATCGCGTCGGAGCCGTCGCGCATCCCCTCCGTCTCCCGGAACGGTGACGCGACGGATCCCGTGTCGAGGTGATCGCGGCCGATCACGATGGGCGCGGACAGCGCGCCGCTGCGCACGAGGTCATTCAGCGCGACGCCGAAGCGCGCCCGCTCGCCCTGCCCCAACCAGCAGATCCGCGCCGGCAGTCCCTGAAACGCGACGCGCTCCTGCGCGAGCGTGATCCAGCGCCGCAGGTGCGCGTTCTCCGGAAACAGCTCGAGCACGAGTTTGTCGGTGCGGTGCAAGTCCTTCGCGTCACCGGACAATGCCACCCAGCGAAATGGCCCTTTTCCTTCACAGAACAGCGGCCGGATGTACTCGGGCACGAATCCGGGGATCCTGAACGCGTCGGACACGCCGGCGTCGCGTGCTTCGGTCCGGATGTTGTTGCCGTAGTCCAACGCGATCGCGCCGCGCTGTTGGAGGTCCAGCATCGCGCGAACGTGCAACGCGATGCTGGCGCGCGCGCGCTGCACGTACGTCTCGGGAGACGTGCGCCGCAGCTCCGAGGCCTCGGCCGGGATGAGCCCCGCCGGGATGTATCCGTTCAGCGTGTCGTGCGCCGAGGTCTGGTCGGTCACGACGTCGGGCGTGAATCCGCGGCGCACGAGCTCCGGCAGCACATCCGCGCAGTTGCCCACGACGCCGATAGAGAGCGGAGCGCCGCGGTGCTTCGCGTCCTCGCACCACGCGAGCGCTTCGTCCAGCGACGCCGTCGCGTGGTCGAGATAGCGCGTCTCGAGACGGCGTTGCACGCGCGCCGGATCCACTTCGACCGCGAGACAAATCCCTTCGTTCATCGTCGCGGCGAGTGGCTGTGCCCCACCCATGCCGCCGAGTCCACCCGTGAGGACTACCCGCCCCCGCAGCGATCCTTGAAAATGCCGGGCCGCGACGGCGGCGAAGGTTTCGTAGGTTCCCTGGAGGATCCCTTGCGTCCCGATGTAGATCCACGAGCCGGCGGTCATCTGGCCGTACATGATCAACCCACGCCGCTCCAGATCGCGAAACACCTCCCACGTAGCGTACCGGCCGACCAGATTCGCGTTGGCGATGAGCACGCGGGGCGCGTCGGCGTGCGTCGTAAACACGCCCACCGGCTTCCCCGATTGCACCAGCAGTGTTTCGTCGTCTCCGAGCGTCTTCAAGACGCGGCAGATCGCGTCAAACGACGCCCAGTTGCGTGCCGCCTTCCCCGTGCCGCCGTACACGACAAGATCCTGCGGGCGCTCGGCCACCTCGGGATCGAGGTTGTTCATCAGCATCCGCAGCGCGGCTTCCTGCACCCATCCCTTGCACGATTTCGTCGAGCCACGCGGCGCGCGCACGATCATGCGAAGGCGCCTTCCCGGATGCGGGTCGCGACCCGCTCGATGTCGGCGGTGAGGGGACGATCCCCGGTCAGCGCCGCCGATTCCTTCCGCACCGCCGCGTGCAGCCGCGCCACGGCTTTCGCCGGCCGCAGCGGCTTCAAGAACTCGAGTCCCTGCGCTCCCGCGAGCAGCTCGATCGCGACGATGCGCTCCGCGTTCGCGAGGATGCGTCCGGCCTTCCACGCCGCGCTCATGCCCATCGGCACGACGTCTTCCTGATTGCCTTCCGTCGGCACCGACTGCACGCTCGCGGGAGTCGCCAGCACCCGGCAGTCGGCGACGAGCGCCGCGGCGGCGATCTGCGCGGTCATGAAACCCGATTCGAGTCCCGGATCGCGCGCCAGGAACGCGGGGAGGCCGGATGACAGATCGGGGTTCACCACGCGCTCCAGGCGGCGCTCCGCGATCCCCGCGAGCGTGGTCAACACGATCCCGATGACGTCGAGCGCGAGCGCGATCGGCTGTCCATGGAAGTTGCCGCCCGACAGGATGTCGTCGCCGAAGACGAGTGGATTGTCCGTCGCCGAATTGAGCTCCGTCGTCACCAGGCGTTCCGCGAACGCGAGTCCCTCGCCGACGGCACCGAGCACCTGCGGCGTGCAGCGCAGCGAGTACGCGTCCTGGACGCGCGGATCGTTTTCGCGATGCGACTCGCGGATTTCGCTGTCGGCGAGCAGGTCGCGCAACAGCGCGGCCGAGCGCTGCTGCCATGGGTGCGGGCGGGCGTCGTGGATGCGGGCGTCGAACGGATCGGGCGTTCCGCGAACCGCCTCGAGACTCATCGCGGCGGCGCCGTGCGCGCTGCGCCACAGCGTCCAGGCATCGGTCACGAGCAGCGCCGCAAGCCCCGTCTGGGCCTGCGTCCCGTTCACGAACGCCAATCCCTCCTTGGCCTCGAGCGTGATGGGGCTCGCCACCTTCACATCCCCCTCGCCGATCATCGCCAGCGCGAGATGCGACAGCGGAGAGAGATCTCCAGACGCCCCCACACTGCCTTGCGACGGGACGGTGGGGTGGATCTTCCGGTTCAGCATCTCCACGAGGAGCTCCGGCAGCACCGCCCTCACGCCGCTGGTGCCTCGCACCAACACGTTCGCGCGCAGCACCATCATCGCCCGCACGGCGTCCTGCTCCAACGGCTCGCCTACCCCCGATGCATGACTGCGAATGAGATTGAGCTGCAGCTGGCGGGCCTGCTCGGGCGGGATGCGCACGTGCGCGAGTTTTCCGAATCCGGTATTGACGCCGTAAATCGTCTCGCCGCGCGCGGCAGCCGCTTCGACGGCCTGCCGGGACTTTTGGACGGCTGCGAGCGCTTTCGCATCAAGCGCCACGGGAGCATCGTGCCGCGCCACGGCCACGACATCGGCGAGAGAAAGAGAATGGCCATCCAATGTGACGGGTTTTGCCATGGGAACCAAAGCTAAAGCGCCGGAGTGGCTGTTGCGACCACTCCGGCGCCTGACCTGACCCGGACTACCTATTTCGAGCCTGAAACCACGGTGCCAGTCGCCATGGCGGTCGACTGCCCGGCGCGAATCTGCAGCTCAGGGTTGCCCGGATCAGTTTGGAAGCTCCAATCGAAGATCATGTAGTCGCGGCCCACGTGCGTCACCCGCAGCGCCCCGTAGCGCAGCGTCGTGCCCTCGACGATCTCGAACACGTACGCATATCCCGGTACCGCCTGGATCATGTTGCGGGAGTACCCGGTCGCGGGCGCGAAGTCGATCGAGGTCAAGTCGGCGACCGGCGACGTGCTGTACAACCGCAGCTGCGTGCCCGCAAACTCGGGAACGATCCACAGCGTCGAGTCGGCGGCGCGATGCACCCAGAAGTCGATACTGGTCAGATTGCCGTCCTGGATGCGGCCCAGCTCCGAAGACTGTGCGCGGCCGTCCGAATTCAGGTCCTGCCAGAACCGGAACCCCGATTGCGCCTGGGTCTCTTCGTAGGCGAACGCGAGCGTATTGCGGGCGTCGGGCCGGGGCGTGTCCTGCCACAGCGGCGACCAGAGACTCTCGTAGCCCTCACGGCTCACGGCCGAGACGCCGAAGCAGCGGGGCACGCCGTTCGACATCGCGCTGGCGAGAAACTCCGGGGCCACGGTCGTGCCCTCGAGCAGCCAGTCCAAGCCGCACAGACCGGTGTCGAGATCATAGGCCGTGCTATAGACGCGGTACCACTTGAAGCGTGTCGGCGCCGTGATGTACGAGCTGTCGTCCCACAGGAGGTGGATAGCGCCATTCAACGAAATCGACGAGAGCCAAGCCGGAGCCTCGAGCTGCAGCCGCTCGTCCACCGTGATCACGTTGCTGTTGCCGCTCTCGAGGCCGTTGGTATTGACGGCGGTGACGAGGTATTGCAGGTGCGGCACGCCGTTGTCGTGGAACGTGTTCGAGGTGGTTTCACCGCGCAGGCCGTACGAGCCGCCGTTCGTCGCGCGGGAGTAGATGCGATAACTGGCAAGATCGGCGTCCGGGACATCATCCCAGATGAGCAGAATGCCCAGGGGACGATCCGGATCGCCGCTGGGCTCGAGCTCATACGTCAGGTTGGCCGGAGTGGACGGTGCGTTGCCGCCGGGCTCCACCAGGGAATCGTGGCAGGCGACCGTGGCCAATAGCAGCAAGGACATGAGCAAACGCATAAGCGCCTCAGGACGGGGATCGCCCCACGTGTAAGCACGGCTCATGCCCACAGCGAAGTGACTGATTTTCAGCGGGTTACAAGAGCGTTGCGAGCGACTGTGTCACCGCGAGAGGACAGCGGAGTCTACTGCACGTAGGTGCGCTGATCGTAGTCGAACTTGATGTCAGGCTGATCCGTCAGCGTGATGTTGAAGCTGAACGCGATGTTGCCCGTCCCCGTCTTGTAGAAGGAGAAGCTCGCACGCCAGCGGCGGAGGTCGCGCTGGAACGTCACAGAGTGATCGGCGAACTGTCGGGTCACGATGTCGTACGAGGTGCGCCAGTTCGCGGTCCAGTTGCGCGTCGGGCTGAAGGCGAGATTCAACCCGGCGGTTTGCCGGCCCGCTCGCTTCTTGTCGTCCGGCGTGTCCAGACGACTCCGCGAGCTGGAAAACTGTACGGCGAGCGCGAACTGCCTGCCGCCACCCATCCCGCCGGCTGCCCCTGGACTCCGCCCGTAGGGATCGCGCGTGGCTCCCTGGTAGCGGCGATAGTCCGGCGAGTTGGTGCCGGAACCGATCTGTGAGGCGGTATCCGGCGGCGGTGGCGGCGCGGCACGAGGGCTGAGGC
>JBOHSJ010000178.1:0-6151 GCA_050733035.1 Gemmatimonadales bacterium | reverse complement strand
ACCGCTGCCGGCGTGAATCAAGACCCGTTGGTTGGCGCCCAGCTTTCCAATCTCGACCAAGGCCTGCCACGCCGTCAGCGCGACCAACGGAAGTGAGGCAGCTTCTTCAAATGTCACATTGGTGGGTTTGAGAGCCGCGGCGCCTTCGCGCACCACGGCAAATTCGGCAAACGTCGCAATGCGGTCTCTATCGAGGCGTGCGTTGAAACCACGCCGGCGAGGTCATTGCCCAACACCAGCGGGAACTGATGGATGGCGCTTAAGCGGCGGCGCGACATAGAAGATTTCACAAGCAGATGGCCTCCATGGCAAGACGGCGCCGGCAGCTTCAAGCGCGTGTTAGGCCGCGTGCATTCATAGAGTAAGTGCAACACGACCTCCGACAAAAACGGTGACCTGGCGATACCATAGGGATTTCAACTCCGCCAAGAGAAGGAATCCTACGATGCTGTACCACCAGATCACCGCGGCAGAAAGATATACGCTCGGCTTGCTGCGGCGACGAGGGCTGAGCCCGGCGGCGATTGCGCAGCTGCTCGGGCGCCACCGCAGCTCCATTGGGCGTGAGATCCAGCGCAATCGGGCGCACAGCGATGGGACCTACCGTCCGCAGGTTGCCGACTGGTATGCGCGCGGGCGCCGCTCCCGCTCGCGGCGCAACCGCCAGTTCACCGCCACCGACTGGGCCCAGGTCCAAGAGTTGCTGCGCGAGGACTGGAGTCCCGAGCAAGTGGTGGGCTGGTTGCGGCGTTTCCACCTGCTCGCGATCAGCCACGAAACGATCTACCGCTACATCTGGGCCGATAAAGCCACCGGGGGCACGCTGTTTCAGCATCTGCGCGGTGCGCGCAAGCAGCGCCGCAAGCGCTATGGCCGCTACGATAGCCGCGGCCGCCTCGCCGGCAAACGGATGATCACCGAGCGCCCCGCCGGGGTGAATGGGCGCCGAGAGCTCGGGCATTGGGAAGCGGACACGATGCTGGGGGCGAGCCAGGACGGCCCGTGCGTGCTGAGTATGGTGGAGCGCAAGACGGGATATCTGCTGCTGGGTCAGCTCGCTCAGCGCTTAAGCGCCGCGGTGAATCAACGGGCGCGACACCTGATCCGTGCCCAGGCACACCCGGTCCGCACCATCACCGTCGACAACGGGACCGAGTTCCACGAGTACGCCAAGCTCGAGCGCAGCACCGGCACGCGCTTCTACTTCGCGACGCCGCATCACGCCTGGGAACGCGGCACCAACGAAAACACCAACGGCCTCGTCCGGCAGTACCTGCCCAAACGCCAGAGCATGGCCCACCTCACCCAACATGAGTGCAATCGGATCGCGACCACACTGAATCGCCGGCCACGCAAGCGGCTCGGCTTTCGCACACCGGAGGAATGTTATGCGGGATGACGCTCAGTGTTGCACTTCAAAGTTGATATCAAACTGCGGGAGCGACCTGATCCGAGCCTGGATCTCGCCCCACGGCGGAACAATCGGAGCACCCACCGGAGCGCTTTTCTTCTCCGTCACCAATGAGGCCAAGTGGACCGATGCTCCGGACCATCTCAGGTGCGCCGCATCTGCCACGCCACAGGGACTGTGCCGCTCTCCGCGACACCAATCACCAACGAACCGCCCCGTCAGATGCTTCATCGACTCCGACGCTAACCAGTGGGATTGTGAAAATGAGATTGTTGCTGCTTAGGTGGGCCGCAGCCTAACGGGGTGCGCCTAAGCTGCGGCGCGCTAAAGAAAGATTCATTCTCTAATCTACGCGCGCCGCCAGCTTCAAGCGCTTGATGTTTCCAAGCCGGATGGTGCTACACTCGAGCGACCCTCGGCTTGGAGCTCCGCATGTTCTTCACCGGGATCGACCAGCACAAACATAGTTCTGTCCTGACGACGCTGACGGCGGACGGCGAGCGCGTGGCCCAGGTGACGGTGCCGAACGACCGGCCAACCTGGCTCGCGTTCTTTCGCCAATGGCCGGGGCCGCACCAGGCGGTGGTGGAGGCGACCGGGCGCTGGTATTGGCTGCGCGATCTGCTGGTGCCGGCGGGCGTGGACTTACACCTCGCGCACGCCAAATTGCTGAAAGCGATCGCGTATGCCAAGGTGAAGACCGATGCGGTGGACTCCACGACGCTGGCCCAGCTCCTCCGGAGCGGCCTGGTCCCGGAGGCGCATATGATCAGTGAGGCGCTCCGGGGTCCCCGCGACGTCTTGCGGACCCGTCTGCAGTTAGTCGAGCGGCATACCCGCTGCGCGAACACGATCACGGGCCTGCTGGAGAAGTTCAACGTGGACGCGGTGACCCAGTTGCCGCCGCTCTATCAGCTCCAGGCGCGCACCCACGCGGCCCAGAGTGCTTTGCTGGAAACCCAGATTCAGGAGCTCGAGCACGCGATCCAGGGGACGCTGCTGGAGGATGCCGCGATTCAGCGGCTCCTCTGGATCCCCGGAATCGGTCGCCTGCTGGCGTTCACCGTCTATCTGGAGATCGATGACATCCAGCGGTTTCCCACCGTCCGGCAGTTCTGGTCCTATTGCCGGCTCGTGCCCGGGGCGGCCGACTCGGCCGGCCGCGCCCGGCATCGGCCCAGCAAAGACGGCAATCGCTATCTCAAGTTGGCGTTCAGTCATGCCACCGTGCGCGCGATCCAATACTATCCCGAGATCCGGCAGTGGTATCAGCGCTGGAAGCGGAGGAAACCGCTGCGGGTCGCCCGCGCCCTGGTCGCGAAAGAACTCGCCCAGGCCGTCTATGTCGTCTTAAAGGAAGGCGTAGAGTTCAATCAGCAGTTCAAGGGGACGCCGCTGTCGAAGCAGAAGCAGGCGTCGTGGCCCCGCCGGGCAAGCCCCTCCGTCTAACTGAGGGTCGATCCCCTCCCGCGCTTGATTGGGAAGTCCGGCGGCATGCCGAGGCAGGTATCTGGGACGCGATCCATGATCGCACTCGCCTCACGAAGCGAGCGAAGCCCGCAATGGTGTTTGGCCGTCACACGCTGACGGTCGTACCGATACGGTCCTGCCGGTGCCACAATCCCAACACCCAAAACGGACAGCCACTGCTGCCCGCGAATTAGCTACGCCCCCTTGACTCGTTCCGGCTTAATGGTGTTAGGCGGCGCCAGAAACCGTGGCCCGATATGCCCCGCCGAATCGGAATGGTTATCGCAGCCTCTGTGCGGGGAATGTCCAAGACGAGCGGAGCGGTGGCCGGGGCGAGGTCAACGTTCCTTGCCCGAGCCCATATATCTTGAGCCCAATCAGAGATCATCGCGGACCCAGGAACCAGTATCTGAGAGAGTCGAAAGTCACCGCCCCCAGGTATCCTGATGGTCGCACTTTCATCACAGCGCTCCAGCGGGATCTTGTAGTCCATGACGCCGGCGAGCTGGGACTCTCGAAAGCGTTCGAGGATCTCAGCCTGAGTTACACGGACCTCCCCGACCGCATCCGTCAGGCCTAAGAGCGTCCCATAGTAGTACTGGCTCTCGAAATAGAAATCCGCGGAAACCATGATTTCCGCTACGCCCCCAAGCGAGGGGTCGTCGGTGACGAGGGCGACGGAAAGCTCGGACGGCAGGTGCAAGGCCATGAGCGCTTTTTAGGCAGCACGGCCACGACGCCAGAAACTGATCACTAATTCAAGAATCGGGAGCAGCAAGCCGGCGGCAATCCCGGCCCCCGCCCCGAAGACCAACCCACCCAGCAAGCGCCAACCCAACAGCGCCTGCTTGGAAAAGAGCGGGAGACCGACCTCGAACCCCGCGAGCACCATGCCGCCCAACGCCCCGCCGATCAGGCCCCAGAGAATCGTACGGCCTTCGAGGGGAGAGAGCTCGCGTGAGTTGCGACCCGAATGGACTGCGCGTATGCCGCGACGACGCGCCACGATGTAACCAGCGGTGGCACTCACAAGCGCAGGAACGCTGACGCCTGGAAATCGGATAGCGACGGGAATCAGCCACACGAGGACCAGCACAACCCAGACGGCAAAGAGCGCCATCGCGATTCGCACCGTCCAGATGCTGCGGCGGGCGCGTCGGATCAGATCAGCTTGAGAGATCAATCGCGATACCGTAGCCGCCGTAGTACGGTGATTCCCGATACTCCAAGGGAATGGCATCGAGTCGTCCTTAGGCAGCGGCCGATGGATCTGGACTGGATGGATCTCGACATGCCACATCACCCACGAGTGCGATCTGACGGGCCCACTTTGAAATGTGCGCCCGCTGTTCTGCGCGGTAGACGCGGCGGATTTGCGAATCGGAGCGGATGAGACGGAGATGCCTGTCTGGTTTCGAACGCGCGCGCCACCAGAGCCATAGATCCAGCAAGGTGAGCGTGGCACCACTTGTCAGGCTGAGAATGGTGGGCGCGTGCACGATGTTCATCAGACTACCACAGAATCCGTAGTTTCGCGCGATCGACTTTGCCAAGATGCGTGCGCGGCAGCACATCCAGGAACTTCACCGCTCGCGGTGCCTTGTAGGGCTCCAACCGCTCACGCGCAAATGCCTGAAGCTCTTCAGCGAGTCCCGATCGTTGCTCAGTCGCAACGACAAATGCATGCGGCTTCGTGAGCCCGGCCGAGTCTTCGACGCCGACCACGGCTACTTCCTTCACCAACGGGTGCTGCAACAAGCACCCCTCCACCTCCTGCGGCGCCAGCCACTTCCCCCCCACCTTCAGTAAATCATCCGCTCGGCCGCAGTACGTAAAATACGCATCCGGATCGCGACGAATCAGATCGCCCGACACATACCACTCGCCACGAAACGCGGCGCGCGTCTTCTCCATCTGCTGCCAGTAGCCGATCGCGCGCGAATCGCCCCGCACCCACAACATCCCAACCTCGCCATCCGGCAGCTCGCGGCCGTCGTCGTCACACACCTTCACGTCGAAGCCGGGAACGACAGTGCCCAGCGTTCCCGGTTTCACCGCGCCCGGCCGGTTCGAAATGAAGATGTGCCACATCTCGGCCGTGCCGAGCCCATCGAGCAGCTCCACACCGAACGTCTGCTTCCACCGTTCATACAGCTCGACGGGAAGCGCTTCCCCCGCGGAGGTCGCGCAGCGCAGCGACGACACATCCTGCTGCGCCGCCTCGGGGTGGGCCACCATCTGATTCACCATCGTGGGCACGTTGATCAGCACGGTCGGCCGAAACTTCCGGATCTTGGCGAACAGCGTCTCGGCCGTGCTCTTTTCCGGAAACAGCGTCGCTGCCGCGCCGACTGAGAACGGAAAGAACAGATTCGACCCGGTCGCGTAGCCAAAGAACAGCTTCGGCACTGCCAGCGTGACGTCACGGTCGGTCAGGCCGAGCACCTTTTGGCCGTAGCAGACGGTGGTGTTGGCGAATGACGCATGGCTCTGCACCACTGCCTTCGGCTTCCCCGTCGTCCCGCCGGAGAACAGCCAAATCGCGGCGTCGTCCTTATGACTCGGGAAGGTCTCGAGCTCCGGTGAAGCGCCTTCGATCGCCCGTGTCGTCGCCGTTTCACCGACGACGATGACCTGTTTGAGGTGGACCCCCGCCGCGCTCCGCGCCGCCTGAAATGCCGGGGCCGTGTGGCGATGCACCAGGGCGACGGCTGCGCGGGTGTACGTGTAGAAGTACTCGATCGCGTCCACCGCCAGCTGCGGGTTGACCATCACCACGACCGCGCCAACTTTGAGTGTGCCGAACAGCGCCGCCACGAACTCCGGCCCGTCGGGCAGCGCGATGATCACGCGCTGCTCCGGCTCCACGCCGGCGCTCGCGAGCAAATGACCGAAGCGGTTCGCGAGCGCCTGCACCTCACGGTAGGTGAGCGTGCCCTGGTCCGTCAGCAACGCCGGCCGCTCTCCCCTTCCCTCGCGCACGCGCGCGTCGAGGAGCCAATCCGCGATGTTCAGCTGTTCAGGCAACATGTTCGCCATATTGGGCCTCTGTAACTATGCCCGTCCATGAGCTGGCGCAACTGACCTGGGAAGAGGTGCGCGACCTCGACCGCGAGCGCACGCTCGTCATCCTGCCCGTGGGCGCGATCGAAGCCCACGGACCGCACCTCCCGCTCGATACCGACGTCGTGATCGCCACCGCGATGGCGCGAGCGGGGGCAAAGGGGCTCGGGGCTCGGGGCAAGGGTGTTCTGATTCTACCTGCGTTGG
>JBOHSJ010000177.1:0-15312 GCA_050733035.1 Gemmatimonadales bacterium | reverse complement strand
GTGCAGGGCCAGCCCCCCGTGATCCGCAGCCAGATCAACACGCGCGGACAAATCGAGCTCGGGTCGAAGTCCCTGCAGGAGGCGAGCGACCTCGCGCTCGTGCTGCGCGCCGGCGCGCTCCCCGCGCCCCTGACGATCGTGGAGGAGCGGACGATCAGCGCCTCCATGGGCGGGGACTCGGTCCGGGCCGGCGTGCGCGCCGGCCTGGTCGCGGTCGGCTTGACGATCATCATCATGCTGGGCTACTACCGCCTGTCCGGCGCGCTGGCGGTCGCGGCGCTCGCCCTGTATGTGCTCTTTTCACTCGGCGGCCTGGCGCTGTTCGGCTTCACCCTCACCTTGCCCGGTCTCGCGGGCTTCGCGCTGGCGATCGGCATGGCGGTCGATGCCAACGTGCTGATCTTCGAGCGCATCCGCGAGGAGCTGGCGTTCGGGAAGTCGGTGCGGCTGGCGGTCGACGAAGGGTTCAAGCATGCCATGAGTGCCATCGTCGACTCCAACATCACCACCGCCCTGACCGCGTTCATTCTCTACCTCGTCGGGACCGGCCCGGTGCAAGGGTTCGCGATTACGCTGATCATCGGCATCGCGGCCTCGATGCTCTCCGCCGTATTCGTGACGCGGACATTCTTCCTGATCTGGCTACAGCGGCGGCCGGATATGACCACGGTGAGCATCTGATGCTGCGACTCTTCAAGGACGCGAATTACGACTTCATCGGTGCCCGGCGCTGGGCCTACGGATTCAGCGCGCTGCTGATCGTTCCGGGCCTGCTCTGGTTGCTGGTCACCGGGCTCAATTACAGCATCGAGTTCACCGGCGGCACGCTGGTCCAGATTCGGACGACGGAGCCCGTCGGAACCGGCCCCATTCGCACGGCACTCTCCAACGCCGGCATCGAAGGCGCCGAGGTGAAAGAATTCGGGTCGGACCGGGAGTACGCCATCCGCGCGCGGGTGACCACAGAGGAAGGCGCGGCGATCCTCGGTCCTCAGGAAACTGCCGCGGCGGTACAGCGCGCGCTCGACGCGGGGCTCGGCGCCGGCACGTCCAGCGTCGTCCGCCGAGAGGCGGTGGGGCCGAAAGTAGGACGCGAGCTGCAGGGGAAGGCGATCACCGCCATCCTGTTCTCGTTCGTCGTCACGCTGATCTATCTCGCGTTCCGGTTCGAATGGCGCTTCGGTCTGGCCGCCATCATCGCCACGGCGCACGACATCCTCGCGACGATCGCGTTCATGCGGTACCTGAACCTCGAGGTCAGTCTCGTCGTGGTCGCGGCCGTGCTCACGATCGTGGGATATTCCCTCAACGACACCATCGTGATCTTCGACCGGGTGCGCGAGAATCTCCACAAGTACCGTCGCCAGAACCTGTACGAGATCCTGAACCTGTCCATCAACGAGACGTTGCCGCGCACGGTCCTCACGGGCGGCACGACGATCCTCACCGCCTTGACCCTCGCCTTCATTGCCGGCGAGGTGATTCGGCCGTTTTCGCTCGTGATGACCTTCGGCATCATCGTGGGCACGTTCTCCTCGATCTTCGTCGCTGCGCCCGTGCTGCTGTGGATCGAGAAGCGCTGGCCGGGTGAGGACGCCCGCGGCGCGCGGACGTTCGGGACCCGGACGCCCACGTCGCAGTTCACGCCGGCGACGCCGACGTCCTCACCGTCACCCCGCGCGCACCAGCCCGCACGCTAGTCGACACGCACTGCCATCTGGGCGACGAGGCCTTCGACACCGACCGTGACGCCGTCCTCGCCCGGGCCGGTGCCGCCGGGATCAGGCACGTCGTGGTGATCGGCGAGTCGCTCGAGGGCAGCGAACGCGCCTTGGCGTTGGCGCACGGCAAGCCGGGACTCTCGGCCACCGCTGGGGTGCATCCGCATGATGCTCGGAGCTGGTCCGCGGAGGCGGAACAGCGGCTGCGTGAGCTGCTCGCGCGTCCGGAGGTGGTGGCGGTGGGGGAGACGGGCCTCGACTATCACTACATGCATTCGCCGCGCGAGACGCAACGCCGCGCGTTCGAGGCGCACCTGCGGCTCGCGGTCGAGAGCGGCAAGCCGGTCGTCGTCCACGCCCGTGACGCCGACGCGGATATGGTTGCGATGCTGCGCGCGCTGGAGTCGCGACCACCGGTCGTCGTGCTCCACAGCTTTTCATCAGGCGACGCGGTGTGGGAAACAGGGCGGGGGATCGACGCATATTTCTCGTTCAGCGGCATGATAACCTTCAAGAACTGGTCGCGCACGGACCGACTGTCCGACTGTCCGACCAACCGACTGTTAGTGGAAACGGATTCGCCCTATCTCGCTCCCGTGCCGCATCGCGGCCGGCGGAACGAGCCGGCCTTCGTGCGCGACGTGGCCGAGCGCACCGCGGCGCTGCGGGGCGAGCCGTTCGAGACGACGGCGCGCCGCACCACGGAGAACGCGAGGGCGTGCTTCGGCCCGCGGATCGATTCCTCGCTGTGACCACCACGGTGAAGGTCCCCTCCGACATCGCGATCGCCCAGGCCGCCAAGCTGCGGCCCATCCGCGACGTCGCGGCCGAGCTGGGGTTGTCGGACGACGAGCTGGAGCGGTACGGCAAGTACAAGGCGAAGATTTCGCTGCGCGCGCTCGAGCAACGCGCGCCCAAAGGCCGGCTCGTGCTCGTCACCGGCATCAGTCCGACGCCGGCCGGCGAAGGGAAATCCACCGTCACCGTCGGCGTCACCCAGGCACTGCGGCGGTTGGGCAAGAACGCGATCCTCGCGTTGCGCGAGCCGTCGTTGGGACCGGTGTTCGGCGTGAAAGGCGGCGCGGCGGGGGGCGGGTATTCGCAGGTCGTGCCGATGGAGGACATCAACCTGCATTTCACAGGCGATTTCCACGCGATCGCCAGCGCCCATAATCTGTTGTCCGCGATGCTCGATGCGCATCTGCACCACGGCAATGCGCTGGGGATCGATGTGCGCCGCATCACCTGGCCGCGCACGATCGACATGAACGACCGGGCGCTGCGCAGCATCCTCGTCGGCCTGGGGGGCGTGAACGGCGGGCCGCCGCGGGAAGAGCGCTTCGTCATCATCCCCGGCTCGGAGATCATGGCGATCCTGGCGCTCGCTACCGGGCTGCAGGATCTCGAAGCCCGGCTCGCGCGCATCATCGTCGGCCTGCGCGGCGACAAGACGCCCGTGCGCGCCAGCGACCTCAAGGCGCAGGGGGCGATGACGCTGCTCCTCAAGGACGCGATCAATCCTAACCTGGTGCAGACGCTCGAGGGCGGGCCGGCGCTGGTGCATTGCGGGCCGTTCGGCAACATCGCCCACGGCTGCAACTCGGTCGTCGCGACGACGCTCGGCCTCGCGCTCGGGGACATCGTGCTGAC
Organism: Gemmatimonadales bacterium; assembly: GCA_050733035.1. Lineage (GTDB taxonomy): Bacteria > Gemmatimonadota > Gemmatimonadetes > Gemmatimonadales > GWC2-71-9 > 20CM-2-65-7. The sequence goes on along the minus strand of JBOHSJ010000177.1, from coordinate 11,941 downwards.
CGAAGCCGGCTTTGGCGCCGACCTCGGCGCCGAGAAATTCCTCGACATCAAGTGCCGCGTTGCGGGCCTCAAACCCGAGGCGGCAATCATCGTCGCGACGCTTCGCGCGTTGAAAATGCACGGCGGCGTCAAGAAGGATCAGCTGGGCAAGGCAGACCCAGCGGCAGTGCAGCGGGGTTCCGAAAACCTGCGCCGCCACATCCGCAACGTGAAGAAGTTCGGCCTTCCCGCCGTCGTCGCGCTCAATCGATTCATCACTGATACTGAAGAAGAAGTCGAAGCGGTGCGGGCTGTCGGCGCCGCCGAAGGCGTCGAGGTCGTGCGGTGTGACGTGTGGGAGAAGGGCGGGGAGGGCGGCGTCGCGGTGGCCGAGGCGCTGCTGAATCTGCTCAAGACGGCGCAGGCGGCGTTCAAGCCGTTGTACGACGAGCGCCGGCCGATTCGCGAGAAGATCGAGACGATCGCGCGCGAGATCTACGGTGCCGCGAGCGTGGCGTTCGCGCCGCCGGCCGAGCGGGCGCTCGAGCTCCTTCCCAAGCTGGGCCTGGGCGAGACTCCGGTCTGCATGGCAAAGACGCAGTACTCGTTCACCGACGATCCAACGCAGCTCGGCGCGCCCAGCGGCTTCACGCTGCACGTGCGCGACATTCTGCCATCGGCGGGCGCGGGCTTCGTGGTCGCGCTCGCGGGTGAGATCATGACGATGCCGGGCCTCGGCAAGAACCCCGCTGCCGAGCGGATTCGCCTGCATCCTGACGGAACGATCGAGGGGCTATTCTGATGCGTGTAATCGCAACTGATGCTGCGCCGAAGGCGATTGGGCCCTACAGCCAGGCGATTGCGACCGACAACTTCGTGTTCACGGCGGGGCAGGTCGCGCTCGACCCGAAGGGCGGCGATCTCGTCGGGCGCACGACGGCGGAGCAGACGGAGCAGGTGTTCGCCAACTTGAAAGCGGTGCTGGCGGCCGCGGGCACGTCGCTGGCCAATGTGGTCAAGACGACGGTGTATCTGGCAGATATGGCCGATTTCGCGCAGATGAATGAGGTGTACGCGAAGCACTTCGGTGCGCACAAGCCGGCGCGCTCGACGGTGCAGGCCGCCGGGCTGCCGAAAGCCGCCCGCGTCGAAATCGACGTCATTGCGGCCAAAGGCTAAGCGCGCCTAATGTGGCGGGTGACCGGTCTGATCGGCCTCGTGTATCTGGCAACGCTTCGGCCGGGGCAGCATTGGGAGGGGGGCGACGATTTCGCGCAGTACGTGCGCCACGCCCGCAACATCGCGACCGGCGCGCCCTACGCGGAAACCGGTTACATCTACAATCCGCACAACCCGGCGATCGGCCCGCGCAGTTATCCACCGGGGTTCCCCATGCTGCTGGCGCCGCTCGTCAAGGTCTTCGGTCTCGACTATCGCCCCATGAAGATGCTCGTTGTCGTCTGCTTTGTGGGCGTGCTGCTTCTGATCCCCCCAGTCTTCCGGCGCGACCTTCCCGCGCCGTATCTCGTTGCGCTCATCCTTGTCATGGGACTCAATCCGTACTTCTGGGATATCAAGGATGACGTGATTTCTGACATCCCATTTCTCTTCTTCACGCTGCTCGGCCTGTACGCCTTTCAACGCGTGGAGGACCCCGACAGCCGGAGTCGCACCACCCATGCCGTGCTCGCGGGAGTCGCGGCGTATGCAGCGGTGTCGACTCGCGTTCTCGGAGTCGTGCTGATCCCCTGTTTTCTGCTGCACGACCTGCTGCGGAAGCGCCGCGTTAGCCGGATGACGGCGGCGACCTGTGGCATCGCGGTCGGATTGGCAGGTGTGCAATACGCCGTGGGAGCGCAGGACGGAAGCTACTTCGACCAGTTGTCGCTCTCCGCGACGACCGTGGGCCGCAACGCCGTGGCCTACCTGCGGGCGTTTTCGGACATCTGGGAGAACGGATACAGCGAGCTGGGAAGGAAGGCCGTCTTCGTGGTGACGGCTGGACTGGCGGTCTATGGCTATCGCCGGGCGCTCCGGTTGGGGCCGACAGTCGTTGAAATCTTTCCGTGGCTGTACGTCGTGCCCGTACTCGTGTGGCCCGCTTATCAAGGCACGCGGTTCCTCATTCCACTGATCCCGTTCTACCTCTATTACGGCATGCTCGGCATTCACCAGCTACACGTTCGCCCTGAAACGCGCAAACGCATCATCGTCGCACTCGGGGCCGTTATCGCACTCGTGTATGCCGGCAAATACTCGAGGATGCAGTATGGACCGATGGCTGACGGCGTCGCCACAGCCGAGAGCGTCGAGCTTTTTCAGTTCGTGAAGCAAGCGACGCCTCCGGAGGCTATCTTCATCTTCAGTAGGCCGCGCGCGTTGGCGCTGTTCACCGACCGCCGGGCGTCGGCGCCGCTTATCGCCGACGATCCCTGCCGCTTGTGGCGATATGTTGCGGCGATCGGCGCCAGCTACGTGATCACGGGACCACCGGCATCGAATGACGAGGCCGTGTATCTCGAGCGCTTTGTGGCAAGTTCTCCCGCAGCATTTCAACGCGTGATGGGAAATGACGCGTTAGCGGTCTACCGGATCGTTGGCAACCCGTGCGTTGGGAGCGGATTGGGTCTGGTGGCCTGACCAGTCTTCAAAACTGTTTGGGCCCCTCACGGGGCTCGGTAGGTTCGATTCCTACACGCTCCCGCCACGCTTTCCCGGTTGACTTTCGCACCGCCCCGGCACAATCGTAGACAAGCTCACCCTCGGAGGCCCGATGACTGCGGGGCAATGGGCTCGGCTGCGCCCTTCTGAAGCAGCACACCTGCGTCGTGGAGCGTGGTACCGTGTCGTTCGCCTCACGGCTTCCGAAGCCGTGCTCGACGTCAACGGCACGCTGACCCCGTTCCCGCGCCCGTCGCTCGAAATCCTTCCAGCACCGCCTACGCGCTGGACCGTGGTGCCGCGGCCCACGCGCGCGGCGCGCATGCCCGCGTCCTGGGGCGCTCGCTACGGCGTCTGTCCCAACTGCCGCGAGCGCGCGCGGCTGGAAGAGCGCGCGACCAGCATGCGGTGTCCCAAATGCAACGGCTTCTTCGACATCGGCTGGGACAATACCTGATGGTGATTTTCCCCCCGCGCGCGGCTTGCGCGGATCACTATATTGTCCCCGCGCCCATCGTCGTCTCCCGCACCAGGAGCCGTGATGGCCCTACTTTTTGCACGCCTGCAGGCCGACGTTCCCCTCAAGCTGCGCCGCGGTGCGTGGTATCGCGTCCTCGAACTCACTGATCTCCAGGCAGTTATCGAAGTCAACCGCCGCAAGGTGGGGGTGTTGCGTGCGTGGCTGGAGATTCAGCAGCGGCCGCCGCAGCGCTGGAGCGTCGTGCAGGGGTCGGCGGAGAACCGCAAGGCGCCGCCCCATCTTCGGGGAACGTACGGCGTGTGTCCCAACTGCCGTGCGCGTGCTCCACTTCCCAAGCGGACTGCCCGCGCGCTCGAGTGCGCGCGTTGCCGACAAGAATTCGAGATCAATTGGACAGAAGGGGCAGACGTCAAGAGTTCGGCGTGACAACCATCACTCCGAAGTAGGTCGGGTCACGTTACTATTCCCGTCCCTTCGACGCCCGAGTGTCTTGCATGGTGTGGGCTCGTTTACAAGCTGATGTGAACTGCAACCTGCGTCGCGGCGCCTGGTACCGACTCATCAAGGCCACCGGTCTCGCCGCGCTGGTGGATGTGAAAGGGACCCCCGTTCCGGTGGTCCGTGCCTTCCTGCAGATGTCGAACACACCTCCCCGCAAATGGACGGTCGTACCGCGGCCCCGGAACGCGCCGCGCTCGATTCAGATCGGCGATCATTACGCCGTCTGCCCATCGTGCCGCGACCGGGTGCCGCTGCGCGGCCGGCCCAGCCGCATGCTGTGCGGGCGCTGCAGCGTGGAATTCGCGGTAGATTGGGAAGAGCACTACCTCGCTAACACCTAGGCCCGACCCCATTTAGCAGACCCCCCGCGGCAGACGAGATTGTATCTTGTCTGCCGCGTGCTTCATGCCCATGTGATCGTCAATCCGGCCGCCGGTCGCGGCGCGGCGCGCCGCGCCGAGCCCGTCGTGGCGCGCGCCTTTCGCGCCCAGGGCTGGTCGGTAGACGTCTCGCGCACGGAGGGCCCCGGCCACGGCCGGGAGCTGGCTGCGCAGGCGGCGAGCCAGGGCGCCCGCCACGTCGTCGCCGTCGGCGGCGACGGCACGGTACACGACGTGGCGAACGGCCTGCTACGCAGCGACGGAGACGCGGCGCTCGGCGTCGTGCCAGTCGGCTCGGGCAACGATTTCGCCAAGATAGTCGGCCTCTCAGGCCACGATCCCATCCGCGCGGTCGCGCGCCTCGTCACGGCCAAGTCGCGCCGCTTCGACGCCGGCCGTGTCCTGAACGAGTGGTTCGTGAACAGCGTGGGGTTTGGATTCGGGCCGGCCGTCGTCCAGACCCGCAACCGGATGCTGCATCTGCGCGGCTTTCTTTCGTATCTCGTGCCGATCGTGAAGACGTTCTTCAACTTCGAGCCGCCGCTGTTCGACGTCGCCGCGCCCGGTTTTCGGGAGCGGGGGTACATGATGATGGTCGAGGTGTGCAACGGCACGACGGCGGGTGGCAGTTACCGCTTCGCCCCCGACGCCGACCCCACGGACGGCAAGATGGATGTGTGCTTGATCCGGCGCGTATCGCTGCCGCGGTTTCTGCTCGCCATCCCCAGAGTGATGCGCGGGACGCACCTGAAGATGCGCGAGGTCGCGATCATCAAGACGGCGAAGCTCGTCGTGCGCTCGCCGGAGCAACCGCTGCTCGTGCACGTGGACGGTGAGCTTCGCGAACCGGGAGTCAATGAATGCACAGTGGAATTGGAGCGGGGAAGACTCAACGTGCTGGTGGCGCGCTGATGATGGGCGGATGGGCGGACGGGCAGATGGGCCGTGCGTTGGTGTTGGCTGTGGTCCTGACCATCAGCCCATCGGCCCATCTGCCCGCCCAGGACACAACCCACATCGTCCTCCCGGCCGATACGCTGCCGCCGGGGGTGCGTCCCATGGGCGCGTTCTGGCGCTCCTTCCTTCTTCCTGGTTGGGGACAGGCCGTCACCGGGCGCACGACGACGGGCGCGGTGTTCGTTGCCTGGGAAGGCGTGACCGCCATGATGACGCTCAAGGCGCAGCAGGAAGCGAACTACTTCAAGTCGATTCACTCGGCAAACCTGAAGCTCAAGCGGCAGGAAGTGCAGGACTGGCTCGTGCTCTGGGTCTTCAATCATCTCTTCGCGGGCGCCGAAGCCTATGTCTCGGCCCATCTCCGCGATTTCCCCACGGATCTGAAAGTCCGCGCCTTTCCCGGCGGGATCGGCGTCACCATCCCGATTCATGAATAAGGCCCCGCTCGGTGTGTTCGACTCGGGGATCGGCGGGTTGACCGTCGCGCGCGCGCTGTTCGAGCGTCTGCCGCGGGAGTCGGTGATCTACTTCGGCGACACGGCTCGCGTCCCGTACGGCCCGAAGTCCCCCGACACGGTCCGCCGCTACAGCGCCGAGATCCTCGCGTTTCTCTTGAACCGCGGGGTGAAGGCGGTGGTGGTCGCGTGCAACACCAGCACCGCGCACGCGCTCAACCATTTGAAAGAGCGGTCGCCCGTGCCGGTCGTCGGCGTCATCGAGCCGGGCGCGCGCGCCGCGGTCGCGGCGACGACAACCGGCGTCATCGGCGTGATCGGGACCGCGGGCACGATTGCCAGCGGCGCCTACGAGCGCGCGATCAAGGCGCTGCGTCCCGACGCGCGCGTGCACGCGCAGCCGTGTCCGTTGTTCGTGCCCCTCGTCGAGGAGGGTTGGTTCGAGCATCCCGCGGCCGAGCTGATCGCGCGCGAGTACCTGGAGCCGCTCCTGCGCGCGAAGGTGGACGTGCTCGTGCTCGGCTGCACGCACTATCCGTTGCTGAAGCCGCTGCTCGCGCGCGTGATGGGGGCAGAGGTGCGGTTGGTCGATTCAGCGGAAGAAACCGCGACCGCCGTCGCGCGCGAGCTCGAGCGGCTCGATTTACTGGCGAACGGCGCTGGTCACGAACATCGTTTCGTGGTTTCCGACGATGAGCCGCACTTCCGGAAAGTCGGCGCGCTATTTCTGGGGGAAAAACTCAAGCTGGTTGAAGTCGTTCCGTTGTGAATTGTCGCAGCTCGGCGCCAGCCTGCGTGATCACCGCATACCGTCCGCCGTCGAGGAACGCCCCGGGATTGAGATAGGTACGCCCGTCGCCGAGTTGATGCACCACCGGCCGATGGGTGTGCGCCATGATCACCAGGTCCACATCAGGTCGCTGGACCAGGAAGTGCGCCGCCCATTCTCGCTGCGCGACCGCGGCCTGGTCCAGCACCGCGCGGTCCTTCGTATTGTCGGCCAGATGCCTGGAGAACAGGTCGGCGATCCAGAAGCCGATCGTGGGATGGAGCACGCGGAACACCGCGATCGTGATCGGGTGGCGGGTGAAGCGATGCATCACGTTCCCGCTCCAGTGCTGCTCGGTGAGTCCGTCCCCGTGCGCGATGAACGCGCGCCGGCCCCCCAGATCCAGCTCCGCCTCGCCACCGAAAAAGGCGATCCCCAGGTCCTTGGTGAAGAACGTCCCGCCCCATCGGTCGTGGTTGCCGCCCACAAAAGTGATAGGGACACCCCGGGTTCGGACTTCCTGCAGCTTGGCGACCGTGGCAAAGTGTTTGCGGGGAATAACGCTTTGGTACTCGAACCAGAAGTCGAAGAGATCGCCCAGCAGGACTAGATGGTCCCCGGGCCGGGGGACCTCGTCCAGGAACGCGTGAAACGCCGATCCAACGGCGGCGGGCACCTGACCGAGGTGCGCGTCCGCCACGACAATCACTCGCGACGTGCTGGCAGGTGACGACACGGCCCAAGCTTAGGAACCTGGAAGCACGCACGCAAGCACATTAGAGTTCCCACAATGCCGCTCTCGAAAAAGATTGCGTTTGCCGCCGCCTGTCTGGCCGTCGTTGGATTCGCCGGATTCCGTGTGACTGGTTGGGCGACAGGCGGATTAGGTGGCGAGTGCCGGCGCCGCTTCACCCCGGACGGCCGCGCGGAATGCTACGAGCGCCTGTTCACCGACCGCCTGGCGGCGTACGGCGTCGCGAACGCCGTTGCGACCTTGGACACCATCGCTCGCAACGACCGCACCGTGTCACGCCGCGCGCACGAGTATGCCCACGGCATCGGGATCGAGGCCTATGGGCGCTATCCGGACATCGTCTCGACCTTCACCGCATGCGGCGACGCGGCCGCTTCCGGATGCCGCCACGGATTCATCCAGGCGTACTTCGAGTCCCGCGAGCGCGTGACGACGCCGGAGATCGAGGCCTTCTGCCGGCCGTTCAAAGGCTCCGCGCCGGGGGGGCCGGGGGCCAGCCGCTGGATCCTGTTTCAGTGCGTGCACGGCATGGGGCACGGGTTGGCGATGTTCTACGATCACGACTTACCCCACGCGCTGGCGATGTGCGATCAGCTGCGAGATGGCTGGGACCGGGAATCGTGTTATGGTGGGGCATTCATGGAGAGCGACATGAACGCCATCGCGCCGCATCACCCTGCGACCGAGCTGGCGGCCCGTTCGCACCATGCGGGGCACCCTGCGTTCAAGGCGATCGATCGCGCCGACCCGCTGTACCCATGTTCCATCATGGAGGATCGCTATCTCAGGGCTTGCTTCGAGATCCAGACCGCCGTCATCCTTCATCTCAATCATGGCGACATCGGAGCTGCGGCCCTCACCTGCGACAGCGCGGTGAAGCACATGCGCCACGTGTGCTACACAAGCCTGGGACGTGACATCACGTCGTACGCCGTGCGCGACGCCAGGAAGTCGGCGGACCTCTGCGCCAAGGGCAGTCCGGAGTATCGCCCGTCATGCTACGTGGGCGTCGCCAAAGCGCTCGTGGACTGGACCGCCGATACCGACAACGCGCTGGCATTCTGCGGTATCGTAGCGCCCAACGGCGCGGCCGGCCGCGATGCATGTTACAGTGCAGTGGGTGAACAGATCGCAACCCTGTCTTCCAACGCCGCGAGACGCGCGGCGGAATGCGAGCGTGCGTTGAATCGAGAAGCGATTGCCGCCTGCCGGCGGGGCGCGCAGCTGTGATCCAACTGCGGTACGCGGCGCTGGGCGTCGCGGCGCTCGTCGTGGCGGCGGGCGGTTTCGCCGTGACGACGATGATCGCTCGCCCGGGGCGGGGCGCGGGCGTGGGTGCATGCAGTGAAACCACGGGCGAAGCCCGCACCGCCTGCTACTCTCGCCTCCTCTCGGAGCGCCTGAACAAGCGCGGGCTGACGGATGCCGTCACGACGCTGGACGCGCTGACCGCCGCCGATCCCGACGTCGCCGAGCACGCGCATGAGTACGCGCACGGCATCGGCATCGAAGCCTACGGCAAGTCGTCCGACATCACGGCCACGTTCGCGGCGTGCGGCGACGGCTATTCGTCCGGCTGCCGCCACGGCGTGATTCAGGCGTATTTCGAATCCCGCCACCAGGTGACGCAGCCCGAGGTCGAAGGGCTGTGCCAGCCGTTCAAGCGAGCGGACCAGAGCCGCTGGGTGCTGTTCCAGTGCGTGCACGGTATGGGTCACGGCCTGACGATGTTCCACGGCCACGACCTGCCACGCGCGCTCACCGACTGCGACCTGCTCGCGGACGGCTGGGATCGGGAGTCGTGCTACGGTGGAGCGTTCATGGAGAGCGTGATCAACGCGACGACGCCCCATCATCCGGCATCGCAGCTTGCCGCGCAGAGCCATCGCCACACGGCCGCGACGACGTTCAAAGCGATCGACCCGAAGGATCCACTGTATCCCTGCTCGATCATGGCTGATCGCTATCTGCACGCCTGTTACCAGATGCAGACGTCGGTGATGCTGAACCTGAATCACGGCAATATCGGCGACGCCGCGCGCTCGTGTGAGCGCGCCCCCGCGCACATCCGTGCGATTTGCTTCCAGAGCCTGGGCCGCGATGCGACGTCGTACACTGCGCGTGATCCACAGAAGACCGTCGATCTCTGCCACAAGGCGCGTGAGCCCTACCGGCCCGCGTGCTATTTCGGCGCGGCCAAGGCGCTCGTGGACTGGACCGCGACGACCGAATCGGCGTTCGCGTTCTGTAAGCTTGTCGCCAGCGAAGCGGGTGGCCCGACGTGCTACCAGGCGCTCGGCGAGGAAATCGCTACGCTGCTCGCCACTTCGCCGGAGCGGGATCAACAATGCGTGAAGGCAGAGGAGGAATGGGCGGTCGAAGCGTGCCGCCACGGCGCTGGAATATCCTCAGCGCGTTGACTTTTCCAGCAGCGATTCGCATTCTCCCGCCATCATGAAGGCTACGTCCGAACGGCTCCGCATGGGGACGCCAGCGGTCCGTCCCGTGCTCCAGGACGATCGCAATCCGGGCATGCCGCTCGATCTCGACGTCGTGCGCGCGCTGCGCGTCAATCGCAGCGCGGTGGAACGACGCGCCGCGACGATCCCCACGCGGCGGACCGTAAAGAAGGAAATGCAGGCGGCGTGGCTGCTGCGGGCCATCACCTGCATGGATCTCACGACCCTGCAGGGGGACGACACTCCCGGTAACGTGATCCGGCTCTGCGCCAAGGCGCGCCGGCCGATCCGGCCCGATCTCATTGACGCGTTGGGTGTTGGTCATCTCGACATCAAGGTCGGCGCGGTCTGTGTCTATCACGCGCTCGTCCCCACCGCGGTGGCGGCGCTCGAGGGGTCGGGGATACCGGTGGCCGCCGTCTCGACGGGGTTTCCAGCGGGACTCAGTCCTTTCGCCCAGCGGCTCGAGGAAGTGCAGGCCTCCGTCGCGGCCGGCGCGCAGGAGATCGACATCGTCATCACGCGCGCGCACGTCCTGACCGGGGACTGGCCCGCGCTCTACGCCGAGGTACGCGCGTTCCGCGACGCGTGCGGGCGGGCGCATATGAAGGCGATCCTCGGGACCGGCGAGCTAGCGACCCTCACGAACGTCGCCCGCGCCAGCATGGTCGCGATGATGGCGGGCGCCGACTTCATCAAGACGTCCACCGGGAAGGAGCCGGTCAACGCGGTGTTGCCGGTGGGGGTCGTCATGACGCGCATGATCCGCGACTACGAAGCGCGCACCGGCTGCGCCATCGGCTTCAAGCCGGCCGGCGGGATCCGCGCCGCCAGGCAGGCGCTCGATTGGCTGATCCTTATGAAGGAAGAGCTGGGCGACCGCTGGCTCAAGCCGGTGCTGTTCCGATTGGGCGCCAGCTCCCTCCTGACCGATATCGAGCGCCAGCTCGAACACTTCGTGACCGGACGTTACTCGGCCGCGCACCGCCACCCGATGGTCTGATGACGACCGTCGCCAAGGTCTTCGAGACGATGGAGTATGGGCCGGCGCCGGAGAGCGCCGCGCCGGCGCTCGAGTGGATCCAACGGCACGACAACGGCCGCTTCGGCCACTACATCGGCGGCCGCTGGGTCGCTCCCGCCGAAGGCCAGTACTTCGAGACGATCAATCCGGCGACCAAAGCCGTGCTGGCGCGCGTCGCGCAAGGCAACAAGACCGACGTCGATGCCGCCGTCGCCGCCGCGAATGCCGCGGCGCCCGGCTGGGCCGGCCTGCCCGCCCACGCGCGCGCCCGCTACCTGTACGCGATCGCGCGCGAGGTGCAGCGCCACTCGCGCCTGCTCGCGGTGCTCGAGAGCCTCGACAACGGCAAGCCTATCCGCGAGACTCGCGATCTCGATATTCCGCTCGTCGCCCGGCACTTCTATCACCACGCCGGCTGGGCGCAGCTGCGCGACAGCGAATTCCCCGGGTACGTGCCCGTCGGCGTCGTCGGGCAGATCATCCCCTGGAACTTCCCGTTGCTGATGGTGGCCTGGAAAGTCGCGCCGGCGCTCGCTGCGGGAAACACGGTGATCCTGAAGCCGGCGGAGTTCACGCCACTGACGGCGCTCTGCTTCGCCGAGATCGCGCAGGCCGCGAACCTGCCGGCGGGCGTGTTCAACGTCGTCACGGGCGACGGCGCGACCGGCACGTATCTGGTCGAGCACCCCGACGTGCAGAAGATCGCGTTCACGGGCTCCACCGAAGTCGGCCGCATCATCCGCAAGGCCACCGCCGGCAGCGGCAAGAAGCTGACGCTCGAGTTGGGCGGCAAGAGTCCGTTCATCGTGTTCGAGGACGCGGACCTCGACAGCGTCGTCGAAGGCGTCGTGGATGCGATCTGGTTCAATCAGGGCCAGGTGTGCTGCGCCGGCTCGCGGCTGCTCGTGCAGGAAGGCGTCGCCGATCGGCTGACGCAAAAGCTGCGCGCGCGCATGGAGAAGCTGCGCGTCGGCTCGCCGCTGGACAAAGCGGTGGACATGGGCGCCGTCGTCGCGCCGGTGCAGCTCGAGCGCATCCGTGGACTGGTGGAGAAGGGCGTCGAAGAAGGCGCGAAGATGTGGCAGCCGTCGTGGGCCTGTCCCACCGAGGGCTACTTCTATCCGCCCACGTTGTTCACCGACGTGTCGCCGGCCGCGACGATTGCGCAGGTGGAAATCTTCGGGCCAGTGCTCGTCTCGATGACGTTCCGGACGCCGAAAGAAGCCGTCGCGCTGGCGAACAACACCCCGTACGGTCTCGCCGCGAGCGTGTGGTCGGAAAGCATCAATCTCGCGCTCGACGTCGCGCCCAAGCTGAAAGCAGGCGTCGTCTGGATCAATTGCACGAACATGTTCGACGCGGCCGCCGGCTTCGGCGGGTACCGCGAGTCGGGGTTCGGCCGGGAAGGCGGCAGGGAAGGGATGTGGGAGTATCTCAAAGCGGGATGGGAGCAGGGAGCAGGGAGCATGGAGCACGGCGCACGGAGCACGGAGCAGTTTGCGGCATCGGAGCGTCCTGCTC
>JBOHSJ010000176.1:0-3249 GCA_050733035.1 Gemmatimonadales bacterium | reverse complement strand
TGCCGCCGGTGTAGTTGGCGACGAGCGCGGCGCGGCCGCTCTTGTCCACGCTCACGAAGCACGGCGCGCCACCCCCTGACGGCTGCTCGTTCAGCCGGGTGAGCGCATCGATGCCTCGCTCGATCGCGAAGGCGCTCACCGCCCCAGTCGCGGACTCGTTGACGGCGTACAGCACGCGCCCGTTCGGGTGGATGGCGAGGAAAGACGGGTTCGGTCCCGCGTTTACCGAGCCGACGCGCCGCAGTTCCCCGGAGCGCCGGTCCATGCGGACGAGGTGGATGCTGTCGGTATACGTCCCGACGTACAGAAGATCGGGGTCCGTCCGCGCCTCGGTCATCTTGGTGCCTCCGCGCGTATCGCCTTTCCCGGTGCCACGCCCTCGACTGCCCGGCCGTTCGCGACCACGGATACGCCGTTCACGATCACGTGCTGAATGCCGACGGGCGGTAGCGCCGGTTCGCGGTATGTCGAGCGATCGAGCACCGTCGTTGGGTCGAAGATCGTAATGTCCGCGTCCGCGCCGACGCGCAGCCGTCCCTTCTGCCGCATCGCCGGCACGCGCGCCTCGAGTCGCTGCGCCGGCATGAGCGTCATTTTACGGATCGCGTCCATCAACCTCACCCCCTGACCCCCTCTCCCGTCGGGAGAGGGGGGACGATCGGCTGGGCTGACGTAGCGCCCGAGGACTCGCGCAAACGTACCCGTTGTCCGCGGATGCCCTCTCCCATTCTGCCAGTAGGCGTCGCTCGCGATGATCGTGAGTGGACTCGTGATCGCCGCTGCCACCATCGGCTCGGTGTTGGTATGAATCACCACCGGCCCGCCGATCCGGCTGTAACGCGCGAAGCTCTCGCGATTGAGCCGCTCGCCCGTCCCCGGCCACTCCAGCGCCGCCAGGCGTGCATCGGGAGCGTCCTTGTACGTGTTTTGGATGACCGCGGATTGAATTTCCGTCATACCGGCGGCATACGGATATGCCTCCGTCGTCACGTCGCGTCCGCGCGCTCGCGCGCTGTCGATCATCGCGAGCATGGTGGGCGTTTCGACCAGACCGGCACTGTTGATGTGCACCACATGCAGCGCCTCGTTGGCCGCGGCCGCGAGCCCAAGCGCTTCGGTGAGGCCACGCGCGCCCGCGCGAATGTGCGCGTGGATGGGGGTCTTCATGCGCGCGCCGACTCGGAACACGGCGAGCAGCTCCTCGCGCGAGGCGGCCGGGGTGTACGGAAACCCTGCACCGATGCTGACCGCGCCCTCGCTGAGACCACGCTCAACGCGTTTCGCGATTTCAGCGATCTGTGCAGGCGACGCGGCGCGATAGGCTCCGTCGCCTACCGGCATCACGGTGCCCGAATCATGCATCACCGCCATCCGGACTTGGATGTGGCCGATGCTGACGCCGTAGTTCACTCGCTCGCCGGCGCTGCGCTCGCCGTACCAGGCAGCGACGTCCGACGTGCCGAGCTCGAGCTCCAGCGCGGTCGTCACGCCGTCCAGCGCATAGAACCGATAGGTCTCGGGCGTCTGTCCGTGCGCGTGCAGGTCGATGAAGCCAGGAGCGACCACGAGGCCGCGGGCGTCGACCGTGTCCCGGCCGTGTATGGCTTCGCCCGAGATGACGGCGATGCGTGCGTCCTGGAGTCCGATATTGCGGACCGCATCGAGGTGGGAGGCCGGATCCATCACGCGTCCGCCTAGAATCACGCGGTCGTAGACGGGCGGCGTGCCCAGCTGCAGGATGAGTAGGAGTCCCGTAATCATGGGATGACATCCTATCACCCAAAGCCGGTCCTTCGCTACGCGTGCAGGAGAGTCATGATGCCGCAATGTTGGCGGGAGGCGCGGGAATCGCCATGTTGTCGCTATGAGCGCCAATCAAACAGCCACCTGGTATCGCTGGGACGACATGCCCCGCGAAGACCTGCACGAAAAACTGTCGCGTCGCCTGATCACCGGTGACCAGCTGATGCTCGCGCACGTGTACCTGAAGAAAGGCTGCGTCGTCCCCAAACACTCCCACATGAATGAGCAGCTCACCTACATTCTGGAGGGTGCGCTGCGCTTTCTCGTGGGGGACGACGGCGCCCAGGAAGTCGTCGTGCGCGCGGGCGAGGTGCTGCACCTGCCCGGCAACGTGCCGCACGAAGCGCACGCGCTCGAGGATACGCTCGACGTGGACGTGTTCTATCCACCGCGCGAGGACTGGCTCAAGAAGACCGACGCTTATCTCCGGAAGTAGATTTCAGCTTGTGCGTGACATCCGTGTGGCGACGGTCCAGTTTCAGCACGCTCCGAGCGACAAGGCGTACAATATCGGCCGTGTCCGGCACTTCGTGACGGAGGCCGCCCGCGCGCGCGTCGAGATCATCGCATTCCCCGAGATGTGCCTGACGGGCTACTGGCACGTGCGCAAGCTCGCGCGCGCGGCGTTCGAAGCGCTCGCCGAGCCGGTACCCGACGGGCAGTGCACGCAGGCGCTCCTGCGCCTATCTCGTGAAAACGGAATCACTGTCGGCGCCGGGCTACTCGAGCGCACAACCGACGGATGCGTCTACAACGCCTACGTCGTCGCCATGCCTGACGGGACGCACGCCGTCCACCGCAAGCTGCATGTCTTCGAGCACCCGAACATCTGCGCCGGGGACCGCTACACCGTCTTCGACACGCCACACGGCTGCCGCGTGGGCGTGCTGATCTGCTACGACAACAACATCGTGGAGAACGCGCGCGCCACGGCATTGCTTGGCGCCGAGCTCCTGCTCGCGCCCCATCAGACGGGCGGCTGTAATTCGCTGAGTCCACGCGGCATGAAGCCGATCGACCCAGCCATTTGGGCACGTCGTGATGCAGACCCCGCGGCGTGCGCGGCGGAGCTCGGCGGCCCCAAGGGGCGGGGCTGGCTCATGCGCTGGCTCCCGAGCCGGGCGCACGACAACGGGATGTTCCTGCTGTTCAGCAACGGCATCGGCCCCGACGACGACGAGATCCGCACCGGCAATGCGATGGTGCTCGACCCCTATGGGGAGGTCATCGCCGAGACACGTGCGTTGGGTGACGACATGGTGGTCGCCGATCTGGACGCAGCCCTGCTCCCCACGTCCTCAGGACGGCGCTGGCTGCGGGCGCGCCGGCCCGAGCTGTACGCGTCGCTGACGCGTCCCACGGGTCAGGAGCAGGAGACCCGTCGCGTGCGGTTTGGGGAATAGGGTTCGTTCGCAGGTGTAGGGGCGCAGCATGCTGCGCCCCTAC
>JBOHSJ010000175.1:0-17647 GCA_050733035.1 Gemmatimonadales bacterium | reverse complement strand
CGACGGGCTGACGATGCGGGCGCGCTCGAGAGGCTGGCCCACGATGCGTGGCGCCAGCGCCTCGAGATAGATCGTGATGTCGGGGAGCTCCGGCATGGCCCTCCGTCGGTTTCAGGGCTCACTCTCTGGTACCGTCCCGAGAAAATCGCCCACTTGCGTCGCGACCTCAGCGAGCGCTTCCTGCGTCGCCTGGAATTGCGCCTTGATGATCGCTTCCCGCGTCTCAAAGTCCGGCTTGCGCCGCTCGAAAATCTTCGAGCGCGTAGTCACGACCGTGAAGGGCACGATCCCCGACCGCGTATCGAGCAAAATCGCTTCCACGCTGCATACGGTCCGGTACTGACTGCGCTTGAGGAAGCGCCAGCGGCGATACAGCGCGCAGTTAGTCCGATAGCCCAACAAAAGATCGGCCTGATACCGCGCGGCCGCCTCCCGAAGGAACGGGATCGTGCGTTGTCTGGGGACCATCATCGTGGGTAGTACCGCCGCCCGGCCAATGCGCGGAGAGCGCCGCAAGGCCGTCAGCATCGAGTCGGTCAGTTCCTGGTTCAGCCGGCTGAACTCCTCCGACTCCCGCCACCACACCGTGCGTTGATCGCTGAGCTGGAGCACCGCGAGGCGCCCCGCTCGCGGCAGCGTGACGTGGTAGTTCAGGATGCGTTTGATGGCCGAGTCATTGAGAACGGCGATATCGCTTGGAAACAGCGACTCAGGCTCGTCGACAACTCTCGTGCTGTAGGTGAGTCTGCCGAGGGGATCCTGATCGATGCCGGAGCTGGCGAAATGGCAGCCGGCGAGGACGAGGGCGAGCATTGCGGCGAGTGGCTTCATAAGAGCCTCCGCGAGGTGGGGTGGATGCCCTAATGAGACCCCGCAGCGGCGAAAAGTCGCACACCTAGTCGGCGAAGACTTGCAACGCCACCTCGACGCGCCCGAACGGCGCGCTCACCTGCACACCTTGCACCATCTTCTTGACCTTCGTGAACATGTCGCGCGCAATCGCCACGCCCTCGGCGAGCGCGGCTTCCTTGCCCTGCTCCTGCGCCTTCCGCATGCGCTGCAGCACTTCCTCGGGCACGGACACGCCGGGCACCTCGTTCGCCAGGAACTCCGCGTTGCGCAGCGAAATGAGCGGCCAGATCCCGGCCACGATCGGCGTCTTGAACTGCTCGACGCGCTTCAGGAACGCCTCGAGCTGGTGCACGTCGAACACGGGCTGCGTGACCGCGAACTCCGCCCCCGCGTCCACCTTCCACGCGAAGCGCGACAGCTCACGATCCAGATCGCCCGCTCCCGGATTGACTCCGACGCCGATGGCCCACTTCGTCGCGCCGCCGAGCGGATTGTTGCCGGGATCGAGCCCCTGGTTGAGCCGGTAGACGAGGTTCGTGAGACCGATCGAGTCGATATCGAAGACCGCCGTCGCCTCAGGGTAGGGCCCCATCTTCGGCGGGTCGCCCGTGATGATCAGGATGTTTCGCAGGCCGGCCGCGTGCGCACCAATGATGTCCGACAGCATGCCGAGCAGGTTGCGGTCGCGGCAGCAGTAATGAATGACGGTCTCGATGCCGACCTCGCGCTCGATCAGCAGCGCCGAGGGCAGCACGCCCATGCGGCTCTGCGCCCGTGGTCCGTCGGGCACGTTTACCGCGTCCACGCCCGCCGCCTTGAGCGCGCGGCATTGCGCGAGCATGGGGGTCGGATCCACACCCTTGGGCGGCACGATCTCGACGCTCGTGACGAGCTCGCCGCGGGCGATCTTGCTTCCCCAGCGCGATTTCAGCGCCAGCGCAACCGGCTCGACGCCGGCGGGCGCCTGCACCTGCGCGCGCGATACGACGACGCTCGGCTGGCGCGGCACGACGCTCGCCACGTAGTCGCGAACCTTCTTGATGTGCTCGGGCGTCGAGCCGCAGCAGCCCCCGACGAAGCGCGCGCCGGCTTCGATCATGCGCCGCGCGTAGCTCGCCATGTATTCCGGCGACGCGAGGTAGATCTTGCGGTCGCCCACGTCTTTGGGCAGCCCGGCGTTCGGCTGTCCCGAAATCGGCTTGTCGGTCGCCTTGACCATTTTTTCGACGGCCTCGAGAACGCCCGCCGGACCCACCGAGCAGTTCACACCGATGACGTCAGCGCCCCAGGCCGTCAGCTGCTTGGTGAATGTTTCGGGGTCGGTGCCGTAGTAGGTGAGCCCGTCCGTGCCGACCGTCATTTGGCAGACGACGGGGAGGTCGGACGCGGCGCGCACCGCGCTCAGTGCGGCGTGGATCTCGTCCATGTCGCTGAACGTCTCGAGGATGAAACCGTCCACGCCGCCGGCGAGCAGTCCCTTCACCTGCAGCGCGAATAGTGCCTGGGCCTCGGCCTGTGACGTGGGACCGAACGGCTCGATCCGGATGCCGAGCGGCCCGATCGCGCCGACGACGCTGGCTTTGCCCCCCGCGGCGGCGCGCGCCAACTCGGCGGCGGTTCGGTTGATCTTCTCCGTGTCGTCCGCGAGGCCGTAGCTGTTGAGCTTCAGCGGATTGGCGCCGAACGTGTTCGTCTCGAGGATTTCCGCGCCTGCCCGGACGTACTCGGCGTGCACTTCCTGCACGAGCCGAGGCTGCTTGAGGTTCAGTTCGTCGTAGCAGACGTTGAGCAAGAAGCCCTTGGCGTAGAGCATCGTGCCCATGGCCCCGTCAAAGACGTGGACACGGCCGTCATCCAGGAGCGATCGGAAGGTGGTAGTCACAAGGGAAAATAATAACCTCCTTCGCGCGTACTCTTAGGTACCCATGGCCACGCTAGCCGCCGCAGAGCTGCTCGCCGAGCACGGTCCGGCGCTCCGGAATTTCCTGGGCGCGCGCTGCCGGGACGAGGATCTCACCGCCGA
This sequence comes from Gemmatimonadales bacterium, assembly GCA_050733035.1. Lineage (GTDB taxonomy): Bacteria > Gemmatimonadota > Gemmatimonadetes > Gemmatimonadales > GWC2-71-9 > 20CM-2-65-7. Next base: position 14,772 of record JBOHSJ010000175.1, on the reverse strand, counting down.
AATGCTGCAGGAAGTGGCGGCGCGATTGGTCACGGCGGCGCCGCGGCTGAGCCTGAACGGCAACGCGCGCGGCTACCTGTTTCGCATCGCAGCGAACGTCTGGCACGATCACCTGCGCCGCGAGCTGGTGCGCCGTCGGGCCGCGATCGCCGTGCGTGACGACGAGCCGGCGGCGCCACCCGCGGCCGATGCCCGGCTGCTGGAGCGGGAGCTGAAGGCGGCGGTGCGCCGCGCGGTGAACGCCCTTCCGGTGGCGCAACGCGAGGTGGTGGAATTGCGGCAGAACCGCGGTCTCACGTTCCAGGAAATCGCCGATCGGCTGCGCCGCCCGCTCGGTACGGTTCTCACGCAGATGCGCGCGGCGCTGGCACGAATCAGTGTGGAATTGGAGAACTACCGATGAACCATCCGAGCGGTGACGAGCTCCTGCTGCTGGCGTACGGCGAGCTGCCGGAGCCTGTGGCCACGAATCTCGAGTCCCATGTCGCGGACTGCGCGGCGTGCCGAGAGCAGCTTGCACAGCTCGACCGCGCGCGTGTCGCGCTCGCGATGGCGTTGCCGGCGCGCCGCCGCTCTGCGCCTGTGCTGGCCGTGATCGCGCTTGCCGCCGCGGCAGTGCTGGCCGGCGTGCTGATCACGCGCTCCGATCCGGCTCGCGAGCGCGCGGGTTGGACACCAACCACGACGTGGTCGGCGACGGCGGGGTATGTCGCCGGCGGCAAAGTCATGGTGGACCTCGATGCAGAACTCACTCGACTGGAACAGGGGACGTCCTATGCTCGCCCGTAACGTTGGTTTCGCTCTCGCGTTCTCTATGATCCTGGCCCCGCGTTCGCATGCGCAGGAGCCGGGTCCGATGCCGAATCCGCAGGCGATGCAGATGCAGGTACAGCAGATCATGCAGCAGCGGCCGCGGGAGGCAGAAGCCGCGGCGCGAGCATTCCTGCACGTGATTGCGACGCAAACGAATCAGGGGCCGGTCGAGCCCCAGCTCGCCGCACTCGATTCATTGAAGGGCGCCACTCCTGACGTCTATTGGAGCGAGGTCGCACAGCTCACCGTGCAGTTCGACGCCGTGCAAAAGCTCACGCAGCGCGATAGTGGGCGCGCCGCTCTCGTGACTCAGATGTTCGGCACCGAGGTTCAGGCGCGCGCGCTGCAGCGTGCGTATCGCGGAGCGACGGAAGCGCGCCGTCAGGCGATCCGCACCCAGATCGAAGCGCAGATTACGAAGCATTTCGAGCTGGAGGACAGGCTGCGCAGGCTGGAGATCGCCGACATCGAGCGTCGTCTCGCGGAGGTCCGCGCCGAAACGGCGCGCCGGGTCGAAAAGCGCTCCGAGTTCGTGAAGTGGACCGTGGACGACATCTTGCGCGACGCAGTTCGCCCGCAATAGGGAGGGCCCCAGCGCCCGAATGATCAATGTCCAATGATCAATGATCAATGATCATTGGGCATTGGACATTGATCATTGATCAATCGACATTGTAGCATGCCTGATATAGGCGTCTACCACCCAGCCATCGTCCATTTCGCGGTCGCGCTGCTGGTCACGGGTGTGATTTTCCGCTGGATCTCCCTCACCGGCCGCGCGGCCTTCACGGGTCCGGCGGCAGCGACGCTGCTCCTCGCCGGCACCGCCGCCGCGCTCCTCGCCGTCCACTCAGGCACGAACGCGCACGGTCCCGTCGAGCGCATTCCAGGTGCGCGCCAGGCGGTGGTGGATCACGAAGACGCCGGGGAGTGGGCCAAGAACGTCTTTCTCGTTGTGGCGGCTTTGGAGCTGATCGGCCTGTTTACCAGACGGCGCAGCCTGAACGTCGCGCGAGGCGCCTTGTGGGGGTCGGCGGTGGTCGGCGTCTTCGGGCTGGCCGCGCTGTACAAGGCGGGTAACCGCGGCGGCGACCTGGTCTACCGCTACGCGGGGGGCGTAGGAACCCGCTACGGCGACTCGGCGGACGTGAACCGGCTGTATCTCGCCGCGCTCTACCAGGCGGCACAGCAGGCGCGGAATCGGCACGATAGTTCGCGCGCTGCCGAGTTGTTTGGACAATTGGCGCGCGAGCATCCTGCCGATACGACGGTGCTGTTTCTCCACATCGAGTCGCTCGTGCGCGATAAGAATGACGGCCGAGCCGCGCTGCGGGCGCTGGCCCGCTTTGGCGAGCCGGAGGGCGATCGCCGGCTGCGGTTGCGCTACGGCTTCCTCAAGGCGGACGCGTTGCTCGCGGCGGGGAGGCCCGATTCGGCGCGCGCGACACTCGAGCGCCTGGCCCGCGATTTCCCGGACGTGCAGCGGATCAAGGACCGCCTCGCCGAGATCAGATGAGCGACCTCCTCGCCGCCCGGTCGCAGATGGCGGTGTCGCTCGCATTTCACATCATCTTTGCCGTTATCGGGATCGCGATGCCCGTCCTCATGGTCATCGCCGAGCGGCGCTGGCAGCGGACGCGCGACCCCGTCTATCTCGACCTCGCCAAGCGCTGGGCGCGCGGCACCGCGATCCTCTTCGCCGTCGGCGCCGTCTCGGGCACCGTGCTGTCATTCGAGCTCGGGCTGCGGTGGCCGCGCTTTATGGAGCGGTCCGGCCCGCTCATCGTCATGCCGTTCTCGCTCGAGGGCTTCGCGTTTTTCACCGAAGCGATTTTCCTCGGCGTCTACCTGTACGGCCGGGACCGCGTGTCCCCACGCGCGCACCTTCTTGCCGGCGTGCTCGTCGCCGTGAGCGGCGCAGCGTCAGGGATCTTCGTCGTGATCGCCAACGCGTGGATGAATACGCCCACGGGATTCAGGCTGGAGGGGGGCATGATGATCGGAATCAATCCGATCGCGGCGATGCTCACACCGGCTGCCTTCCCGCAGGCGCTGCACATGACGCTCGCCGCGTACGCCGCAACGGGGCTGGGCGTCGCGGGGATTCACGCATTTCTGCTGCTCAAAAACCGCTCGAGCACGTTCCACCGGGCGGCACTGACGATCGGGTTGCTCGTGGGGGCACCGGCCGCCGTGTTGCAGCCGATCTCCGGCGACATCGCGGCGCGTTACGTCGCGCGGCGCCAACCGGTGAAGCTCGCGGCGATGGAAGCGGTTTATCAGACGCAGGCCGGAGCGCCGCTGAAAATCGCGCCCGGGATCAAGATTCCCTACGGTCTCTCGCTGCTGGCCTTTCACGATCCCCACGCGGTCGTGACAGGGCTCGACTCCGTGCCGCGCGATCAGTGGCCGAACGTGCCCCTCGTGCACGTGTCGTTCAACGTGATGGTCGCGCTCGGCACGTTCATGGCGATCGTCGGGCTCTGGGCGGGATGGTTGGCGCTGCGCAAGCGCGATCTCGCGGGCGGTCGGCGGTTCCTCTGGGCGGTCGTGATCGCGGCCCCGTGCGGATTTATCGCGATTGAAGCAGGCTGGATGGTCACTGAGCTGGGTCGGCAGCCGTGGGTCATCTATGGCGTGCTCAAGACCGCGGATGCGCTAACGCCGATGCCGGGACTGATCGTGCCGTTCACGGCGATCACGCTGCTGTATTGCGCGCTCGCGGTGATCGTCGGGCGGGTGCTGTATCACCAGATCATCAGGAGCCCGCAGGCGTGACGCTGACGATCGCCGAGCTGCTCGCCGGAATCATCCTGGTCGCGCTGACGGCTTACGTGCTGCTCGGCGGCGCGGACTTCGGTGGCGGGGTGTGGGATCTCCTGGCGTCTGGTCCGCGCAAGACGCAGCAGCGCGATCTGGTCGCTCACGCCATCGGTCCCGTGTGGGAAGCCAATCACGTCTGGCTGATTCTCGCCATGGTACTGCTGTTCACCTGTTTCCCGCGCGCCTTTGCGCGCATCGCGATCGCGCTGCACATACCGCTGACGCTCATGCTGATCGGCATCGTGCTCCGGGGCTCGGCGTTCGTGTTCCAGAACTACGGCGGCGCCGGCCGGGGGGGGCGCTGGCGGCGCGTCTTCGCGATCGCGAGCCTGGTGACCCCCGTGTTACTCGGCATTTGCGTCGGCGCGGTAGCGGCGGGGGCCATCGGGCAGGTGGGAGGCGCGAAGGGATCGGGGTTCTACGCGCTGTATGTCGCGCCGTGGCTGACGTCGTTTGCGTTTGCGGTCGGTCTGTTCGCCCTCACCTGCTTCGCGTTTCTTGCGGCGGTCTACCTCACGCTGGAGGCGCGCGAGGCCGAGCTTCAGGAGGATTTCAGACAGCGCGCACTGCTGTCGGGTGTCTGGGTGCTGATGACGGCGGGGCTGAGTTTGGCCCTCGCTCCGCACGGCGATTTGGTGGACCCGCGCATGGTGGCACTCACTGGGGTGGCGGCGCTTGCGGCATTCTGGGCGCTGTGGCAGCGCCGCTATCGTCTCGCACGCGGGGCGGCGGCGGCGCAGGTGACGCTGATTCTGTGGGGCTGGGGCGTCGCGCAATTCCCCTTCATGCTGCCGCCCGATCTTCCGATCGAGCTCGCGGCTGCACCCCGCGCGACGTTGAGGCTGGTGCTCGTCGCGGTCATCGCAGGTGCGGTCGTACTGTTCCCGTCGCTGTTCTATTTGTTCAGAGTTTTCAAGGGAAAACCGAATGGTGTGAGATCCGGTGTATCCGTGCCCTAAAGGGCCGGCTCGGCAACATCGGACGTCCTTAAGGACGTGTGTCTTGGCCGAGCCCGGGCTTCAGCCCACGGGAAACATCATTCGAGGATTCCGATTTTCTGTACCACCCACCACGCCGCCAACCCTCCCGCAATAAAGCCCAACACGCCTCCAAAGGGGCCGAACAGCTTGCTGCCGAGCGCGCCGGCGAGCGTCCCCACGACAAAGCTCACGAGAGCCTTGAGCAGTCTCATTGCTCCTCCAGAACCCGAAGTGCCGCTGCCGTTTCGATACCGGCGATCGACACCGCTTTGCGCCGGCCCGACGCTCCCGCGGTGATCGTGATTGCGCTGCGAGGAACTCGCAGACGGGTCGCCAGAAAGCGGATCAGCTCGTCGTTGGCGGCGCCGTCAACCGGAGGGGCGGCGATCCTGATCTTGATGGCGTCCCCATGGCGACCGGCCACTGCCGTCGTCGTCGCCCGGGGGACGATGTGCAGGACGAGGTGGGCGGTCAGGGCAACAACAGCGTGATCAGAATCCGTTTCAGCAACATCAAGGCGAGCCACGCAACGATCGGGCTCAGATCCATGGCGCCCAGCGGCGGCACGATGCGCCGAATCGGTTCGACGATCCAGTCGGTGAGGATGTAGGCCGGCCGGATCCACTTCGAATACCGGAACACGCCAAACCACGACGAAATGACGCGCACGATCAGCGCGTACATCAGAATGCGGTAGAGCAGCTCGACGATCAGCGCGAAGGTATAGCGGGGCCCGCTGGTCGCGGCGAGCTGCACGGTCGCAAACGTCGAGAGCAACCAGCCGATCAGCGAGAGCAGCACGATGCCCGCGATCGCGGTGACGACGATGAGCCAGCCGCCCGCGTGTACGGGATTGCCGCCCATGCGCACCAGGCGACGCTCGACCGGTCGCATGATCGGATCGGTGGCGGATCGCAGCGTGCGGCCGAGGACGCCGAACGGCGAGACCCGGCGCGTGCGCACCAGCCAGGAGCCGAGCGCGGCGAGGGCCGCGAGCGCGACAAGGCCGAGTACGACGTAGCGAAGACCCGGTTGGACTTCCATACTCGCGGCCGCTCTAGACCCCGTAAGCCGCGGTGACGATCCGCTCCTGCTCGGCCTTGTGCGCGGCGGGATAGCCCTCGGCGGGACTGGAGCGCTCGGGACGAGAAACGTCCGTGAGGGTCACGGAGGGCGGCAGCACCTCGCGAATCTTGGGGAGCACGAACTTGCGCGCGCCCATGTTGCGCGGCTCCTCCTGCACCCACACGACTTCCTTCAGGTTCGGGTAGCGGCGCGCGTACTCGCCGATCTCCGCCCCGGGGAAGGGATAGAGCAGCTCCACGCGGCCGATCTTGGCGCGCGGTGTCTCGGTGCGGAGCGGCGAGGCGATGATGTCATAGTAGATCTTGCCGCTGCACAGGATCAGCCGGGTGACGCGCTCCGGCCAGGTCCGGTCCCGATCCCACAGCACCGTCCGGAACTTGCCGAGCACGAAATCGTCGAGCTGCGAGGTCGCCGCGGGAAGCCGCAGCAGGCTCTTGGGGGTCATGACGACGAGCGGCCGAATCTCGGTGTGGCGCGCCTGGCGGCGGAGCAGATGGAAGTACTGCGCCGGCGTCGTACAGTTGGCGACGCGGATGTTGCCCTCGGCCCCCAGCGCGAGGAACCGCTCAAGGCGGGCACTCGAATGCTCGGGTCCCTGGCCTTCGTATCCGTGCGGCAACAGCAGCGTGAGGCGCGACGTCTCGCCCCATTTCGCCAGGCCCGCGATCAGGAACTGGTCGATCACGACTTCAGCGCCGTTGGCAAAGTCGCCGAACTGCGCCTCCCACAGTACCAGCGCATCCTGTGCTTCGACCGCGTAGCCGTACTCGAAACCCAAGCACGCGTACTCTGACAACGGACTGTTGTAGAGCTCGAAGGGGACCTGGACTCCCGGCAGATGCTGAATCGGCGTGTAGGGCTCGCCGGTGCGCACGTCGTGCAGCACGAGATGACGCTGGCTGAACGTGCCGCGCTCGGTGTCCTGGCCGGTCAACCGAATGGGTGTGCCTTCCGTCAGCAGCGACGCGAACGCGAGCGACTCCGCGTGCGCCCATTCGATGCCCCCGGCATCCCGCGACGTAAGCGCGTCCCGCCGGCGCTCGAGCTGTTTCTGGAGCTTGGGGTGCATCGTGAAGCCGTCGGGCACCGCGAGCAGCTCACCGTTGAGCTTGGAGAGGACATCGGCCGCGACCGCCGTCGCCGGCTCAGGCGCGCTCTTCGGCGTGATGCGCTGCGTGTCCTCGGTGCGTTGACCCGACTTTACGGCGAGCTGGACTTGCGCGAGCCGCTGGTACGCCGCCTCGGCGTCCGCATCGGCCTGCGCGGCATCCACGATCCCTTCCTGCGCCAGCTGCGCCGCGTACTTCCGCCCCACGCTCGGCGTCTGCTTGATACGCTCGTACATCATCGGCTGCGTGTAGGCCGGTTCGTCGGCCTCGTTGTGACCGTAGCGCCGGTAGCCGACCAGGTCGATGACGACGTCGCCGTGGAATTTGTCGCGGTACATCATCGCGAGCCGGACCGCCGACAAACACGCTTCCGCGTCGTCGGCGTTCACGTGAATGATCGGCGCATCGAATCCCTTGGCGAGGTCGCTGGAGTAGTCGGTCGAACGTCCATCGTGCGGATCGGTGGTGAACCCGATCTGGTTGTTCATGATGAGGTGAATCGTCCCGCCGGTCGTGTAGCCGTGCAGCCGCGCCAGGTTGAACGTCTCGGCGACGACACCTTGCCCGGCGAACGCCGCGTCACCGTGGAGCAACACCGGCAGCGCGATGTTGCCGTCATGCTGCGCGTCCGGCGTGCGGCGGTTGGTCTGATCGGCGCGAGCGCGTCCTGCGACGACCGGATTGACGGACTCGAGGTGACTCGGATTCGGCGACAGCGTGACCGCCACGTCCTTGCCCGTCGAGGTGTGATACACGCCCTCGGCGCCGTGATGGTATTTCACGTCGCCGGTTCCGGCGTTCCATCCTTCCGATTCCGCCGTCTCTTCGCGACGGCCGCCTTCGAACTCCGCGAGGATCGTTTCGTATGGGACGTTTACGACATGGGCGAGCACGTTCAGCCGGCCCCGGTGGGCCATGCCGATTGTCGCCTTGCGCGTGCCGTGGGCGCCGGCGAGCTCGATCGTGTAATCCAGCATCGGCACCGTCATGTCGAGTCCTTCGATCGAAAAGCGCTTTTGACCGAGGTAGGCCTTATGCAGGAAGCGCTCGAGCGCCTCCACCGCCGTGAGCCGCGCCAGCAACTGTTTCTTCCCGTCGGCCGACAGCGGGCGCCGGTGCTCGCCCGATTCGATCACCTGGCGCAGCCAGACGCGCTCCTGATGGCTCCCGATGTGCTCGACTTCATACGCGATCGTGCCGCAGTAGGTCGCGCGCAGCTGCGGTAGCGCTTCGGCGAGCGTCCGGCCCGGCACGTAGATGCGCAGCACCTCGGCCGGAATGCGCGCCATGATCTCCGGCGTCAGGTCCAGGCGACCGGTATCGAGCGACGGATCGCCCGGCGGCTCGCTGCCGAGCGGGTCGAGCTGTGCGGCGAGGTGGCCGAAGTTTCTAAGAGCTCGAACGAGTGCATAGGCGGCCGCGACGTACTTGAGGTCCTCGGAGGAGGGGCTCGGGGTTAGGTTCTCGGGGCTAGGGGTTGGGATCTGAGCCGTGGGAGTCGGGGCGACGCTCGCCGTCGCCTTCCCGAATCCCGAATCCCCAACCCCGAGCCCCTCGTAAAACCGCTCCTCTCCCTGCAAGAGACCGTCGAGGTGCCGGAGAAACATCCCCGATTCGGCCCCCTGGATAATGCGGTGGTCGTAGGTGCTCGTGATGGTGATGATCTTCGCGCCGGCGATGTCGCGGATCGTGCCGGTGGCGATGATCGAGCCTTGGCCCTTCATCAGGCGCGGAACGGAGGCGACCGTGCCGAGCGTGCCGGGGTTGGTGAGCTGCATCGTCCCGCCGGCGAAATCGTCCGGCATCAGCCTGTTGCTGCGGGCTTTCTCGACCAGCGCTTCGTACGCACCGTGGAACGCCGCAAAATCCATCGCCTCGGCGTGCTTGATGACGGGCACCACCAGCGCGCGGCTGCCGTCCTTCTTCTCGACGTCCACCGCCAGGCCGAGGCCAATGGCGCCCGGATCGACGCGATGCGGCTTCCCGTCGATCTCCTGGAACGCGTGCGTCATGACGGGGAAATGCTTTGCCGCCTGGACGATCGCGTATCCGATCAAGTGGGTGAACGAGATCTTCTTGCCGTTGGCGGCGAGCTGGGCATTCAGCGCTTTGCGGCGCGCGTCCAGCGTCGTCGCCGAGATGTCGCGGAACGAGGTCGCGGTCGGGACCGAAAGCGAGTCGGTCATGTTGGCGACAAGCCGGGCCGCTGGACCTGTAATCGGAGAGGCGCCCTTGGGAGCAGGGACCAGGGAGCTGGGAGCAGGCGGTGCTGACGCTGGAGGCGCGGGTGCGGTCACTGCTCCCTGCTCCCTGCTCCCAGCTCCCGGAATGATGGGAAGCTCCGCCACCTTTCCATTATCGAAGAGTTCCCGCCATTCGGATCCTACGGAGGCAGGATCGCGGAGGTAGTCCTCGTACATCGCCTGTACGAAGGCGGCGTTATGGGTACCGAAGACGAATTCGCTCACGGGCACGAAATCTATAAGGTATCTTCCGGTGCAGGGATTTCTCTCGGACTTCCTGCTCCCGCCGGAGGTAAACCAATGAAACTGATCACGACGATCGTGCGGCCGGAGCGGTTGCCTGAGGTCAAGGCGGCGTTGTACCGGGCCGGGATCACGGGCATAACGCTGAGCCGCGTCAGCGGCCACGGCGGCGAGCACGAGATCGTGAGCCAGTACCGGGGCACCACGGTGGTCATGGAGTTCCACGAGAAAGTGAAAATCGAGATGGTTTGTTCCGAGCCGTTCGTGCAGCCGTGCATCGACGCGATTCTCTCCTCGGCGCGCACCGGCGAGGTCGGCGACGGCAAGATCTTCGTGCAGCCGATCGAGCGGGTGATTCGCATCCGGACGGGCGAGCAGAACAACGAAGCGCTCACCGCGGTGAACGCGGACGAGGTTCAGCGAGCGGCCCTACGGGCCGCTGACGAATGAGCGGCGCGCTGGAACCCGTTCTAACGGATGGTGACTGTCTGCCCCAGGACGGGAGTCGGCGCGCTTTGAACAACCCTTACCGTTCGGTCACCGCCGCTACCGAGTACGCCGAAGGCTTCGCCGTCGGTGCCCCAACAGTAGGCGCGTCCTCCGATCGTCACGCCGCAGCTGTAGTTCGTTGCTGCTGAGATCGACGCGAACGCCAGTTGCCCCGTGACGGCGAGGGGTGCGGTTCGGGTTTCGAGCGTACCGTCGCCGAGCTGCCCGCCGCCGTTAGCGCCCCAGCAGTACGCCGCGCCCGCGGAAGTCAGTGCGCAGCTATGATAGGTGCCCGCCACGATTCGATCGAAAAGGTGGCCTCCCGCTACGGGAACCGGCTGACCGGTCAGTGAGGTGTCCCGGGAGACGCCGAGCTGTCCATTATCGTTCACGCCCCAACACCACGCCTTCCCGTCGTTCGCGAGAGCGCAGCTATGCGCCTTGCTCGCGGAGATCGCGATCATCTTCAGTCCGCCGGAAATCGGCTGGGGGGTCGCAAAACAGAGCGATGTGGCACACGTGGATCCCAGGCGCCATTCCTCCGGCCCGCCCCAGCAATTGCCGAGGCTGTCCGTCGTGATAGCGCAGGTATGAAGCTGCCCGGCCGAAACCACACTGAACTGCAAGCCCCCGGTGACGAAAACCGGTGCGGGATTCACGAGGTCGGTATAGCCATCGCCCAGCTGCCCCGAGCCGCCGAACCCCCAGCATGCCGCGACCCCAGTGCTCGACAGAACGCAGGTGTGAAAGTCCCCGACGCTGAGGGCTGTGTACACGCCGCCACTGACTGCTTGTGGCACGACGTGAGGGTCGCTGTCCGGGGCGCCGAGTCCGACCTGCCCGAGGTTATTCAGGCCCCAACAGTACGCTGCGCCGCTGGTGGTAAGCGCGCAGGTGTGACGGAGACCAGCGCCGACCCGCGAAAATGTGAGGGTGCTAAGGACGCGGACGGGGGCTGAAACCGTCAAGGTATCCCCGATGCCGAGCTCGCCCAAGCCGCCGTAGCCCCAACAATACACGGCGCCGTCAGTAGTGACGCCGCACGCGTGGAAGTCGCCAGTGGACACGGACGAGAACGTGATCGTCGTAAGTCGCACGAGCAGCGTGTCGGCATGCGCCCCGCTCGCTGCGATGATGCGTGCCAAACCCGGTTTCTTCGCACTGATTCGTCCGGTAGTGTCGATCGTCGCGATGGCCGTGTCGGTCGAAGTCCAGCGTACGCGCTCGCCTGTCAGCACGAGATCGGCTGTGTCTCGCAGTGTCACCCGGAACTGCAATGCGGCGCCGGGGACGGAGGAAATGCTGTCGAGCGGAAAGGCCACCGATGCGACAGGAGACGCGGACGAGGTGCCCTCGTTGCATCCACTGTTCAGGATCGCAAGCACCGAGCACAGCAGAACGCGTGTCCGGATCATGTTGCCCACGGGAGGTTTTGGGAGTGGTAATACCGCGACCGATGGCTCTGGTTTCCCTAAGTCGCCCCAAAAGTCATAATCAGCTTACGCGGCGGGTCTTCCTTCTCATGAAGTCCATGAGGATGAACTGCCCCAGCGTCATCGTGTTCGTGAAGTACGCCTTGCCGCGGCAGATCGCCGAGACCTTCTTCACGAACTCCACCAGGCTGCGGTCCCGCGCCAGCATGAACGTGTTGATCAGGATGCCGCTGCGGCGGCACAGCGCGACTTCGCGGTAGGTCGCCTGCAAGATGTGCGGGTCCAGTCCCATCGAATTCACGTAGATCCGGCCGTCCGGCTGCGTCAGCGCCGACGGCTTGCCGTCGGTGATCATGATGATCTGCCGCATGTCCTTGCGCTGACCCATCAGAATGCGGCGCGCGAGCTTCAGTCCTTCGGTGGTGTTGGTGTGATACGGCCCCACCTGGGCGTGCGCGAGCTGTGCCAGCGGTATCTCCTCGGCGGTGTCGTGAAACAGCACCACGCGCAGCGTGTCGCCAGGAAACTGGGTGCGAATCAGATGTGTGAGCGCCAGCGCGACCTTCTTCGCCGGCGTGAACCGATCCTCCCCGTACAGGATCATCGAGTGCGAGCAGTCCAGCATCAGCACCGTCGCCGATGACGAGCGGTACTCGGCCTGATGCACCATCAGGTCATCGTACTCGAGGTTGATCGGGACGCCGAGGCCTTCGCGCTTCAACGCATGCGACAGCGTCGCGTTGACGTCGAGATTGAGCGTGTCCCCGTATTCGTAACGTTTGCTCGCGGCCTCGGCTTCGACGCCCGTCGCGAGATGCTCGGTCTCGTGCGCGCCAAAGCTCGACTTCCCGATGCTGCTGAGCAGATGCTTCAGCGTCCGGTAGCCGAGGAAGTCGATGCCTTTGTCGGTGAGATTGAACTGGACCTGCTGGGCGGCTTCCTTCGCGATGCCGCCCGGGCCGAGCACGGGTTGCTGCGCGCCCGGCATCTTCGGCGCCTGCTGAAGATTCAGATACCCTTCGTCGATCAACTTCTGGACGATTTGGTCGAGCAGATCGGCGAGCTGTTTCTGCAGCTCGGCGTCTTTCTGCGCGTCGTCAGTGGAGTCGCCACGCAACGCGCCGAGCATTTCCGGTGTGAGCTGGCCGGAGTCCATGAGCGCTTGCAGGATCGCCTGGCGCAGCGCGTCCAGCGAGCGATCGGGATCCTCTTCGCCGAATTCCCCCCAGAAGGGATGGGAGGAGGGGCCGCCGGCGAACCCCGACTGCAAGAGGAAGTCGGCGAGCTGGTCGAGCAGCGCCTGAAGATTGAGCGTCTCGAGCAGACCGGGGACGTAGCGGCTGTACGTCGTGTGGCGCATCGATTCCTAATCTAGCACCAATCGGTCACGCGATTGTGACGACGAACCCATTCTGATCGCGATGCAGGCGCACGACGGTAAAATCGGGAATCACTGCCGTTGTCCCGGCGAAGTCAGCGTTCGGATGCGTGGTGCGCAGCGCAACCACACGAGCGCCGGCGGCCAGCCCCGCGGCGATCCCGGGCGGCGCGTCTTCGAACACGACGCATGAGGTGGGATCGACACCGAGCCGCTGCGCGCCGAGCCGGTATCCGTCCGGTGCCGGTTTCCCGCTGGACACGTCGTCGCTGGTGACGACGACCTCCGGGATCGGAAGCCCTACGGAGACAAGCCGCAGACGAGCCAGGTCCGGCCCGCACGAGGTGACGACGGCCCACCCGCCAGCCGGCAGGCTCGCCAGGAACCGCCCAACTCCGGGGACTTCCACGAGTCCCTCGGTGTCGAGCAGCTCAGCATTGTCGATCCAGGCAACTTCGCGGTCGGGATCCACGTGCGGGGCGACGATTCTGACCGTGTCGCGCGTGCGCCGGCCGTGCGCGACACGCAGCAGCGCGTCGGAATCGATACCCAGGCGAGCGGCCCACATGCGACACACACGCTCGACCACGGCGCGCGAGTCGACCAGGACACCGTCCAGATCGAAGAGAAACGCGGAACACTGGATTTCCATGAGTCCTTAATTTGGTGGCATGCCTGCTCCCGATACAGCGCGGCGGTATGGATTCGGCGCGCTCTCCCACCGCAACTTCCGCCTCTTTTTCATCGGTCAGGGCATCTCGCTCATCGGCACGTGGATGCAGAACGTCGGCGAGGGCTGGCTGATCCTCACGCTGACCAACTCTCCATTCTACGTCGGACTCACCGCCGCGCTCAGCTCCATCGGCGTCCTGCTGTTCAGCCTGTACGCCGGCGTCATCGCCGATCGGACGGACAAGCGGCGGTTCATCATCTTCATGCAGATCGCGTTCATGCTCGAGGCGTTCACCGTCGCGATTCTCGTGTGGACCGGCGTGGTCGCCGTCTGGCAGGTGCTTGTCCTCGCCACCATCCTCGGCATCGCGAGCGCGTTCGATATCCCCATGCGCCAGTCGTTCGTCGTGGAGATGGTGGGGAAGGACGACCTGATGAACGCCATCGCGCTGAACTCGTCGCTGTTCAACGCCGCGCGGGTCGTCGGTCCGGCGATCGCCGGTCTTCTCATCGGCGCCGTGGGGATCGCGTGGTGCTATTTCCTGAACGGCCTGAGCTACATCGCGGTGATCGCCGGGCTGCTGCTGATGCGCCTGCCGCCCGCCCCCCAGCCGCCGAAAATCGCGTCCGCCTGGAGCGGGTTTCGCGAAGTGCTCTCCTACTTACGGGGCGATCGCCGGGTGCGCACACTCATGGTCCTCACGGCGGTCCTGAGCGTATTTGGGTTCCCCTACATCGCGCTGATGCCGGTGTTCGCGCGCGATGTGCTGCATCGCGGCGCGGAGGGCTATGGCGCGCTCACGTCGTCGATCGGGATCGGGGCGGTGATCGGAGCGCTCGCCATCGCCTGGAGATCGGCGCGCATTCGCGCGCGGGGACGGCTGATGCTCGTGGGCGGCGCGGCGTTCGGGATCCTGCTCATGCTGTTCGCCGCCTCGCGTTCACTCCCGCTTGCGATGGTGTTGTTGGGACTCGCGGGTTTCGCGATGATCGTCAACAACGCGCTCGGCAACACGCTGCTGCAGACGGCCGCGCCCGATCATCTGCGCGGACGCATCATGGGGTTCTATTCGTTCGTGTTCGTGGGGATGGCGCCGTTCGGCGCGTTCCTCTTCGGTGTGGTGGCCGAGCATGTCGGCGTCCCGGCAACGCTCGCGGCGGGCGGCGCGATTGTGGCGCTGGCGGTCATGATCGCCGCGTGGGCGGCCCCCGAAATCCGAGCCGCCTAGGGTTCAACGAAGGGGCGCGCGGACGCGTGCAGGTGTCAGCACGGTCGAAAGGTTGGCCGCGTTCGGCGCTTGCATGGTGCCGTTCCCTATTTCTCCCTTCAGATTCCTGCCCCAACAGTACGCCCAGCGCAACCGAACGGAACCTCGCGCTGTCGGCGGCCGGAGCGGGTGCGCTGCGATGCGCGCCGGCACCTTCGTAAGGGCCGACCGCGAGCTGGCCGAGTCCATGGGAACCCCAACAGAACACCCGTCCCTCGGCGTCTAGCGCACAGAC
>JBOHSJ010000174.1:0-10413 GCA_050733035.1 Gemmatimonadales bacterium | reverse complement strand
TTGACCGGCGTGAGCAGCGCGTTGAGGCGCTTGACCTTCACCAGGCGGTCCGCGACCGCTTTCGCGTCGCTCACTCGAACTGGCCGAGCTTCGGTACGACGAAGAAGCCCTCCTTGAACGCCGGCGCCAGCTCCTCCGGACCAAACGCGAGCGGCGCGGGATTCACTTCATCGGCTCGAAAGCGGATCGCGTCTGGGCCCGGGACGAAGATCTTCACCGACCCGTTCGCCGGCACCGCGCTGAGCTGCGCGACGTAATCGAGAATGCGCGACATTTGTTCGGCCAGCTCCGGCAGTGTTTCCTCGTCCACGTCCAGCTCCGCGAGCTGCGCAATGCGAAGCACTTCGTCCCGCGTAACGCTCATGCACCGTCTCCTTCCCACTCACGCTCGAGTCCCGCGTAGGCGACGAGCAGTTGCTTAGTGCCGATGTCGGGATCGTCGAAGTCCACACTCACGCGGAGATCGCGGCCTTCACCCGACACCGCGCGTACGATGCCGCCGCCGAATTTGCGGTGGCGTACGCGTTCTCCATTTACGTAGCGCGGCGCGTCTTGCGAGACTTCTTCCGGAAATCCGCTCTCCGGCACCATCCGCCTCGCGGCCGCGCCACGGGGCCGTGACGGGCGCGGCGGCATCGCCCCCCCTCCGGACGAACCGCGCATCGGCCGCCACGACGGCGTCGTGCTGCGCTCTTCGACGACGTGCGGGGGCAACGCGTCGAGAAAGCGCGACGGCTCCGCGAGCTCCAGCCGCCCGTTGCGGTAGCGCGTGCGCGCCCATGAGAGATACAACCTTTCGCGCGCGCGCGTGAGACCCACGTAACACAGTCGTCGCTCTTCTTCGACGCCGCCCGGCTGTTCGGTGGAGCGGCCGAGCGGGAAGAGTCCGTCTTCGAGACCCGCGAGCGCGACGCATGGCCACTCGAGACCCTTCGCCATGTGCGCGGTGAGCAGCGTGACGCCGGGCTCGTCCTTATCCTCGTCCACCGGCGTGATGAGCGCAGCCTGCGTGAGGTAGCGCTCTACCGGAGTGCCGATGCCCTCGAGCTCCTCGGTGTCCTGTACCTCCGCCCACGCCGCCGCGCCGGCGATCAGCTCGCGGACGTTCTCGATGCGCTCCATCCCCTCCGCCCCTTCTTCGGCCAGGTATTGCTCGTAGCCAGTGGTGGCGAGGACCGTCTCGAGGGCGGTCGCCGGGTCCGCCTGCCCCACCGCCTCACGCAGCCGGTCCACGAGCGAAGCCACCCCCGCGAGCGCTTCCCGCACGTTGGGGCGGAGATCGCCGATGCTGGACGCCCTGCGGGCCGATTCGAGGAGCGGCTTCTGCCAGCCGGCCGCGGAGCGACCCAGCGCGGCCAGCGACGCGTCGCCGATGCCGCGACGCGGCACGTTGACCACTCGCAGAAAGGCTTCGTCGTCCGCCGGGTTGGCGATCAGGCGCAAATAGGCGAGGAGGTCCTTCACTTCCCGCCGCTCGTAGAAGCTGATGGCGCCGATCAGCCGGTAGGGGATGCCCCGAAACCGGAACGCCTCTTCCAGCGGGCGGGACTGCGCATTGGTGCGGTAGAGGATCGCCATCTCCTCATAGCTCGCGTCTCCATCGGCCGCACGGCGCGCGAACTCATTGGCGAGCCACTCGGCTTCATCGCGCTCATCGGCGCTGCTCAACAGCGTCACCGCGACGCCACCCTTCTTTTCGGTGAACAACGTCTTGCCGAGCCGTGCGGTGTTTTCGGCGATGATCCCGTTGGCCGCGTCGAGAATGACCTGGGTGGACCGGTAGTTCTGTTCCAGGCGCACGAGCTTCGTGCCGGGGAAGTCGTTCTGGAACGTGAGCATGTGGCGCACGTCGGCCCCGCGCCACCCGTAGATCGCCTGATCGTCGTCCCCGACCACGCAGAGGTTGCCGTGCCGTTTGGCGAGGTGCCTCACGAGCAGGTATTGCGCCGCGTTGGTGTCCTGGAATTCGTCCACGAGGACGTGCTGGAACCGGTCCTGCCAGTACGCTAGCCGCTCGGGATGTTCACGAAACAGCGCCAGCGGGTGGAGCAGCAGGTCGTCGAAGTCCATCGCGTTCGCCTGCTTGAGCGCGGGCCCGAGCTCCGCGTAGATGTCGGCGGCCACTCGGACGAGCGGCGTGTCGGCCCGCGCACCCAGCTCCTCCGGCTGCAGCATGCGGTTCTTGGCGCTGGAAATGACGGCGTGGACGGTGCGCGGCGGGTAGGCTTTGGGCGACAGCTGCCGCGCTTCGATCAGCCGTTTCACCAGCGCTTCGGAGTCGTCGGCGTCGTAGATCGTGAAATTCGGGCCGAAGCCCAACAGCGGGGCCTCACGGCGCAGCAGCCGGGCCGATAAGGAATGAAAGGTGCCGATCCAGAGCCCGCGCGGATCGGCGCCGAGCAGCTGGGCAACGCGGGTGCGCATCTCGCCCGCCGCTTTATTCGTAAACGTCACGGCGAAAATGCGTTGGGGCGCGACGCCGAGCTTCGTGATCAGATGCGCGATCCGCGCGGTCAGCACGCGTGTCTTCCCGGACCCGGCGCCGGCGAGCACCAGCAGGGGCCCACCGGGATGCTCGACTGCCTCCCGCTGGGCGGGGTTCAGCGGCAGCGTGGGCTCAGCCTGAGCCTCTGAAATCACGAAAGCGGAAACTCCAGGACGAACACGGAGCCTCTCCCCTGCGGTCCCGGACGGAACGCGACCCGGCCGCCATGCTGCTGTTCGACGATCCGCCGCGCGAGCGCCAGGCCAATCCCCCACCCGCCGGTTTTGCTGCTCACCCCGGGCTCGAAGAGCTGGTGCAACATTTCCGGCGCTACTCCTGGCCCGTCATCGCGCACGCTGACGCGCCCGACGGCGTCGGCCCCATCCACCTCGACCTCGATCCGGCCACCGCGCCCGCTGAGGGCATCCACGGCGTTCTTCACCACGACCTCGAGCGCCCACTCGATGAGCACGGGGTCGCCGGTCGCCGTCGGTCCCGCGCCCGGGGACGCGAGCGTGATCGTCACCGAATGCGCCAGCGTCGGCAGCCGCGGCCGGAAGTAGGCGACGACGCGCTCGGCGACGGAGCCGAGTCCGACGGGCTCGCGCCGTGCCGGGCGGCCGATGCGCTCAAAGCGCCTGGCGACCCGCTGCAGACGCTCGGCATCGGCCTCAAGATGGCCCACCAGCTCGCTGCCCGGCGTACCCGGATTCTCGCGCAGATAATCAATCCAACCCGTGAGACTCATCAGCGGGGTGCCGAGCTGATGGGCCGACTCGCGCGCCATCGCGACCCAGAGCCGGTCGCGCGCCGAGCTCACCCGCTCGCGCATCGCCCAGACGCCGAGGAGGATCAGACAGATGAACATGGCGCCCTGCAGCACTGCGAGGCCGGTGAACGCGCGCGCGGCCGGGAGCGCGCCGTAGTGGATCGTCCCGACGCCCGGCTGCACCAGCGGCGGGTGGATGCGGTCCAGCTCCATGATCCAGCTGCGCCGCTCGGCCTCGCTCAGGTTCGCGCCATCCCCAAATGGGGCGTTGTCGAGTGCGGTGATGCGACCGGCGGTATCGGTCACGGCGATCGGGATGCCGAGGCGTCGCACTTCGTCGGCGAGCACGAGCAGCGCGTCGGCCGCCGCGCCTTCGCGCGGATCGTTCAAACCGGCAAAGACCTGGCCGAGGAGGCGGCTGGTTTCGCGCGCGTCGTTGCGCAGATGGCGCGCGACGATCCACGCATAACCGACCGAGAGCACGCCGAACAACAGCGCGGCGGCGATGAGCGCGGGCGGGCCCGCGCGGCGCAGAACGCCTTTAGGCAAGTCGGTCAGTGCCGACATACGGCACCAACGCCGCCGGGAGCGTGACCGAGCCGTCGGGCTGCTGGTGCGTCTCGAGCAGCGCCGCGATCGTGCGCGGCAGCGCGACGCCCGACGCGTTCAGCGTGTGCACGAACTCCGGTTTCTCACCCGGCCGCGCCCGGCAGCGAATGTTCGCGCGCCGCGCCTGATAGTCGGTGAAGGTGCTGGAGCTCGAGACCTCGAGCCACTGCCCCACGCCCGGCGCCCAGGCTTCGAGATCGTACGTCTTGGCCGCGGCGAACCCGAAGTCGTTGGCCGGCAGCACCGCCACGCGGTACGGCAGCTCGAGCCGGCGCAGCACCTCCTCGGCGTGTCCCGTGAGCTTCTCGTGCTCGGCCGGCGAATCGGACGCCAGGCAGAAGCGCACCAGCTCGACTTTGTCGAACTGATGCACGCGCAGCAGCCCGCGCGTGTCTTTGCCCGCGGCACCCGCCTCGCGGCGGAAGCAGGGCGTGTAGGCGACGTAGCCTTTCGGCAGCGTCGTGCCGTCGAGAATCTCGTCCCGATGCAGATTCGTTACCGGCACTTCAGCGGTGGGCACCAGAAACAGATCGTCGGACGTCCGATAGACATCGTCTTCGAACTTGGGCAGCTGGCCCGTGCCGATCATCGTCTCCCGCCGCACGAGGAATGGCGGCTCGACTTCGACGTAGCCGTGTTCGCGCGCGTGCAGATCGAGCATGAAGTTGATGAGCGCGCGCGCCAGGCGCGCGCCGGCGCCCATCAGCACGGGAAATCCCGACCCCGAGAGCTTCGCGCCGCGCGGCAGATCGAGAATGCCGAGCCGCTCCGCAATCTCCCAGTGCGGCTTGCCGCCTTTGGGCGCGGGCGTTCCCCAGCTGCGCAGCGTCGTCTGCTCTTCAGGAACTTCCGGCAACGGCAGGTTCGGCACGAACAGCGTCTTCGCTTCGAGCGTCGTCTCGATCTGGCGCAGCTCCGATTCCAGACCCGTGATCTGCTCCCCCAACTTCCGGCGCGCTTTCGTGGTTGCCTCGGGCAATCCGCCTTGAGCTTTGGCGACGAGCGCGTCCGCTTTCGCGGCGTCGTTGCGCTCCGCCTTCAGCGTGTCGAGCTGCGCCGTGAGGGTGCGCCGTTTCATGTCGAGCGCTTCGATCTCATCGAGCAGCCGCGTCAGGGACGCGTCGCCACGACGGGCGAGCGCCGAGCGCACCTGGCCGGGCGAGGCGCGCAGCAGCTTCAGGTCGATCACGAGCTAGCGGCGCGGCAGGCCTGGCTCGAGCCCGCGATAGCCGCAGTTGATGTCGGTGAGAATTTCGAAGTCGAGACGGCGGCCGTTCGGGCCGGACGTCGTGTCGATCGCAAGGACGTGCAGCTTGGCGTAGAACACCGCCGTGATCCCGAACGAGCAGCCGAGTGGCCGCGAATGGATGATCACGACGGAATTGGAGTCGACGACGACCGCGCTGTCGAGCTGATACCTGCCGCCGGGCGCGACCAGCACGGAATCGAACGCCTTCGTGCTGGTTTGAATGCCCGACTGCCGGCCGAGCCGCAGCGCACCGGTGGGCAGCAGCACGGCACGGCCCAGGCTATCGATGTCGAATGCGAAGTCGAACCCGTCCACCGCCTGATCGCTGCGAATCACCGAGCGGAATCCAATCACGTATGCCGACGGCTGCGTGACTGGTGTACCGCTCAGCGCATACAGCGACACCAACGTGTCCCTGCGATTCTCGATGGACGCCTGGGGCAAACCGAGCGTGTCACCGCAGGCGGCCGCCAGCACGAGCGCAACAACGAATAGGGGTAGAGAGCGCATGGAAGTGCTGGAGAACTTACCTGGCCGCGTTCGAGTGGGTCAACCCGCAGTGGCTGCTTGACTTCGACTTGGCCAAAACCTACGTTGGCCGCGCGTATGGCGACCATCCGTGACGTAGTGGAGGCGCTCAGCCGTGCCGACGGTGTGGACGCCGTGGTAGTGGTGGGCCGCGACGGGCTGCCCATCGATTCGCACGTTGGGAACGGCGTGGATGCCGATAACGTCGCAGCGCTCCTGCCCACAGCCATCAAGCAGATGGCAGAGCTGGGCGACGCCGGAGGCCGAGGCCAGTTCAACACGGCCGTCCTGGAGTTTGGCGGTGGTCTCGCCATCGTGGCCGTCCTCAACGCTGAAGCGTTGTTGATCGTACTGGTGCAACCTGCGACGAACGTTGGCGCCCTACTGTTCGACCTTCGCCGTCACCGGACGGCAATCGCGGGCCTTTTCTAAAGGACGGTCCGCCGTTGACCAACTCGGCGCGACACCTTCTGGTCGTCGATGACGAGCCCCACATCGGGCTCGTCTTGCGTCCTTACCTCGAGCAGCTGGGGTATCGCGTGAGCATTGCGCGGACATTGGATGAGGCGCGCAGTGCCATGCGCGCGGCGCCGCCGACCGACGGGCTGTTACTCGACCTGCATCTTCCCGACGGCTCCGGGCTCGATTTCCTGCGAGACCTTCGGAAGCAAGGTCGCACCGCCCGTTTGCCCGTCCTCGTGCTCACGGCCGAAGGCGAGGACCGGATCCTGCGCGAAGCGCGCCGGCTCGGCGCCGCGCTGGTGACGAAGCCGTTCTCGCCGACGAAGCTCAGCCAGCGCATCGCGATGATGTTCGGTGATACCGAGCCGGAAGACGACGCGGCACGAGAATCACGATGAGCATTTGGGCGGCGATCCTCGCCGGCGGTTCGGGAACGCGGTTCTGGCCGCTCTCGACTCCAGAACGGCCCAAGCAGCTCCTGCCGCTGACGGGCGACCGGCCGCTGCTCGCACAAGCCGTGGCACGGCTGCACGGGCTCGTCTCGTCCGAGCGAATCCTGATCCTGACGGGTCCTTCGCTCGTGGAGCGCGTGGCGGCAACGGTGCCCGAGGTCCCGGCCGCGAACATTTTCGCCGAGCCGCGCGCGGCATCGACGGCCCCGGCCCTGGCGTGGGCCGCGCACTGGATCGCCAAGCACGATCCCGGCGGCCAGATGCTGTCGCTGCATGCGGACTGGGCGGTCGGGGACGACACCGCCTTTCGCGCCGCCGCCACCCATGCGCTGAGCGTGGCGGCGGAGCAGGACGTGCTGGTGACAGTCGGGGTCAAACCCACGCGGAATGAGACCGGATACGGCTACATCATTCCGGGCGAGCCGGCCGGCAGCGCGCGCGAGGTCAAACGATTCATCGAGAAGCCAAGCGCGGCGCGGGCCGCGTTGCTGCGGCGCCGCGGCGCGCTCTGGAACAGCGGCCTGTTCGCCTGGGGCGCCGCGCGCTTCCTCGGTGAGGCGGGCGCCTATGCGGAGGAGCTGGCGGCCGGATGGGCGGCGCTCAACGCCGGGGACGCGCCGCGTTTCTTTGCGGCGGTGACGCCGGTCGCCGTTGATGTGGCGGTGCTCGAGCGGACCAAGCGCCTGGCGGTCGTGACCGGCACATTTCCGTGGGACGATATCGGCTCGTGGGATGCCCTGCTCCGCATCCGCGGCCGCGACGCGCACGGCAACGTGGCGGTCGGCAATGTCACGCTCGGAGAGGATGTGCGCGACTCGGTGATCTGGGCGGAGGACGAGCGCATCGCCGTTGTCGGCGTCGAAGACATGGTCGTGGTGCGGGCCAACGGTTACACGCTCGTGATGCCGACGGGACAGGCGGACAAATTGAAAGCGCTGGTGCAGCGCCTGTGACGCACACGCTCTACCTGCTCGATCCCGATCCTGGTCCCGTGTGGGAGCCGTTCGCCGGTATCCGCCCGATCTCCGAATTGCGCGCCGGCGCACACCTCATCCGCGAGCGGTGGGAGACGTTTGTCGGGGCGGAAGCAGCCGGTATTTTCGCGCTCCCGCACCTCGCCGGCTTTCCGGAGCAGGGCGTTCCGCCGGTCGAGGCGCGGCGGGCCGTGGAGGGGCCGGCGGTCATCGGGTCCTCCACGTTCGCGCCGCGCGGCCTGGCGGGTCCGTTACCGGACGCGCCCGCGCGCCTCACCCACGACGGCATCACCGTGGGCTGGGCGGTGCCCGCGGGGAGCACGTGGACGGGACCCGTCGCCAGCGCGCAAGCGATCGGCGTGGACGGCGTCCTGCTGCGGGGTGTGCACGATCTCATCACGGCGCTCGAGCGGTTGCTGCGGGAAGATGTCATCAAGCTGCTCGGGGACTCCGACGCCGTACCCCAAGGCTCGATCGTGGTCGGTGACCCGGCGTGGATCGCCCTGCGCGCAGCGGCGGTCGAGCCGGGGGTGGTCTTCGACACCCGCAACGGCCCCGTCGTTCTGGAAAGCGGCGTCGAAGTCCGGTCGGGAATGCGGCTCGAGGGACCGCTCTGGGTCGGCGCCAACACTCGACTGGTCGGCGGAGCTATCCGGAATTCCGCGATCGGCCCCTGGTGCGTCGTGCATGGCGAGATCTCGACGACCGCGATCCTCGGCTACACCAACAAGAGCCATCACGGGTTCCTCGGGCATTCGGTCCTGGGGAGATGGGTGAATCTCGGCGCCGGCACGACGACATCGAACCTGAAGAGCACCTATGGCCCCGTGCGCCTGGAAGTGGCGGGCGCGCGGCTGGAAACCGGGCACCAGTTTTTGGGTAGTCTATTCGGCGACCACGCCAAGACCGCCATCGGGATGATGTTCGATGCCGGGTCCGTCATCGGCGCCGGCGCCAGCGTCTTCGACGGCGTCCGCGCACCGAAGTACGTTCCGCCGTTCGCCTGGGGAGGTTCTGCATCGGAGCGGATGACGCAGCAGAAATTCCTGGACATCGCGGAGCGCGTCCTCCCGCGGCGCAACGTCGAAGTGACCGAGCCGGTGCGCTCGTACCTGCGTCGCGCCTTCGACTGGTTGACCCGGTGAGCGAAGCACCGCAGCGCTACCGCCGGCTCGGGAAATACGAGCTGCACCAGCTCCTCGGTGAAGGAGCGATGGGCATCGTGTGGAAGGCCTACGACACGGTGCTGCGCCGTTACGTGGCGCTGAAGTTGTTGAGCGCGAGCTTCCGTAAGACGAAAGACATGCACGATCGCTTCCTGCGCGAGGCGCGGGCCGCCGGCGCGATCCAGCATGCCAACATCGTCACCGTCTACGACCTCGGCGAGTCCGAAGGACAGCTCTACATCGCGATGGAGCTCGTCGAGGGACGCGATCTCTCCGATATGATCGCGCTGCGCGATCCGCTCGCGCTCGAGCGCAAGCTCGACATCGCGATCGAGGTGCTCACCGGCCTGCATTTCGCGCATCAGCGCGGCGTGATCCATCGCGACGTCAAACCCTCCAATGTGCGCGTGATGCCGGACGGCCGCGTCAAGATCATGGACTTCGGCATCGCGCGGCTGCAAAAAGCGGATGCCACCGGCTCGGGCGCGATCGTCGGTACGCCGACGTACATGGCGCCGGAGCAGATCACCAACGGCGCGATCACGGCCGCGACCGACGTCTTCTCCGTCGGCTGCATGCTGTACGAGCTGCTCTGCTACCAGCGGCCGTTCGAGGCGGAGTCGGTGCACGGCGTGCTGTATCAGGTGCTGACGACGGAGCCGCGGCCGCTGCGCACGGTGGCGCCGTCGATTCCCGCGGCCCTCGAGCGGGTCGTGTCGAAGGCGATGAACAAGGTGCCGCACGAGCGCTACGAGTCCGCGGGGCAGATGATGTCCACGCTGCAGCAGATCCGCTCGGCGCTGTCGGGCGCCGACGACGAAGCGACGCAACCGCTCGGGCGCTGGACGCCGTTGCCGCAGCCGGTGCTGAAGTTGATCACCCATGCGTCGATGCGGGCACGGCTCGTGGTGCTTGGCGCGCTCGCCGCCGTCGTGCTGCTGCTGCTGTTCTCCCCCGGCCAGTCGCCCGAGGATCAGGCGATCGCCTTGCCCAGCAATCCCGGGACGCCACCCGCCGGACTGGCGGCGCCCCCTCCGGCCGGGCCCCCTCCCGACGCCGCGCCGGTTTCGATGGCCGTCAGCTTGCGGCGCGATTCGGCGTTCGCCGCGCGCGACCGTGCGCTCGCGGCGGGAGCCCTCAAGAACAGCGTTCCAGCGATGATTCTCGCCGAGAGCATGCTGCAGGCGTCCGAGCAGGCGCTCCAGGTAGGCGATCAGTCTCGGGCCATCCGGGGGTACGTCGAGGCGGAGCGGCAGTACGGTCTCGCGCGCGATCAGGCGCGCGCGATGGACCGCGAGGCGCAGCAGATGGTGCAGCGCGTGGCGCCGGTCGTGCAGGCGCTGCCGACCGGCGCCGCGGCCGCCAACGCCGGAATCTTTCTGGCGCGCGCCGAATCATTGTTGCGTGAGCAGGATTTCACGCTTGCCAAGGTCGCGGCGCAAAGCGCCGAACAGATCGGCATCGATGCCGGAATCGCGCCGCCGAGCCCGCAGCCGGCGAATCCGCGCGCCGCGGTGGATGTGCTGCTGACCGATCTGGGCCGCGCGCTCGCGAGCGAGCGCATCGCCAATCTGCGCGTGCTGTACCCGGGTTTGACGGAGGAGGAACGGCGCGGCTGGGAAGCGTTCTTCCGTGAGTGGAATCAGATCACCGCGAAGTTCACCGTCGAGAATTTCAAGGTCCAGCCCGGTGGTGGCACCGCGACCGGCAACGTGCGTG
>JBOHSJ010000173.1:0-2883 GCA_050733035.1 Gemmatimonadales bacterium | reverse complement strand
GGTGAATTCAGGCGCGGCGAGTATGGACGACGCCCCGAAATCTGTCAAGATTGGGTCCATGCGCCTCTCTCTGCTCACCATGCTGGTTCAGGTCGTCGTCCGTCCGCCGGCGGTGACGCCGGCCCAGGCCGAACGCCTCACGGTCGACGTGTTCAATCGTGACGACTCGGCGATCGTCGCCGTGCGCGTCACCGTCCCCGAAGTCCTCGACGTCCTGGGCATCGATGCCCCGCCCGGGTGGTCCGCCACGCGCGTGGCCGGAACCGATTCCTCCGCGCCCGCGATCGAATGGTCGGTCCCGAATAGTGCGACGGGCATTCGTCGCGGCGAGCTGCGGCAACTCGCCTTCCTCGTCCTGCTCAAACCCGACGCCCGGCAAAACACCCTCGTCGTTCCCGTCGTGGTGCGCCACGCGGGCGGCATGGTCCGCGCCTGGCGCCTCGGCGGCGATGGCCCGCCGCCATTGATCGCGATCCGCGGCTCGGTCGGCGTATCGCCGCGCGGCTCGTTCGCGCTCGCCGCCGGCGCCCTAGGACTCGCGGTGCTGGCGCTCGGGTTCGCCTTGCGACGACGCAGCTAGGAACTTCTCCACGGCCGCTTTGGCTTCGGCGGGCGTCGTCGTTTTGAAGTCGACGGGACACTCGGACATCTTTTCTTCGATGTCGCGGATCGGGCAGCGCGTGATCCCCGCCGCCTTCGCTTCCTCGATGAACTGCCGCATCTCAGGACTCAACGCGTCTTTCCCCTCGGCTTCCGCGCGGATCTGCTTCGCCCTGAGCTCGCGGAACATCCCCATCATCGTCTCGGCGTCGAATTCGTCGGCCGCGATCATCGCCTGCTTGTTTTCATCCATCACCTGGGTGGTGATGCGCCAGAGATCGTGCGTCCGGGCGAACCGCTCCACGGTGCTGCGCGCCAGCGGCCGGGCGATCAGCGGGACCACCTTGAGCCGCTCGAACGCCTCGGTGGTCCACACCGGCGGATCGGCCACGGTGCGCGCCCGCGTCAACGTGTGGTAGGGCGGGACAGGGCACTTCGCCTCGACCATCGCCCCCGCCGGCTCCGTATCGAGCTCCGACCCCAGCACGAGGGTCTTGGCCATCTGCTCTTCGGCCTTCATTTCAGCACGCACGATCTCTTCGGCGTCGCCGATGCCCATGATCAGCTGCATGTGCGTGGGGAGGAGCTTGCCGATCGCCTCGTCGAGCCACTTGTTGGTCACGAGCGCGGCGCCCTGTTCCATCACGAATTCTTCCACGGCGCGGCGCGCGATCCCTTGCGCGAACGGCGGCACGCGCAGAATCCGCACCTCGGCCTCGGGCGCCCACGGCAATCCCGCCTTGCCATCTTCCTCGATCCACGGAATGTCTTCCGGCTTGATGCCCACCGTGCCGGTGACGAGGACGTTGCACGGCGCCAAGCGCAGCAGATTCTCGGACTGCGACCCGATTTCCGTGCCGAGGATGCGGTGGCCGCCGTGCCGCCCGAGAATCATCAGGCTCGGCTGGATCTCCTCGGCCCACTGCAGGATCACCTGGAACGGCTTCCCGATCAGGATCTGGGTGACGAGCGGGACGTCGGCGAACTCCTGCGCCATGACCTCGGCGCGTTTGAGATTCGCCTGGGCCAGCTTCAGTAACCCCTTGTCAATAATGTTGTTATGCAGCTCCTCCTGCTCCTCGAACTTGAAGACTTTGGAGGCGCGCTCGGAGAGGACGTAGCGGATATTGCCGAACACGGCGTGGTGGTATTCGACGTCGAACGCGCTGCACGCATACAGTGTCGCCTGGAAGCGCCGCGCCAGCTCGAGGCCCATGCGCATCGCGCGGTAACTGTAGGACGACCCGTCGACACACACGAGGATCTTGCCGCCCGCGAGCGGTTTGCCGTCGCGCACGACCAAAACGTCTTTCTCGACGCCGCGGGCCACGCGGGCCACCACGCCGCCGAGTTGCGAGAACGGCTGCTTGCCGATGCCGTGCGCGCCGATCACCAGCAGGTCGTACTGGCGGCCCGAGGACCCGGCGAGTTTGTCGGCCTGCGCTTCGTCTTCGCCCACGATGCGGCCGTCTTCCCCCAGGCGCACATCGCTGCGCTGTTTGTCGCCGCCGTCGTAGTTGGCGGCGATGTTGGGGTCGAATCCGATCAAGCTGGGGAGCTGGCCGGCCCCGCGGTTCACTTCCTTCACGAGCTCTTCGTAGTTGATCCCTTCGAGCAGCTGGCGCCGCAGTGGCACGCCGCGCGCGGCGCATTGCTTTTCGACCTGATCGAGGAAGGAGTCGGAGATCAGCTGCAGCCCCTTTTCGATCAGCTTGTCATGAACTTTGCGTTGCCGTTTGATCTCTTCGGGTGTTTGGAACTGGGCGGGGAGGCCCGTTTCGAGCTGGCGGAAGCGGATGTCGTGGAGGCGCGCGGCGTAAACGTGACTCGCGGTGACGCGGCCTTTCGTGTTCTCGTCCGCGCAGAGCTCGATGGCGCGCTCGACCGCCCAATCGGAATGGGGGGAGTTGTCCACCGGCACGAAGACTTCACGGTACATGCGGCGCTCCTCAGGGTACCAGTTGTTTGCCGTCCGCGTCCCAAACCAGCAGGGCGTCGACGGGGCAGGCGGCGCAGGCTTCGAGCAGACGTGCCCGCCCCACCTTCTGTTCCGCGTTTTGGGGCTCGACGAGAACGACGACACCGGCATCGTTCAGCTCGAATGCTTCCGGCGCGATCCTGACGCAGTCCGCGAACGCCACGCAGAGCAGTGGGTCGATCTCGATGCGCAGGTCCACCTTACATCCCTTCCAAACCCAGGTCCGTCCGCGCGCGGTCCATCACCGCGGGGGTGATTTCCGCGATCCCGCGCTCGCCGGCATACTCGGCGTAAATCCGTTTGAC
>JBOHSJ010000172.1:0-24310 GCA_050733035.1 Gemmatimonadales bacterium | reverse complement strand
CGCCCGCGTTCCGGGGGCGTTCATGTACCATTGCGGGACCGCGCCGGTGGCGCTGCACATCGCGAACGGGATGTACGGAGCGATCATCGTGGATCCCGCCCAGGGACGGTCACCGGCCCGGGAGTTTCTCGACGGATCCCTCGCGCACCCGCTCGAGGGCGTGCAGACGGTCACCGTGCCGGTCGGCGGGGGCGCCATTTTCGAAGCGCGCCTCGTGGAAGCAGGCACCTACCCCTTCGTCAGTCACGCCTTTGCCGACGCCACCAAAGGCGCCGTGGGGATGTTCGAGGCTCAGGCGCCCTAGAGCCCGGCGGGCGACACTCGCCCCCAGAGGTGAGCGGCGAAGCTCGCGGCGGCGCCGATTTCCACCAGGCGGCCCGCAGCGACGAGGATTCCGCCCAGAGTCACGAGCACGACTCCCGCGTTCAGCAAGGCGAACGCGAGCCACGCCGTCGTCGCGCTGCGCTGGGGAGCGCGACGTACGGCGAACCGCGGGAAGATCCAGACGGCCACGCCCATGACCAGCTGGATCATCCAGCCGACCAGGAGCATCTCGATGTGGGCTCCGCGCAGCGCCCCCAGCGCCCACAGACCGGAGCCGAGCGGGATGCCTTTGCCGGTCAGGAGCAGCGCGCCCAGCGTGAAGCCGCCGACCAGGTGGCACAACGAGCCCCGCACGAACCACGCGCTCACGCGCGGCACTATTTCACCTTGACGCGAGGCCAGGTGTTGATCGCGAACCCAAGACCGGCGAGTGCTTGAGCGACGCCGGCCAACGCGAGCAGCCAGCCGGGGAGCGCCTCGGGGCGCCACGCACGTATCGGCTCGACGACGACGCGCAGCAGGAGACCCGCATTCAACAGCACGATCGTGGCAACCGCAATCGCGTTATTGCCCCGCGGCGTCGCAACGGTGTCTTTGGGAAACATCCAGTATGCGACTCCGAAGATCATCTGCGTGATCCAGCCCACGACCAGCATGTGCACATACGCCGGACCGGTCAGAGCCAAGAGCCGCGGGAGGTGCAACGGCTGCTGCAGCGCCCCCAACGCGCCCACGAGCAAGCCGGCGACGAGATAGATCATCGCTGTTTTGATGTACCACCGGGATAGCGGCGGCATTACTTGAACGCGTTGTCGAGCGCCATCATCAACGTGAATCCCCCGATGAACCCGACGGTGGCAATATCGATGTTTCCGGTGCGCTGCGTCTCCGGGATGAGTTCTTCGACGACCACGTACAGCATCGCGCCTGCTGCGAAGGCCAGCGCGTAAGGCAGGAGCCAGGACGCCTGGACCACGACGGCGGCGCCCAGGACCGCAGCCACGGGCTCCACGGCGGCGGTGAGTTGGCCGTACCACAACGCGCGCCAGCGGTTCATACCCTCGCGCCGCAGCGGCAGGGCCACGGCAAGCCCCTCGGGGACGTTCTGCAGCCCGATGCCGAGTGCCAGCGCCAGCGCCGACGTCGCAGACCCGCCCCCAAACGCGACGCCGATCGCGAGCCCTTCCGGAAAGTTGTGCAGCGTGATCGCCGCCATCAGCAAGGTCGAGCGGCGCCAGGCCCGGGCGGGGGCCGGGCCCTCCTGACGCGCCTCATCAGGGAACTCCGGATGCAGGTGGGGCAGCGCCTGATCCAGGGCGTAGATGACGGCCGCACCAAGAAGGAGGCCCAGGGCCGCCGGCGCGATTCCGCCCCGTGCCATTGCCGGTACGAGCAATGACCAGCATGACGCCGCGACCATGACCCCGCCCGCGAAGCCCATGAGACCATCCATGAGCCGCCGCGGGGCGCGCGACGTAACCAGCACCGGGAGTGTACCCGCGGCGGTGAGTGCCCAGGTGCCCAGCGCCGCCACACCAGCCTGCGCGAGCGGTGACAGGCCGAGAAACCAGGCGGTCACAACGCGGCAGAACTAAAGATCGCTGCGCGCAAGACGCCGCGAGGCCCACGCGAGCGGAAGTGCGGTCCAGCCCATGAGCGCGACCACGAGCGCTGCCGCGCCGGTCCCACCGAGCCCCTCACGCAACGCCGCGCCGGTCGGCCCGGAGATTCCGTCCGCGTTGAACAAGCCGATTCCGAGCACGCGCGCCAAGTCGATCGGATCGAGGGCGAGCAATAATGAAAGCGGCCACGAGGGACTGCCGGCCGGCAGGATCGCGAGCAGGCCGATCGCGATCAGATCCACCCCGATGACCAACACACACCACGCGACCATCGACACCGCCAGCGCGCGTGCGCGGTCGCGGACCCGGACGCCGATGGCTAACCCGATCGCGAGGCATGCCGAGAGCAGCAACGTCGCGATGCCGAGCAGCCCGAGGTATCGCCAGCCATCGGCCATACCTGCGAGCGCTCCGATGACGAGTCCCGCCGCGCCGAGGCCCACGCAGAGCGCGGCACCCAGCGCCCCAAGCCACGCCGCCCATCGCGACACCACGATCTCAAAGCGCTTCAGCGGCAGCGCGGCGATGAACTCAAGCTCGTAGCACTCGGCGCCGGCCGCCGCCCCGGTGAGCAGCGCGAGCAGCGGGACGACCCAGAGGATGAGCTGGAGCAGGCTGATCGATGTACGCGCGAACCCCTGTACCGCGATGACGCCTCCCGCCGAAAGACCCACCAGCGCGATCGCAACACTCGCGACCGCGAACCCCGCGGCGAACATGGGCGCGGTGCGGCCCTTGCGGGCGGCGGCGAGCTCAAAACGCAGCAGAGCGGCGGTCACGCCGCCCTCGCCGGCCTAAGGCCGCGGCTGCGACGCACCAGGACGCGATAAATCCGTTCGATTGGCGGATCCGCGATGTCGGGCTGGCACGGCACGCCCGCCGCGGCGGCAAGCTCGGCAAGCGATCCTTGCGCGACGACGCGACCTTCGACGAGCAGCACGATCCGCTCGGCCAGCGTCGCCACGTCGTGCAAGTAATGCGATGCGAACAAAACGGCAGTCCCCCGCCGGCGAGCGGCGGCAATCGCGGCGCGCATGTCTTCGGCGCCTTCGATATCGAGGCTGATGCTCGGTTCGTCGAGCAGCAACGCGCCGATGTCGCCAACGGTTGCGAGCGCCAGCATCACGCGCTGTCGCTGGCCTCCCGAGAGATCGCGCAGCGGCGCGTCGAGACGATCCTGGAGGCCGAGCGAAACGAGCGCGTCGCGGGCGACGTGGGGCGCGACGCCGCGCGCCGCCGCGACGAGCACGGCTAGATCGGCGACCACCGTCGTCGGCGGCACGCCCAGGCGCTGGGCGAGATACGCGACGGGGCCGTCGATCGTCGCGTTGCCCCCGCTCGCCTGCACCGTGCCGGCCAGGATGCGCAGAGCGGTCGACTTCCCGGCGCCGTTGGGACCCACCAGCGCGACGGTCTCACCGCCCCGCACGACGAGGTCGAGCGGATGCAGCGCGATCCGTTCATCGTAGCGCTTCCAGACCTGCCGGAGCTCGATCATGGCCGGCGGCGCCTGCCCGCGATCAACGCCGTGAGACCAGCCAGGAAGGTCAGTCCGGCTGCGGCCGATTGCCCCGCTCGGCCGCCCGCGCGCGCAGCGGGAGCCGGCGGCAATCGGCTGAGCATGACCGGGCGCGGCGGCGCCGCCAGGGGACAGCGATCCGTAGCCGCGTTCAACGCGAAGACGGGAAACGTGCGCTCCGCCCACGACAGCGTCTGCGCGGCCGGACTGTGCAGCCACAGCCGCAACGCCTCGCGGGTGAGCGCAAGCTCGGCCAACGGCGACGACGCGGCATGCGGCACGTCGAGCACGCCGTCGCCGCCGAGATCGTATCCTCCCGCACCCCAGTAGTTGCCCCGGCCATCGACGCACAGCCGATAGGCGGCACTGTCGGCGCCGCCCGTCGCCGCGAACGTATTCGCGAACAGCGCGTTGCCCGTGATACGGGTCGCCTCGCTGTTCGAGAACAGCTGCAGGCCGAGCCAGTTGCCGGCGACCACATTGTCGGTGAACGTACCGCGAATCACGTTGTCGAAGAACACGCCGATCCCGTTCCCCACCAGCAGATTGCCGGTGACGAGCGGATCGGTCGCTTGCTGCAGCACCAGCCCGTACGACCGGGCTCCCGCATTCCACGCGAACACGTTGTCCGTGACCGCGACACCGCGGGAATTCATGATGACCGCCCCGGCGGCGTTGTCGGTAAAGACGTTGCGCTCGAAGTGGTTTGCGTGACTGAACATGTAATGCAGTCCAAAGCGCACATGCGTGACCGTGTTGTCGGACACGCGGATGCTGTCGGAATAGGAGAAGTACATGCCGTCGCGCACGTCGGCGATGCGATTGAACTCGGCCACCACGCCGCGCGAGTAGTAGAACGTGATCCCATCGCCACGCCGTCCTTCCGGCAGCCCGGGCGGGCCCGCGATGTCGAGTGCCCGCAGCGTGACGCCGCGCACCTGCGCCAGATAGACGCCGAACAACACGTCGCGGATCACGAGGTCTTCCAGCACCACCGAGTCGGCTGCCACCAACACGCCGGCGTCGTAGCGATCCGGGTCGCGCCCGCTGCGCTCGATGCGCAGCCCGCGAACCACGCTGCCCGCGGCGCGTACCTCCAGCACGGTGCCGGTCCCGGATCCGCGCAGCACCGCTCCCGGTGCGCCGAGTACCACGGTCGGCCGGGTCAACACGAGCGGGCCCGTGTGGATGCCGGGGGCGAGCCGCAGCGTATCGGAAGACAGCAGCGCGACGGTCCAGAGGAACGCGATCACGCGGGTTGTCGCTTGAGACGCCGGGTCTCGACAAACAGTACGGCCAGCAGGGCGACAACGAAGGCCGCGAGCAGGATCGAACCAAATCCCGGATAGCTGTAGACGTCGAAATTCGCGATCCGTTGGTGCCCAAAGATGGGTGGCGTGAACGCCGCCACTTTGATCGGCGCCTCGGGACTCAGCTGATGCCCGTAGCTGTACATCCGGTAGGCGAACGCCGCGAGGGAGAACAGCGAGAAATAGGCGAACAGGACCACGAGGTCCACGACATTGCCCACGCGGGCGAACACCGCGGTCCGCAAGCCGAGCAGCAGAAAGATGCCGAGCACGAACGGAATGAACTTCATTTCCACGAAATCGACGGCCTGGATTTCCCGCATGCCGATGTAGTGATTCAGAATGTTGATGCCCTGCAGATCGGCGCCGCCGTTCCCGCCGACCAGCTGGTGGGCGTAAATCGAGAGTCGCAGGCCCTCCGGAAACTGGTTCGCGAACATCGTGATCTTCCACAGCGGAAAGAACAGCGCGAGGATCAGCAGCACTCCCACCCCGAGCACGGCGAGCCGTGCCCGGGGCGAGAGCACCTGACCGAGCCAACTGACCACCGTCACGTCAGTTCCCGCCACCAGCCGCAACCGGAGCGCCGGCGCGGGGTTTGACCAGGAAGTACCCTTGCATCTCCTGATGCATCGCGGAGCAGAAGTTGGTGCAGTAGAACGGGTAGACGCCCGGCTTGGTCGCGCGGAACGCGATCGTCTTCGTCTCACCCGGATCCATCACGACGTTGATGTTGTAGCTGGAGATGCCGAAGCCGTGCAGCATGTCCCGCTCCTGCTCGGCGTTGGTCACGTGAATGATCACCGAGTCGCCTTGCTGCACTTCGATCTGGTTCGGCGTGAAGTAGGACCGGATACTGTAGACGTTGACTTCCACGATGCCCCCGCGGCGCGTGATCTTCGCGTCGCTCGCCGCCCAGACGGCGTTGGGATTGTGGTTCTCCGCCTTCGGGTAGACCTCGATGGGATGCAGCAGGTCGGCGCGCACGAGCTGCGCGAAATGCGGCTCGGGCTCCGTGTACGCCTCATACAGCATCGTCATGCCGTTGCCGCTGATGTCGATGAGCTGGCTCGACTCCGGCTGCGAGGGGCCCACGTTGAGATGCCGGCCCTTGGAGAGCTTGTTCATCGAAATGAGGTAGCGGCCCACCGGATGCCGGGTATCGCCGTGCGCCGCCACGATGTGACCGACGGAGAAGTGCACGGGGATCTTGGCCACGACCAGCGCGGAGTCGTTGCCGGTGAAGGGGCCGAGCTTCCACTTGGCGACGGCCGACTCCACGAACAGCGACGTATATGCGTAGCCCTGGTCGTCGAACTGCGTGTGGAGCGGTCCCAGACCCACCGGCACCTCCGCGACGCGAATCGCCTCGAACCGCAGCACCGGAATTCCGTCTTCGTTGCCCGTCGTGTCGTTGGCGGTCGTCGCGGACAGGAACTTCTGGAAATCGAACACGGTGACGTACGGCGCGAGCTTGCCGCCCCCCACCACGTAGCGGCCGTCCGGCGAGAAGTCGGCTCCGTGCGGACTCTTGGCCAGCGGCACGAGGTACATCATGCCCGGAACCTCGCGGGGATCGAGCACGCGCACCCCGCCGATCATTTTGCCCTTGCCGGACGCCGCGGCCGCGGCGGCCTTCCGCCAGTTGACGAACGTGATGTAGTCGCGGTCGCGCTGGCTGGCCGTCACCTCGAGCCGGCCGGTGGCACGCTCGCTGTTATACGAGCTCCACACGACCCAGTCGCTGGAGATGTCGCGGCCCGTCGCCGCCAAGTCCCAATCGAACGGCGGTGTCACGATCTGCCAGGCGACCGACATGGCGCCCGTCGTGCTGTCGATCGTGATGCCGCTGAGGACGCCCTTGTAATCCGTGGCGTAGCGAGACAGGGGCGCGTACGTGCCGCGCGGGATGGGAATCGAGAACCGGCTCGCGACGAGCGCGTACTCGCTGTTTTCGGTCAGGAACGCCGATCCGTGATTCCCGCTCGAGTTGGCAATCGGACCGAGAATCTGGTGTGTCTTGAAGTCCCGCAGGTCTACGCGCGCCAACCGGTTGTTCGCGTTGTCGTTGACGAAGAGCCAGCGGCCGTCGTAATCGCCCTTCGTTTTGGATAGTGCGGGGTGGTGCACGTCGCCCCAGGTGTAGCCGCCCAGCATCGCCTTGGTTTCGATGTCGAAGCCGTAGCCGGTCGCCGGATACGGAGCGAACACGGGAATCGTGGCGATATGGCGCATCGACGGCACGCCGGCGACGTAGACCTGGCCGGAGTGCCCGCCGCTGTAAAACAGGTAGAACTCATCGAGCTTGCCCGGCTCCACGAATGTGCGCTGCGCTGCCTCGCGCGCATCGGCGAGCCGGCTGTTGGAGCCGCCCTGCGGCCCTTTGGAGGGAGCGCATGCGGCGGCAACGAGGAGGACGGCAATGGGGAGACGCAGGTTCATTGGTGATTCCCTTCCGCGCGCGCTTCGCGCTCTTCGTGGAGCTCTTTGAGGATGTGGATGACGGAATCCCGCTCAGCGGGTGTGAGCGTGATCATCGAGGTCAGAACCATTTGCATGGTACCGGTCGGAGCGGCGAAGAACTGATCCAGCTTTACCCCGAACCGCGTCTGGACATCGTCGTAAGCGCCGGTGAGATCGGGACCGACCTCGGTCGCGGACTTGATACCGAACGCCGAGATCGAATGGCACTGCGGGCAGCCCTTCCGAACGAAAATCGCCCCCCGCGCCTCGGCGGTCGGGGCCGCCGCTACGGCAGGGGGAGCTGGCACGGCATCGCCCTTATCGCCACGACACGCGACGACCAGAGCTGCAATTGGCGCCCACAGCAGACACTTGACGGCTCGATCCACCAGGATGCTCCGTGTTGAAGTACCCGGAGCTTATCGGCGGCCCTATCGCATCTTCATGAAGGCTCTGTGAGGGGTTCCTTAGACTCGCGGGCTCCTCGTTCGATAACGCCCAGCAACCGCAGCAGACCATCGAGCATCGTGAGCGGATGCGGCGGGCACCCCGGGATCCACAGGTCCACCGGGAGGATGCCGCCGACGCCCCCGCCCACCTCCGGACTGCCGGCAAAGGGACCGCCGCTGATGGCGCAGGCCCCGACCGCGATGACGATCTTCGGCGCCGGCACCGCCTCGTAGGTCAGCTCCAGCGCCCGCCGCATGTTCTGGTTCACCGCGCCGGTGACGACGATACCGTCCGCGTGGCGCGGCGAGGCCACGAACTGGACACCGAATCGGGCCAGGTCGAACACCACGTTGCCGAGGGCGACGAGCTCGGCTTCGCATCCGTTACAGCTTCCCGCCACCACCGAGCGCAGCCGCAGCGAGCGCCGGAACAATCTCCGCGTTTGCTCGTCGAGCGCACGGGCGAGCTCGACCTCACCCGTCGCACTGACCAGCGCGTCCCGTGTGGACGTGGCCATGCGATAGTCGCGGCTGTAAACGCTCTCCTCCGGGCTGAACAGACACGCGCCGAGATCCGAGGACCCCACGGGCCGGCCTCGGAAGCGCTCCGGGAAATCCGCGCCGTCTCCGGGGAAACGAATCGTCCGGATCCCCTGGCGCAGCCTCGTTCGCAGCCAGCTCAACACGGCCTGCGTCCTCGCATCAGAGGTCATGCCCCGCGTAGGACAGGTTGAAACTCTTGTTACAGAGCGGGAAGTCGGAGATCTCGTTGCCCGGCATCGCCAGCCCCAACGCCGTCCAATTATGGAAGGATGGATCGGTGACCTTGTGGCGGCGGACGCGCCCCTGGTCGTCGGTGATCACGACGTGCACGATCTCGCCCCGCCAGCCTTCCACCATCGCCACAGCCAGCTCGTTCGCTCGCAGGGGTCCGCAGTCTACGAGCGCCGGGCCCTTGGGAAGCGACCCGAGCTGCTCGATGGTGAACTCGAGGGACCGCTGGATCTCCAGCCGCCGGACGAGCGCGCGCGCGAGCACGTCCCCGGCCCACATCGTCGACACCGGGATGTGAGCGAATCGAAAGATCCCCCACGGGTGATCGTGTCGAACGTCGCGCGGTAGCTCGCACGCCCGCGCGACGGGACCGACGAAGCCGAACTCGGCGCACGCGGTCCGGGGCACGACGCCGACGCCCTCGAGCCTCGCCTGGACCGACGCGGTCTCGAACATCAGGACCAGTACCGGATCGAGCTCTTCGCCGAGGCGCTGCAGCCGATCGCGCATCTCGCCGGCCATGGCCGGAGTAAGATCGAATGCCGCGCCGCCGGGTCGCACGAGACCGCGCCCGTAGCGGTTGCCCGAGAGCGTCATCAAGAGATTGAGGCAGTCACCTCGCATCCGGCCCAAATACGCGGCCGCCGGTTGGAAAGCGACGTCGGAGGCGATGGCACCGAGATCTCCGATGTGATTCGCCAAGCGCTCCAGCTCGAGGGCGATGCCGCGCACCGTCTGGCCACGCGGTGTCTTCCGGCTGCGGGCGAGCGCTTCGACCGCGCCGCAATAAGCGCCGGCGTGGCCGATGACGGTGTCGCCCGCGATCGACTCTGCGACGAGCACGCCCCGATCGCGGCCCACGCGCTCGAGCAGGCCCTCCACGCCGCGGTGCTGATAGCCGAGCAGGATCTCGAGGAACAACACCTGCTCGCCGTACGCTTGGAACCGGAAGTGCCCCGGCTCGATGATTCCCGCGTGCACGGGCCCGACGGCGACTTCGTGCACTTCCTCTCCCGCTATCTGAAAAAACGGATACACCTCTCGGTCCGACGACTCTACGCGGCGGCCGGGCGGGAGGTGATCGGGAGGATGCCGCCGCAGCGGCTTGAGCCCCGGATGACCCTCCGCCACCACGCCACATTGCTCGGCGATCTCGCGCTCGAATCCAAGAGCCTGAGGACACGCCGCGGAGATGGACGGGTAGACATCCCCGACGACGGCGCTCGTCACGCCCAACTCCCCGCGCGTGTCGTCCGCCAGGATCGCGACGAGGCGCGTCTGGTCCTTCCCGTCCGGCATGCCGAAGAGCGACGCCAGTCGCCAGCCGCCGGTCACCGCCTCAGTCACCGACTCCCGGAACCGCTCGGCGGGCTCCTCCGGCACCGCCCCCCACGGGATCGCGCGCCGGTTACGCAGGCCCGGGGCGCGCAGGGGACTCACGGTCCTCGCCCCCCGAGGGCAACGGCCGCGCGCGTCAGAACGTCTTGCAGCGGGCCCGGAATGTAGACGCCCAGCATCAAGACGATGGCGGCGAGCGCGATGGGACCCGCCACCAACCATGGGCTCTCGCGGACAGGTACGGTGCCGGCCGGGGGCTCACCCAGTGTCATCCTGAGCACCAGCGCCGCCATGCCCACGAAGATGATCGCCAGCGCCAGGAGCATGAGCGCCGCAATCCAGGGGTGGCCGCCGTCAATGGCCGCCCGCAGAATCGTGAACTCGCTCATGAAAAGCCCGAAGGGAGGTGAGCCGGTGACGGCAAACAGACCGAGCACGAGCAGCGCCGCCGATGCGGGGAGCGTCCGGACCAGTCCCCGGTTGCGCGCCGCTGTCGCGCTCCCCGTGGCGAGCACGATGTTCCCGGTGACGAGAAACACCCAGCCCTTGGCCAACCCGTTGTTCACGAGGTGGAGCATGCTGCCGTACGTCCCGACGCCCCCGAGCCCGAGCCCGAGCACGAGCAGCCCCATGTGCTCCACGCTGGAGTAGGCGAGCAGCCTCTTGACGTCCCCTTGGCCAATGATGAACGTCGCCGCGACGACGAGCGACAGGACACCGAAGGCGATGAGCACCGGTTGCGCGAACGCCGCCAGCCCGGCGGCCGCCACGACCTCCGTGACGCGCGCGATTCCGAGGAACGCGCAGCTCGTCAGCGCGCCCGCCATGAGGCCGCTGACGAGGCTGGGCGCTTCTCCGTACGTGTCGGGCTTCCAGGTGTGCATCGGGGCGAGTCCCATCTTCGTGCCGAAGCCGACGAGCAGGAACAGGAACGCGGCGCGCAGCCATGCGGGGTGCAGCTCGCGCGCGTGCGCGATGAGATCCGGGAGCAGGAGTGGGCGACCGAGCCCGCCCTGGGCGCTGGCGAGGAAAAATGTGCCTAGCAGCGCGAGCGCAATCCCGACGGATGAGACGACGAGATACTTCCAGGTCGCTTCGAGCGAGCGACGATCGCGGCGCAGGAAGACGAGCGGCGCCACGGACAGCGTCGTCGCCTCCATCCCGACCCAGAGCATCGCCAGGTGCTGGGCCAACGAGACGACCGACGCGGCGGAGAGAAACGCCAGGAGGCCGCCCGCGAACACACGGCCGCTGCGCGGCGCGTCGAGGCGCGCGTGGCCGATGATGTAGATCGCCGTCACCAGGAACAACACGCTGGTCACCGTGAGGACCGTGAGTCCGAGCGAATCAGCGGCGAGCCAGCCGCCGAGTGCCGGTGGCGCGGGGACGGTCCACAGCGACGCGACGAGCGCCACATGCGCGGCCGCCACGCTCACCAGCAGCGCGACCGGCACCCGCCGCCCCCGGAAGGCCGGCACGCCCAGCACGATCAGCGCGGTCACCAGCGGGATCGCGCACAGCAGGAGGAGGCGCATCAGTCCGTCAACTCGGTGAGGCGCGTCGCGTCGAGCGAGTCGAATTCGCGGTTGATGTGGAACACCACGATGCCCATGATGAACACGCCGACGAACACGTCGAGCAGCACGCCGAGCTCGATGAGGAACGGCACACTCTCGGTCTGCGTCAGGCCGAAGAGGTAGATCCCGTTCTCCAACATGAGATAGCCGACCACCTGGGTCAGCGCCTTGCGCCGGGTGGTCAGCACGATGAATCCGATCATGAGTGTCGCGAGCGACACCGGCACAAGCAACGGTTGCTGCGCGGTGGGCAGCGGAAGGCGTGATGCGATGGCGAATGCGAGAGCGAGCGCGAGCGCACCGAGCAGCTGCGAGGCGATGAACCCGACGAGTGGCTCGACCTCCCGGCGCACCGCCGCCTCGCGAATGGCCCACGCGAGAAACCACGGCAAAGCGACCGCCTTCACCGCCACCGTCCCGAGCGCGAGACTGACGGAGTGCACCGAAGGCTGCGGTGCGATGAGCACGGGCAGCAGTCCGAGCAGCAGCCCCTGCGCCGCCAGGCCGCGGATGCAGGTGCTGAGCCGCGAGGTGCCCAGGACCGCGAGATCCGTGAGCACGACGAGCAACAGGACAATCTGGGCGGCGCTGTGCATGATCACTGGAGCTGCAAAATCGTGGCGAACAGCGCCAGTCCGGCCGCTCCGACGAGCAGCTGCGGCACCCGGGCCAACCGCAGCCGCGCCATCACCGCTTCCACCACCCCGACCGCCACGGCCACGACACCGAGCCCCAGGAACAAGAGACCCAGCGCCACCGGCCCCGAGAAGCCCGCACGGGGCACGAACACACTCACCGCCAGCACGCCGAAGAGCGCGAGCTTCAAGGCGCTGCCGTAGAGGATAACCGCGAGGTCCGGTCCGCTGTGGTCCAGCACGATGACCTCGTGGATCATCGTCAACTCGAGGTGCGTCGCGGGGTCGTCCACCGGCACCCGCGAGTTCTCCGCCAGGAGGAGGACGAAGAGACTGATGCCCACGAGGCTCAGGGAAGCGCCCGCACGCGGCCACGCCGCCGCCAACGGCGTCCCCAGCATGCCGCTCAGCGAGAGATCCCCGGTCGCGACCACCAACGCGAGGAAGCAGAGAAACAGGGTGGGCTCCGCGAACGTCGCGATCGTGACCTCACGGCTTGCGCCCATGCCCTCGAAGCTCGAGCCCGTGTCGAGCCCGGCCAGCACGAGCGCGAACCGCCCGAGCGCCAGCAGTCCGGCGAACGCGACCAAGTCACCCGCAAAGCGGAAAGGCGCCGCCCGCCCGTCGAGTGGCAAGAGCAGCGACGCCATGACGAGTGACGCGAGCACCACGACCGGGCCGGCGCGAAACAGCCGCGTCGTAGTCCGGCTGTAGACGGCACCCTTCCGGACCAGTTTTCCGAGGTCGGCGTACAGCTGGAGCACGGGCGGGCCGCGGCGGCCGGTTAGGAGCGACTTGGTCTTCACGACGATGCCCGGCATCGCCGGAGCCGCGACTCCCAGGATCCCGAGGGCGACCAGCCCTTCCCCCGTCACGGATTCCTCCCGGCCACGAGGAGATAGAGGAGCGATGCAACAACGGCGGCGCCAACCAGCAGCAGGTACAGCGACAGCCCGCCCCGCTGAGCGTGGCGCAACCACGCGGCGGCGGCGCGGGCGCCGCGCCAGGCGGGCAACAGCACGCCGTCCAACACGGGGTCGATCGCGTGCGTGGCGAACGCGAGCGCGGTGCGGTGTGTGCGCACGCCGGAGAAGGACCGGAACACGCCGAGCAGCGGGGCGGCAAACGAGCTCGCCGTGTACGCCATGCGGGGCGTCGGCAGCGGGTAGCCGCAGCCCCACGTCGCCGCCTCCACCCGTCGCTGCCCGCGACGAACCGCGGCGTACACCGCCCACCCCGCCAGCAAGCTCAACGCGAGCGCGACGGTGAACACGGTCGCTGGGCCGGCGGCGGTGTCAGCCGGCAGGCCCCCCCCCGGCGCGCCGGAGCGTAGGCCGGCGACGAGCGACCCCACCCGCAACACCGGCGGCACGACAACGATCGGGACGAGGCCGATCGCGACACAGGCCGCGGCCAG
The DNA here is from genome assembly GCA_050733035.1 of Gemmatimonadales bacterium. GTDB lineage: Bacteria > Gemmatimonadota > Gemmatimonadetes > Gemmatimonadales > GWC2-71-9 > 20CM-2-65-7. Next base: position 10,882 of record JBOHSJ010000172.1, on the reverse strand, counting down.
GCCGATCAGCGGACGGACCATGCCTGCGGCGGACTCCTGCGGAGCGGTGGCCAGCTCCGCTCGTGGCGTCCCGAGATACAGCACCCCCACCACTTTCACGAAACAGGCGAGGGCGAGCGCCCCAATCAACGCCAGCACGACGGCGCCCAACCCTAGGAGCTGTGCGGCGCCGTGCGCAGTTCCCCCGCGCAGCAGGGCCTGGTAGACCACCCATTCGCTGACGAACCCGTTGAGCGGGGGGAGCCCGACGATCGCCGCAGAGCCGACCAGGAACGTGACCGTCGTTGTCGGCATGCGACGAGCCAGCCCGCCGAGCCGGTCGATTTCTCTGACGCCAGTGGCGTGGATCACCGATCCGGCGCCGAGAAAAAGCAGGCTCTTGAACAGCGCATGATTGAGTGTGTGGAGCGCGGCGCCGGCAAAGCCGAGCACCGCAATCGGTGGGTGCCCGTACGCGAGACCCAGGGATCCCGCCCCGATACCGAGCAGGATGATCCCGATGTTCTCGACGCTGTGGAACGCGAGCAGCCGCTTGAGATCGTGCTGCGCGAGGGCCCAGACGACGCCCAGCACGCCGGAGATCGCGCCTAGCGCGAGCACGATCCAACCCCACCAGGGCGGCGGCGAACCGAAGAGGACCAACGTCCGCAGCAGTCCGTAGATCCCCATCTTGATGACAACGCCCGACATCAGGGCGGAAACATGCGCCGGCGCCGCGGCATGCGCCTCGGGCAACCAGAAGTGGAAAGGAACGGCACCCGCTTTGAGCCCGAACGCGATCAGGGCGACGACCAGGATGATTCCACTGCGGCTGGCCGGGAACGGCGGATGGGCGGCGAGTGCCGCGAAGCTCAGATCGTTGGCGTCGGCAGCCCAGGTGGCAAACAGGGCGAACAGCAGCAACGTCCCGACGTGCGTCGCGACGACGTAGATGTTTCCGGCGCGGCGGACCTCGGGACGCTCGTGTTCGAGCACCACCAGCAGGTAGGCCGCCACGGCCATCCCTTCCCAGGCGATGAGGAAGGGCAACGCGGCGCGCGCGACCACAACGAGGGCGAGCGTGGCGACCAGCAGCGCGAACAGGAGATGCGCTGCGCCGACCGCGCGGTGTGCGCGCTCGTGCGCGAGGTAGGACAGGCCGTAGAATGCGCAGGCAGCGCCCACGCCCAGGATCGCCAGCAGGAAGACGGCCGAGAGGGCGTCGAGGCCGAATACCCACGGGCCGAGCGGCGTCACCGGCGCCAGTCGGACGTCGGGCACGGTCGCGCCGGCCAACACCGCCACCGTGGGCACCGCGCCGATGACGCACCCCGCGCCCAGCAAGAGGCGGAACAACGTCTCGCCCACGGCCGGCCGCCGCGCGAATGCGGCCGCCGCCAGGCCGGCCAGCACGATCAGCGCGACGCCGAGCGCGACCAGGTTCACGGGCGCACCGTCACTCGGCAGCCGGGGACCGGAACACGTCGCTGGTGCGCCCCTCGACCGCGCGCACGCGGGTGAGGATCTCGGCGTCGGACGCTCGCCGCTTCAGCAGCTGCCGCAGTTCTTCGTCGTGCAAGGCGAACCCGAGTCGGCCGAGGATGCGGAGGTGGCCGGGCACGTTGGCGCTGATCACGGTAAAGAGCGCGTGGACCGGCAGCCCGTCCAAGGCGTCGAACGCCACCGGATGACGCAACAGGCACAACGTAACGAACGGGGTCGCGACGTGGAGCACGATCGGATTGCGCACATGGGGAATGGCGATCCCGTCGCCCACACCGGTGGAGCCCATCGCCTCGCGCGCTTCGAGCGTCGTCGCCAGGAACTCGCGGTCGACCTCCGCCGGCAGCGGGAGGTGCTGCACGATCTCGCGCAGCACGCTCGCTTTGTCCTCACCGCCCACATCATGATGAATGCCGCCGGCGGACAGCAGCTCGGATAGGGGCGGAACCTGCTCAGGCCGGCGCTGCGCCTGCTCGAGCAGAGAGCGCGAGACCGGTATTCCGTTCTCGGTTGCCCATTCCCACAGCTCGATGGCATTCAGATAGATCCGCTCGTTCGCACGATGGACGGGGAGCGCGCGCCGCTGAATCCAGCGCCGCACCGTGGCTTCGTCGACCCGCAGGTACGAGGCCGCCTCACGAATCGTCAGCTGCATCGCGGCATCATGGCATCGCCGGCATCCCGGGCGACGTCTCCCGCGCGACCGTCGGCGTCGCAAACGCCGGCGCCCTCACGGCCGGAAGCCCCAAGTGGGCGCGCGCCCGGTTCAAGGCATCGTCGATGTTGCCGTGGATGTTCTCCTCACCCACCTCGTCGTACGTCCCCGAGCGCTCGAGGGCGACGACCGGTTGCGCGTGCACGTCCGACAGAATCACGAGCGTCCCCTCATTGCGGCTGCGCCGCACCACGTCGCGCAGCGCGTGCAGTCCGGTCGAGTCGATGGCCGGCACGTGCCGCATCCGGAGAATCAGCACCTTCGGCTTGCCCGCGATGCGGGTCACGCGATCCTTGAACATTTCGGCGGCGCCGAAGAAGAACGGACCGGTAATCTCATACACCTGGACGCCTTCGGGCACGACCCGCCGGCGCACGGCGTTCGGGTCGTTCTCGAAGTCGTCCGTCGGGTCCTCGAATTCGTGCGTGAGGACCTTGATATTCGTGACCTCGGCCATGCGGCGCATGAAGAGGAACGCCGCTAGCACCATGCCGACCTCGATCGCGACCGTGAGGTCCACCAGCACCGTGAGCAGGAACGTCGCGAGCAGCACCGCGACGTCGCTCTTGGGTGCGCGGAACTCCGAGACGAAGGTCCGCCACTCGCTCATGTGGAACGCGACCACGACGAGAATCGCGGCGAGCGTCGCGAGCGGGATCAGTCCCGCCCAGCGGCCGAAAAAGAGGGTGATCAGCAGCAGTGTGACGGCGTGCGTCATTCCGGCAATGGGCGTCCCGCCACCGTTCTTGACATTCGTCGCCGTGCGCGCGATCGCACCGGTCGCCGGCATGCCGCCGAACAGCGGCGACGCGATGTTCGCGACGCCCTGCGCCACCAGCTCCATGTTGGAGCGGTGCCGTCCGCCGGTCATACCGTCGGCCACGACCGCCGACAGGAGCGACTCGATCGCCGCCAGCAGCGCGATGGTGAACGCCGGGCCCGCGAGCGACGTAACGAGCGATACCGTCACGTGTGGAAAGGAGAGGTCCGGCAATCCGGCGTGGATCGCACCGAACCGCCCCGCGATCGTCTCGACGGGCAAATGAAACAGCTGGACCAGGACCGTTGTGACGATGAGGGCGACGAACGGCCCCGGGACTCGGCGTTCGAACTTGGGCCACAGCAAGATGATGGTCAGGGCACCAACCGCGACGAGGAGCGCCCAGGGGTTGATCGAGTCGAAGGACCGGGCGTAGGCACCCCACTTGGCGATGAACTCCGCTGGTACGGCGCTCATCTCGAGACCGAGGAGGTCCTTCACCTGGCTCGAGAAGATGATGAGCGCGATCCCGCTCGTGAAGCCAATCGTCACTGGGAACGGGATGAACTTGATCGCGCCACCCATGCGAACCAGACCGAACACCACGAGGATAACGCCCGCCATCAGCGTCGCGACGAGGAGACCGTCGACGCCGAAGCGCTGCACGATGCCGGCGACGATCACCACGAACGCGCCCGTCGGACCGCCGATCTGGACGCGCGAGCCGCCGAGCAGCGAGATCAGGAAACCGGCGACGATCGCGGTGTAGAGCCCGCGCTCGGGGCTGAGCCCGCTGGCGATCGCAAACGCAATCGCCAGCGGCAACGCGACGATGCCGACGATAACGCCGGCAATCAGGTCCCGGGTGAATTGCTCCCGGTCGTAATCCTTGAGAGTCGTGAAGAGCTTGGGGACGAGCACGCGCGCGACAAGATACTAAATTCCGGGCCATGATTTGAATAGCGGCCCTGGCGCTACCGCTCAGCAATTGTCGCCGTGCTGGTTTGTGCAAGTGCAGCTGTCCTGGAAGGCGTACTGGCGGGGCATTCGGGAGCGATTTGCCGAACTTCGGCTTCCGCGATTCTCGCCATCGCTCACCGTCTGGTTCTTGATCGGCGGTGGCTACTACATCATTTGTTTTGCCGTCCTGTACCGGCTGCTTCGATCGGATCTGCCCAGTCGCTCCCATAAGACCGCGTGGTGGACGCGTCGGGTTTGGGTGCTGAACCCCACGTAGCAGGGGCCACGTTGCGAGAGGTTCCGATTTAGCGTAGCATGGACGCCAAGGGTGCGGCGCGTTCGATATCGCCGCAGGTCAACCTGGTTGGTCGGGCCGCCAACCTCCACCTCGCCCGTATGCGGGCAAGCTGGAGGAGACGTGGTGAAGCGACCCGAAGATCCATCCAATCCCGCCGAACACGGTCCGCAGGTCCGGTACGACAACCCACAGGGCTGCCTGCTCCGACTGTGGTGGATGGCCGTTCTGCAGGGTGCTTTTTAGCCATTACCGTGGCCATCCTCTCCTTGACCACGGCAGGCGCGACGGCAAGTACGACCGACGCCCCGGCCGCGCAGGTCCTGCTCGCACTCGCTGTCGTGTTGACGATGGCCAAAGTATGTGGTGATCTCGCTGTCCGTCTCAAGCAACCTGCCGTGTTGGGAGAGCTTGTCGCCGGAGTGATACTCGGGAATCTGGTGCTCATCGGAGTCGGTTTCGCCGAGCCGTTCAAAACCAATGCCACGCTCGACACCTTGGCTCAGCTCGGCGTCATCATTCTTCTCTTTGAGGTCGGCTTGGAGTCGACCGTACGCGACATGTTGAAAGTCGGCTGGACATCACTGCTGGTCGCCGTTCTCGGAGTGGTAACGCCCTTTGCCCTGGGGTGGGGGGTTGGAGCGTGGCTCCTGCCTTCGCATAGCGCCTACGTCCACGCCTTCTTGGGAGCGACCTTGACGGCGACGAGCGTCGGCATCACGGCGCGTGTGCTCAAAGACCTGGGCAGGAGCCAGTCACCGGAGGCACGGGTCATTCTTGGCGCAGCGGTGGTGGATGATGTGCTGGGACTCGTGATCCTGGCGGTGGTGAGCGGGATCATTCAGGCAGCCGACAGTGGCGCCGACTTTGCGTATGGCGGCATCGCGCTGATCGTCGTCAAATCAGCGCTCTTCTTGTTTGGCGCGGTGTTCCTCGGCCTCGTGCTCTCGCCACGCCTGTTCGGTGCTGCGTCTCGGTTGCGAGGCTCCGGCGTGCTGCTCGCTACGGCGCTGGTGTTCTGCTTTGGTCTGAGCTATCTCGCCGCGGCCATCGGGCTCGCGGCGATCGTTGGAGCGTACGCCGCCGGCCTCATTCTGGAAGATGTCCATTATCGGGAGTTCAGCCAGAGAGGCGAGCATCAGCTCGAGGAGCTCCTGCAACCGGTCGGCGCGTTTCTTGTCCCGTTGTTTTTTGTGCTGATGGGAATGCGCGTGGATCTGTCGACGTTTGGCCGGGGCGACATCCTCGGATTCGCGGCGGTGCTGACCCTGGCGGCTGTAATCGGCAAACAGGCCTGCGCGCTCGGTGTGCTGGGCGGCAAGCTCGATCGTCTGTCCATCGGCCTGGGCATGATTCCGAGAGGCGAAGTAGGTCTGATTTTCGCGAGCATTGGGTTGGGACTGACGATCGACGGCGAGCCAATCATCGACAGCGCGATCTACTCGGCGGTCGTCATCATGGTGATCGTGACGACCATAGCCACGCCACCGGCGCTGCGTTGGAGCCTCTCGCGTCCCGCGCTCAGGGGAACCCTTTAGGTCGCCGGCCCGTAGATCACTCCGGCACCGGTGGCAATGCGTACGATGAAGCCAAGCACAAGACAACCCGTGAGGTTGACGATCAGCGTTCCCAGCGGAGTCATCAGTCCGATGGGCGGTTGAACGCGAACTCCATCGCCTGAGCGCCGATCCGTCAGCCTGGAGTCGGCTTCCAGGCGGTCATCATGACTGCCTTGACGCCGTAGGCCTCGGCCGAATTCTGCGTCGACTCCTTGCGAAACCGGAATCCCGGGACCACGGCCGACCGGACACGACTGAAGCCCGTCTCCTCCAGCAGCCTGAACATCTCTCCCTCCGGGAGAGCACCGCCGATTCAACTGGCCCAGAGCTTCGGGTCGTTGACTATTGATTGCGACAGTTGCTTGGCGCTGACGATATCCGTAATCGAGATCCGGCCACCCGGCCTCAGCACGCGGAACATCTCCTCCACCACCCGGCGCTTGCGGAACGAGAGGTTGATCACCCCGTTGGAGATTACCACGTCCACCGAGGCATCAGGGAGCGGAATCGCTTCCATGCGACCTTCCTGACATTCCATCTTTGCACCAGACGCCGCCGCGTGGGCTTGGGCCTTGATGCACATGGCGGGGTTCAGATCTATGCCCACGACGCGGCCGGTTGGGCCGACACGCCACGAGGCGATCATCGCGTCGAGGCCGGCCCCGCTCCCGAGATCGAGCACGGTTTCCCCGGGTTGCAGGTTGCTGCGCTCGTGCGGATTGCCGACGCCGGCGAACGACGCGACGGCGCTGGCAGGTGCGCGGTCGAGCCACTCCGGCGCGTACCCGAACAGTTCCGCCGCCTCACGGCCGTGAAAGAAGTGGAATTCCCCTCTGGGGTTGTCGGCGACCTCTTGGTACATGCGCAGGATCTCGTCCTTGAGCGTGAGCTCCAAGGATGCTTGAACGCTGGCAGGATCGGTCATGACACGCGTGCTCCCTCTTTCACTGCCGCGCCATGACGGCGCACAACCGGCGACGCGTGGTTGTCGTTAGCACGTGTCTATACTACAGGCAGCGGTTCATCTCCGCCACCCAAGTTGCCCTTGGCGGACGAGCCCGTACGTATTATTGATTTAGTAGTCGCTAAAATGAGAGACTGATCACATGACCCGAAACACGACCCGCGCCGCCGCTGAGCGCCGCCTGCTGGAGCTGCACGCGGCGACCTGCAGTATCCTGGCCCACCCGACGCGCCTTGCCATGATCGAGGCGCTCCGCGACGGCGAGCGGACCGTCAGCGACCTCGTCAACGCGGTCGGCACGTCGGCCGGCAACCTGTCTCAGCACCTCGGCGCCATGCGGGACGCCGGCGTCGTGGAGGCGCGCCGCGAGGGACGGTTCGCCTTCTACCGTATCAGCGATCCCCGCATCCTCACCGCCTTTCGGTTGATGCGAGAGGTGCTGCTTGGCAGGCTCTCCCGCGACGCGAGGCTGGCCGATCGCGTCCGCCGACCCACGCAGGCGGTTCGCCGATGAACGTCCTCCTCATCCTCAACGATCCCCCATACGGCACCGAGCGCTCCTACAACGGTCTCCGGCTCGCGGGCTCCCTCGCCAAGCGCCAGGGTACGGCTGTCAAAGTCTTTCTCATGGGCGACGCCGCCAGCTGTGCCAAGGCCGGGCAAAAGCTCCCGCAGGGCTACTACCACCTGGAACGGATGCTGAAAGTGCCGATGCAGCACGGCGCCGCCGTGGGCGTGTGCGGGTCGTGCATGGACGCGCGTGGGCTCAGCGACGCCGAACTGGTCGAGGGAACCCGTCGCAGCTCGCTGGAGGAGCTCACCGACTGGACGCTGTGGGCGGACCGCGTCATCGTGTTTTAGGGACAGGCAGATGACCGAGATCGTTATCGTCGGAGGGGGCGTCGGTGGCGTCGTGGCCGCCAAGCGGTTGCACCGCTCACTCGGGGATCGAGCCCGCGTGACCGTGATCGACCGCGCGCCAGAGCACCTGTTCCAGCCGTCTCTCCTCTGGGTCGCCGACGGAACCCGACGTCCCGATCGTCTCTCTCGCCCGCTCACCCGCCTGAACCGCCGTGGTGTGTCATTTCGCTTAGGCACGGTGCAGGGACTCGACTTCGGCGCGCGGCGCGTGCGCCTCGACGACGGAGACATGCCGTACGATTACCTGCTGCTCTCCTCGGGCGCCGAGCTGCGAGCCGAGGCCCTGCCTGGGCTCGCACAGGGTGGGCGCAATCTCTACACGTTGGACGGTGCGGTCGGTCTGAACGCCGACCTCTCCCGCTTCTCCGGCGGCAGGCTCGTGGTGCTGGTGGCCGCGATGCCGTTCAAGTGTCCCGCGGCGCCATACGAAGCGGCCATGCTGCTCGAGGCGCGCCTTCGCGCTCAAGGGGTGCGGGATCGCTGCGAGATCGCCGTCTACACCCCCGAGCCGCAGCCGATGCCCGTCGCCGGGCCGGCGCTTGGCACGGCCGTGCGCGAGATGCTCGCATCCCGCCATATCGACTACTTCCCCAGCCACAAGCCGGTCGCGATCGAGCCGGGGAGCCGCATGATCCGATTCGAGACAGGCGACGTCGCGCGGTATGACCTGCTCGCCTATGTCCCGCCGCACGCGGCGCCCAGGTTCGTGGTGGATGCCGGCTTGGCGCCCGCGGGTGGGTGGGTGAAGGTCGATCCCAAGACGCTGGCGACACCGTTCGAGCGCGTCTGGGCGGTGGGCGACGTGACGGGCATCCCCCTTCCGAACGGGAAGTCGCTTCCGAAGGCGGGGGTGTTCGCGGAAGGCCAGGCGGACGTCGTAGCACGCAACATCGCCGCGCTCGTGCGCGGCGCGACGCCCGCTGCAGAGTTCACGGGCGACGGCGCCTGTTTCGTCGAGATGGGTGGTGGGCGCGCGGGATTCGCCACCGGAGACTTCTACGCGACCCCTGATCCCGACGTCCGGCTCAGGACCCCGGGCCGCCGGTGGCATTGGGCGAAAGTGCTGTTCGAACGGACTTGGTTCGCGCGCTGGCTCTAGTCTTCGTCCTACGGCGCGAGCTTCTCAGTTATCCTACGGCTGGACGTGATCCTTCAACAGTTCGTGAATTGCCGCGACCAGTTCCTTCATTGCTACTGGTTTCGAAAACGTGCGTGACGCGCCAAATGCCGCCGCCGCTTTCAGCATGTCCATCTGTCGTATCTGGCCGCCGCCTGACATCGCGATGATAGTGGCTTTAGGCCGATCCGCCCGTACCTCGCGGATGAACTCGAGTCCGTCACGCTCCGGCATGAAGATGTCCAGGATCACGATCGTCGCGCCGCGCTCGCGATACAGTCGGAGCCCGGCCTCGCCATCGGCCGCTTCGAGCACGCGGAACCCCTCCTCCTCGAGGGCGCGTCGGACCGCGGCCCTCACCTTCGGATCATCGTCGATGACGAGTACCTGCGCACCTGGCGAGCTGATCCGCTTCTCGGACGGTGAGGCCGCGGTCGGAGCACGGGGTGCGTTCAGCACCTCCCGCACCTTGCGCGCCAGGCCATCGGGCGAGAAGGGCTTCTGCAGGTACGGGACTCCACCGGCGAGCATACCATGCCGCACGACCGAATCGTCCGTGTACCCGGACGTGTACAGCACGCGCATGTCCGGCCTGCTCCCGAGCAGTCGCTCAGCCACCTGACGCCCACCGACGCGCGGCATGACGACATCCGTCAAGAGCAGATGGATTCGGCCGTGATGCCGTCGCGCGAGGTGGAGGGCAGCCTCTCCGTCCGGAGCTTCCAAGACCGTATAGCCCAGCCGCTCGAGCACCTGCTTGCTCACCGCACGGACAGCGGCGGCGTCCTCGACGAGAAGCACGGTCTCGCTGCCTGGTGGTAGAGGCGCGGCGGAAGCAATTGGCGTGGTCTCTGCGACCGCGTTGACCTGCGGGAAATAAATCTTGAAGCTCGTGCCGTGGCCCGGCTCGGAGTAGACCCAGATGAAGCCTCCGGCTTGTTTCACGATCGCATACACGGTCGCGAGGCCGAGTCCGGTGCCTTTTCCTGCTTCTTTCGTCGTGAAGAACGGCTCGAAGATCCGGGCTCTTGTCGCCTCGTCCATCCCCGTCCCGGTATCGGTGACGGCGAGCATGACAAAGGGTGCGCGTCCCTGGCCTGGGTCGTGCTCGACGTCTCCGGTCTCGATCGTGATCTTGCCACCGGCGGGCATCGCATCTCGCGCGTTCACCGCCAGGTTCATGAGAATTTGCTCAACTTGACTCACGTCTGCCTTCACGGCGCGGAGGTCTGACGCCAGCGTTGTCGCCAGCTCGACGTCTTCGCCAATCACGCGCTGCAGCATCTTCTTCAGGTTCTCGACAACCGCATTCAGGCTGATCACCCGCGGCTCCAGCACCTGCTGGCGGCTGAATGCCAACAGTTGTCGGGTAAGCGCCGCAGCACCCTCAGCCGCCTTGCGCACTTGTTCTACGTCGTCGCGTTTGGAATCACCGATTCGGAGGTCCTCCAAGAGGAGGTCGCTGTAGCTCGTAATCACCGTGAGCAGATTATTGAAGTCGTGCGCGATCCCGCCTGCCAGCCTTCCTATTGCCTCCATCTTCTGCGACTGGGTGAGCTGTTGCTGCAGGCGGCGTTGATCGGTGACATCGCGCACGAAGGTCTCGTAAAACTCGACGCCGCCGGTCGCACTGCGCACGGCGCGCACGCTGAGCTGGACGATCAGGTGCCGACCGTCCTTTCGCTTCCACGTCGCCTCCACATCATCGTATTGGCGATCGGTGTAGGTATCCCGATCGAGAAGGCGTTGCCGCTCGGCGGGATCTGCATAAACGTCCCGCGCCATGTCGAGTTGCAGCACGTCGGCGGGTGAGTCGTAGCCGAGCATGTGAACGAGCGCGGCGTTGACCGAGAGGAACTTGCCATCGGGATTGGAACGATAGATGCCGATCGGGGCGTTCTCGACGAGGGTCGTGTAACTCGCTTCGGTCGTCCGGAGAGCCGCTCGCGCCTTCGCCTCACGGAGCTCGCGTTCGATCGCCGGCGGAAGGCGCTTGAGTTGCCCCTTCGTGACGTAGTCTTTGGCGCCCGCCCGCATCGCCGCCACCGCCATTTCTTCACTGATCGTGCCGGAGACGGAAATGAAGGGGAGATCGAGACCGCGCCCCTG